>NZ_LBCR01000029.1:0-287267 GCF_001005635.1 Microbacterium sp. Ag1
ACAACGTCCCTGGACATCACACCTAGTCCTCCCTACGGCAACCGTCCCGCGGTCGTAGGATCGCGACATGGCCGAAGAAGAGTCCCCCTCCCCCGATGCTCCCCGCGATGCCTCCCGCCGGGGATTCTTCAAGGTCGGCGGAGCCGCTCTCGCGGGCGCGGTCGTCGGCGGCGCGGGTGGGGCAGCGATCGGCGCGTCGATCGCCGGCAATGCACGTGACGGCTTCGCGGCCGACGCCGACCCCTTCGCCGCCCTCACTCCGCGCAGCGAGCCGGGGTTCGACCATCTCGTGGTCGTGATGGGCGAGAACCGCTCGTTCGACAACCTGCTCGGCTACCTCTACTGGAAGCAGACCCTGCCGCAGGGTGAGACGTTCGAGGGGCTCGACTTCGGCTCGTACAGCAACACCTCGTCCGATGGCACGGTCGTCGATGCACACGTGTACACCGGTGACACCGACCGGATCATGAGCCTCCCCGACCCGGATCCGGGCGAGGAGTATCCGCACGTCAACACGCAGATCTTCGGCACGGTCGACCCGAAGACCAACGCCGACCTCTTCGTCGACGAGATGACCGCCCCCTTCAACGCCCCAACCCACGGCGAGAAGGCGACGATGTCGGGGTTTCTCGAGGACTACATCATCAACTTCCGGCGACTACGCAAGGGCGTCGACCCGAAGCCCGAAGAGGCGGCGCACATCATGGGCTCGTTCTCGCCCGAGATGCTGCCGGTCCTGTCCACGCTCGCCGCGGAGTTCGCGGTGTTCGACCATTGGTACGCCGGCGTCCCATCTCAGACGTTCTGCAACCGCTCGTTCTTCCACGCCTCCACGTCTCATGGCTTCGTGACCAATCAGGCCGGCGGCGGCTACCGGAAGTGGCTGGATGCACCGGCCGCGCCGACGGTGTTCAACCGGCTCGAGGACGAGAAGGTGAGCTGGAAGATCTACATCGACAAGCTCCAGCTCGTCTCCTTCACCGGCATGCTGCATGCGGCGGTGCTGGAGAAGTACTGGCGTACCGACCATTTCGGCACGATGGAGGACTTCTACGCCGAGGCGAAGGCCGGCACCCTCCCCGCCTACGCCTTCATCGAGCCGCGGATGGTCTACGACCACAACGACTTCCATCCGCCCTTCGGGTCGCCGCGTGAGAGCGAGGTCGACGGCGAGCCCGTGTTCGACAGCGCGATCTCGGATGTGCGGGCGGGCGACAGGCTCATCCACGACATCTACGAGGCGGTGCGCACGAGTGCCTCCCCGAAGGGGTCGAACGCCGTCAACACGCTGCTGCTGATCACGTTCGACGAGCACGGCGGCTGCTACGACCACGTGCCGCCGCCCGCGGTGACGAAGCCCACCCCCGATACCGGACCGGGCGAGATGGGGTTCACGTTCGATCGACTGGGCTGCCGTGTCCCGGCCATCGCCGTGTCGGCCTACACGAAGCGCGGCAGCATCATCCACGACGAGATGCATCACGGCTCGGTGACCGCCACCCTCTCGCGCCTGCACGGACTCAAGCCGCTCAACGACCGCGACGCGTCGGCGAACACGCTCCTGAACGTGGTGAATCTCGACAAACCCCGGCACCCGTCCGACTGGCCGGTGACCACGCCCGCCTACACGCCTCCGAATCCGGAGGACACGGCACCCCAGCCCGGTGAGAAGGATCAGCTGAAGCCGCTCACTCCGCCCGCACGCGGACTGCTCGGCCTGCTCCTCGCGCGCTACGGGAAACCTGGTGAGCCGGAACCGGAGACCTTCGCCGACGCCTACAAGCTCCTCCACGAGCACGGCGAAGAGCTGTTCGGACCGCCCGAGGGCAGCTGACGCACCACCCGTCGGAGCTATGCGTCAGAGCTATACGTCAGAGCTATACGTCGGCGATGAGCCTCTTGCCCAGGTCGACGGTGTCATCGATCTCGTAGCCGAGCCTGCGGTAGAAGTCGACCACCTGCGCGTTGCCGGAACGCACCTGCAGGTTCACCTTCGGGCACCCCAGTTCTCGCAGACGGGCCTCCACGTGGGCCACGAGCTCCCTGCCCACTCCGAGTCCGCGCGCGTCGAGCTGCGTGGCGAGGTAGTTCATCCACCCTCGATGCCCGTCGTAGCCCGCCATGACCGAGCCGAGGATGCGCCCCGTCTCGTCCTCCGCCACGACGAACAGCTCGGGCTGCACCGTCAGCTTCCGGGCGATGTCCTTCCGAGGATCGTTCCACGGCCGCGTGAGCCCCGCCGCCTCCCACAGGGCGACGACGGCATCGGTGTCTTCAGGGTGGAAGGGTCGGATGCGCACCGGTCCAGCCTCCCAGATCCGCCCTGCCGCGGGCGTCAATCCTCGCGGGAGAAGGTGATGTGCGTGACGCCCGACTCCGCGACCTCCGAGGTGACGCGGTAACCGGACTCGAGTCCGCGCAGGTCGTCCCAGAGTCGGATCCCGCTGCCGATGAGGATCGGGGTGATGCCGACATGCAGGTCGTCGACCAGCCCCGCGCGCAGATACTCGCGCACGGTCGTGGGTCCTCCACCGATCCGCACGTCCGCTCCGGCGGCCGCCTCGACCGCTTTCTGCAGCGCCTCCTCGGGAGAAGCAGAGAGGAAGTGGAAGCTCGTGCCGTTGGCGAACTCGATCGAAGGCCGCGGGGTGTGGGTCAGCACGAACACCGGGGCGTGGAACGGCGGCTCCTCGCCCCACCAGCCGCGCCAGTCCGGGTCGTGCGGGTTGGCGTGGAGCCCGAACATCCCGGCGCCCATGATCTCGGCGCCGATGTTCTCGAAGTAGTGCGCGGCGTACTTCTCGTCGACGCCTGTCGTTCCCGCCCCGCTGGTGTCGAGGAAGACACGCTCGTGGAACGTGCGCGTGGCCGTGTATGCCGCCGTCAACCGACCCCAGTCCTCGCCGAAGGGGTTCTCCGGGGTCTGGTCGGTCGTCGTGGCGAAACCGTCGAGCGAGATGTTGAGATCGACGCGAACACGGGTCATGGTCTGCCTCCGAAGGCATGAAGGGAGCCTGCGTCGATCGGCGCAGCCTCCCCAGCGTCAGTGCTCCAGCGCTCCTTGTCAAGCAAGTCGTGTCAAGAGCGGCGATCCCGCTCAGACCGGATCGCCCTGGACGGGACCCTCCGTGTTCGGCTTCCACCCGAGCGCCGGAGCCACATGCTTCGCGAACGACTCCAGCACGTGCAGGTTGTACTCGGGCCCGAGCTGGTTCGGGATGGTCAGCATCAGCGTGTCGGCCGCCATCACCGCCTCGTCCTGTCGGAGCTGCTCGATCAGCACGTCGGGTTCTGCCGCGTAGGTCTTGCCGAACGTGGAACGGAATCCGTCGATGATGCCGATCTGATCGGCGTTCTCCTCGCTGCGAAGTCCGAAGTAGGCGCGGTCCATGTCGGACACCAGAGGGAACACGCTGCGGCTGACGGAGACGCGCGGCGTGCCCGTGTGCCCTGCTTCCTTGTAGGCCGAGCGGAAGAGGTCGATCTGCTCGCGCTGCAACTCGTGGAAAGGCTGCCCTGTGGCCTCGGTCACCAGGGTCGAGCTCATCATGTTGAGTCCCTTGCGGCCGGTCTCGATCGCCGTCGGGCGTGAACCTGATCCCCACCAGATGTGGTCGCGCAGGGTCGGGGATTGCGGCTCGATCGCGAGGTAGCGGCCGGCACCCACCATGCGGGGATCTCCGGGGGCGATACCTTCGCCGTCGATCGCACGGAGGAACAGGTCGAACTTCTCCCGAGCGATCACGCTGCCCCGCTCGGTGTCCTCCTCGTCGACGTATCCGAAGGTCTCATAGCCGCGCAGAGCCGTCTCGGGTGAACCGCGGCTCACGCCCAGGGCGATGCGGCCGTCGGAGATCAGGTCGAGGGCGGCGGCCTCCTCGGCGAACTGGAACGGGTTCTCGTAGCGCATGTCGATCACGCCCGTCCCGACCTCGATGCGCTTCGTGCGCGCGGCCATGGCGCTCAGCAGGGGCATCGGCGAGGCGGCCTGACGCGCCCAGTGGTGCACGCGCACGTAGGCGCCGTTCACACCGATCTCGTCTGCGCCCTCGGCGATCTCGATGGTCTGCTTCAGCATGTCGCCCGCGGTGCGGGTAGCTGAGCCGGGCACGTCTGCATAGTGCCCGAAGGAGAGGAATCCGAAAGCCTTCATGATCTATTCCAACGCATGTATCCCTCAGCTATTCCCCCGGTACGAGGATGCCGTCCAGCACGAGCGATCTGATGCGGGGCTCGAGTTCGGCCCACAGGTCTGCGAGGGGAACCTCGAAGAGGTCGGCCAGGGCCGAGACGATCTGCACCACGGTGAGGTCGCCGTCGCAGGCCCCGACGAACCCGGCGAGCGCAGGGTCCACGTTCACGGTGCGCGCGAAACCGCCACCCTGTCGCAGTTCGATGACGCTGGGGTCGTCGTTGCCCGGCAGCAGGTGGCGGGCCTCGGTGACATCGGGCGCCGTCAGCAGTGTCGAGGGGATCCCCTCGGCGAGCGCGTCATGCGCGGCAAGCCCGGTTCCGAGCGCGGCACCGACGTTCGACACCTGCTGGGAGATCCGCTCCGTGCGCCGGAGTGGAGGGGACGACAGACCTCGACGCATCAGCACGTAGCCGAAGCCGATCGAGGTCACGCCGCGGGCGGCGAAATCATCGAGCCAGGCGGTCAGCAACGGAGTGAATGCCGGGTCACGCGGGGTGGTGCCCCCGTCGCGGATCCACAGCTCGGCATACCCCAACGGCGACAGCTCCTCCCGTTCGACGACCCAGAGGTCGAGCTCGCTCGGCACCCAGGCCTCCAGACGGGCGAGACCGGTGACCCCTGCCCGCGACTCCCAGTTGCCGAGCAGCTGCGCGATTCCGTTCCGCGTCAGATGCGCCGGAGCGCTCCGCACGAACTGCTCGACGAGGGCATCGCCCACCAGTCCGCCGTCGCGGTACTCATACGCGGGAACGCCCTCCACCCGCGGTGTGATGACGAACGGCGGATTGGAGACGATCAGATCGAACGCTTCGCCCGCGACGGGGTCGAACATGCTGCCGTGACGGAACTCGATGTTGGTCACCCCGTTGACCCGCGCGTTGAGCTCGGCGAACGCCAGTGCCCTGACCGAGATGTCGGTTGCGACCACCGTGCCGGCACGACGGGCGACGAGGAGCGCCTGGATCCCGCACCCGGTGCCGAGGTCGAGAGCGCGATCGACCTGGATGGGCACGATCGTCTCGGCGAGGGTGCGCGAGGCTCCGCCGACGCCGAGCACATGATCGGCGGGGAGAGGGCCGTCGAGGGCGACCTCGTCGAGGTCGCTGGCGATCCACCACTCGCCGACACCCTCGGCATCCACGAAGGACTGCGGACGCAACAGGGCCGTCGGGGTCACCGTCTCGGCATCCGCGGTGGCGAGTCCGAGCGCCTGGAGTCCCTCCACGCCGAGTTTCGGCAGCGCGGCAGCGACCGCCGCACGCGGCTGACTCATGCCGAGCACCAGCAGACGGCCGAGGGTGGCCAGAACTCCGGAGTCCTCGGCGATGGCCCGCAGGATCGGCTCGCGCATCCCCCTGGCGAGGGCGTCGTCCGCCTCCTCGCCCCACAGGCGACGGAGAGGTGCGGACCGGAAGTCGGCGGCATCGAGATCAGCGGCCAGCGCGGAGGTGCGAAGAGGGTCTGGGTGAGGTGTGGGGGTGTCGGACACGGCCGTCACTCTACGCGTCTTCAGGGTTCTCCTTCCCTGTGCCTCCTAGAATCAGGAGGTCAGTACTCACGAGCAGCCCCGTTCCGGGCGTTCGAGGAAGACCCTCATGACCGCCATCACCCCCGAGCACGGCCTCCGTGCGCGCCTGCGAAGACTCGCAGGCAGGACCGCCGTCCTCGCTATCGTGCTGGGCGCCTGCGCGGCCGTCGCACCGAGCACGGCCGTCGCCGCCGGCGGGTCCGCTTCAGACGAGGAAGCGAGCGTCGCCTTCCATGTCTCCGCAGGTCTGCGCGGCCTCGTCGCCCCCGGCTCCTCCACCACGGCGATGCTCACGGTGCAGAACGAGACGGAATCGAAGCTGTCGAGCGGTCAGGTGCAGGTGGAGCTCAGCAGGACTCCCCTGACAGACGAAGCCTCCGTCACGAACTGGCTCGATGAGGGCGAGGCACCGGGCGATTTCGACACGATCGGCTCAGACACGACGGCCGCGCTCGATGCCGGTGCCTCCGGCATGACCACGGTCTTCGTCCCTGCCGAGACCCTCGGCGCCCTCGCCCCCGGTGTCTACCCGCTGCGGGCGGAGCTCACGGGTGCCAAGACGGTGAACACACCTGAGGATCGTACGGCGACGGTCGAGGCCACGGCGACCAGCGTGCTCGTCGTCGCCGATTCCCAGACCGCTCAGGTCGGCGTGATGGTCCCGCTCACGGCGACTCCCGACAACGGCGTGCTGTTGAGCGCGGAGGAACTCAGTACTCTCACCGGACCCGAGGGGGCCCTGACCACTCAGCTCGACGGTGTGGCCGGCACCACTGCGGTGCTCGCCATCGATCCCGCCATTCTCGCCGCGATCCGCGCTCTCGGTTCCGCGGCTCCGGAGACCGCGCGGGAGTGGCTCGACCGACTCGAAGCTCTGCCGAACACGCGGTTCGCACTGCAGTTCGGCGATGCGGATGCGACGGCGCAAGCGCAGGCGGGTCTACCCGCGCTGCTGCAGCCGACGACGTTGGCGACGTTCCTGAACCCCGCCGACTTTCCGCAGACGCCTGCCACGTCGTCGCCGCCGACGGACTCGACCGCGACACCAGGCCCGACGCCCAGCCCGACCGGCACTCCTCAGCTGCCCGACGACGCGGAGCTCACGGCGATCGATGGCGCGCTCCCTCAGATCCTGTGGCCGGACGACGAGCTGCGAGAAGAGGATCTCGACACCTTCGCGAGCTACCTGGGTGAGGGGACGAGCACCATCGTCTCCTCCGCAGCGCTGGGCGGACAGAGCGCCGCGCACGCCACCGCCGGCGGGCACGACCTCCTGGTCACCGACAGCGGCCTGTCGCAGACTCTTTCCCAGGTCGCCGCGGAGGCCGACTCCGTCGATCGTCAACGGCTCCTGGCCGAAGCCGCCGCGCTCCTGACACTGGCTGAGAGCCGCGTCGCGGGTGCCCCGTTGCTGATCGGGCTCGACCGCGACGAGAACCGCAATGCGGACGCGCTGCGCGACGCGATCTCGACGGCCGATTCGATCGGATTCGAACTCTCGGCACTGCGCGCCACCCCGCCCGCATCGGCCGCGCTCACATCGGAAGCCGATCCCGCGCGTGCGGCAGCGGTGACGACCCTCCTGGCCGACGAGGGAACGCTCACCGCCTTCTCGTCGATCCTCGCTGACCCGCAGGTGCTGCTGAGCCCTGAACGCATCAGGATCCTCCGGACGCTGTCCGTCGGATCGTCGGCGAAGGCTTTCGCGAAGAAGGTCGAGGAGCACCAGAAGCGCACCTCGGAGACGCTCGCCGCCGTGAGCATCCCCCCGTCGAGCACGATCCAACTGCTCACCGCCAACGCTGATCTGCCGATCGCTGTGCGCAACGATCTGCCGTGGCCGGTGACGGTGCAATTGTTCGTCTCCCCCACCGACCCTCGGCTCGAGGTGAAGCCGATGACGGAGACGGTCGTCGAGGCGAACTCCACGAAGCGCGTCAAGGTCCCGGTGTCCGCACGGGTCGGCAGCGGCGAGGTCGACCTGCGCCTCAGCCTCTACAGCCCCACCGGCGTGCAGATCCAGGATCAGCAGAAGATCCGGGTGGCTGTGCGGGCGGAGTGGGAGACCATCGGCCTCGTCGTCTTCGGGGGTCTCGCCGCACTCCTCATCGCGCTCGGCGTGATCCGCACCGTCCGCCGCAAGCGCCGAGAGGCCGCCGAAGAGGCAGCCGTGGAAGCGGAGATCGAGTCATTGGAAGAGGACGCCGTGAACGCCCGACCGGATGGGACACCGAGCAACGGCACGTCATCGGCCCACGACACGTCCTCGACCCCGGATACGAATGAGTAGCCTCGGCCGGGCGAGCGCCATCATCGGCGCCGGCACCCTCGTCTCACGCGTCACCGGGCTCCTGCGCAGCATCGTCCTCGTCGGTGTGCTCGGATCTGTCGCATCCGAAGCGGCCGACGCGTTCACCTACGCGAACCAGCTTCCGAACAGCGTGTTCTCCCTGATCTCCGTGGGGATCCTCACGGCCGTGATCGTCCCGCAGATCGTCAAGGCGACGGCGGACGCCGACGGCGGCAACGCCTTCATCTCCAAGTTGTTCACCCTGGGCACGGTCGTTCTGGTCGTGGTGACGGGACTCGCGACGGCAGCAGCTCCATGGCTGGTGCATCTGGTCGCCGGCAAGGCGAACGAGTCCACTCTCGCCCTCGCCACGGCACTCGCCTACTGGTGCCTGCCGCAGATCCTCCTCTACGGCCTCTACGCCATGTTGGGCGAGGCACTCAACGCACGAAAGATCTTCGGCCCGTTCACCTGGGCTCCTGTCGTCAACAACATCGTGTCCATCGCAGGCTTCCTCGCGCTCGGAGCACTGTTCGGTCCCGTGTCCACGAAGGCCTCCGACTGGACGCCGGAGATGATCACGCTGCTCGGTGCCACTGCCACCCTCGGCATCGCGCTCCAGGCGGTCGTCCTCCTCGTCTTCTGGCGTCGCACCGGCCTCGCACTGAAACCCGACTTCCACTGGCGGGGGGTGGGGCTCGGCAACGTCGGTCGCCTGGCGGGCTGGACGTTCCTCATGGCCTTCGCGAGCCTCTCCGCCGGGGTTCTTCAGGGGTACATCGTCAGTGAGGTGGCCGGTCTCGGCGCGTCCGCCACGGTGACAGCGAACGCCTGGCTGATCTTCATGCTGCCGTACTCGGTGATCGTGCTCTCGATCGGGACTCCGTACTTCACCCAGATCAGCGGTCACGCCGCCGCCGGACGCGACGATGAGGTCCGGGCCGACATCGCACGAAGCATTCGAACCCTGTTGTTCTTCATCGTGGCAGCAGCCGCCGCCGTCGCCGCTGCCGCCATCCCCGCATCCCGTGTATTCACCGACTCCGCCGACGACGCTCAGGCGGCTGCTCTGGTGCTCATCGCCTACCTCGTCGGACTCATCCCCCTCACGATCCTCTTCATCGTGCAGCGAACCTTCTACGCCTACGACGACACCCGTACCCCGTTCTGGTTCACGATCATCCAGTGCGTCCTCATCGTCGTCACCGCTCTCGTCGCCCTCGGCATGCGGGAGGCGGGGATCATCCCTCTGACGTCGCTCGCCGCTGCGGTCGCGCTCGGACAGTCGATCGCGAGCATCCTGCAGACGATCCTCGCCACCTGGTTGCTGCATCGAAAGATCGGTGGCCTGCAGGTGGCTTCCTGGATGTCGGCCATCGGCCGGTTCGCGATCGCCGGCATCCCGGCGGGGCTGGCCGGCTGGGGAGCATTCGTCCTGCTCGGCGGTACCTCAGGATGGATGATGGTCGACAAGATCCAGGGTGCCGTAGGTACCGCGATCATCGGCCTCGTCGTGGTGGTCGTCTATGTCGCGATCCTCGCCGTGATGCGCGCCCCCGAGCTCAAGGCCGGCACTGCTCTCGTCCGCCGGTTCCTCCCCGGGCGCTGATCCACCCACCCACCCCGCTCCGCGGCCTGCGCCCCACCCTGCGCAGGGAATGCCTCGCGGTTACCATGGGTTGAAGCATTCGAAGGTCATTCGACTGCAGTTTCTAAGACGGAGATCACATGCGTCAGGTCATCATCATCGGCTCCGGCCCCGCCGGATTCACGGCTGCCATCTACGCGGCCAGGGCGAACCTCAAGCCGCTGCTCATCGCGAGCTCCGTCGAGGTCGGCGGAGAGCTGATGAACACCACCGAGGTCGAGAACTACCCCGGCTTCCCCGAAGGGATCCAGGGACCTGAGCTCATGGCCAAGTTCCAGGAGCAGGCGGAGAAGTTCGGCACCGAGGTCGTCTACGACGATGTCACCGAACTCCAGCTCGAGGGGCCCGTCAAGAAGGTCATCCTCGGCAGCGGTGCGGAACACGAGACGCAGTCCCTCATCTACGCGACCGGCTCGGCGTACCGCAAGCTCGACATCGCGGGCGAAGAGCGCCTCTCGGGCTACGGCGTCTCCTGGTGTGCCACGTGCGACGGATTCTTCTTCCGCGAGAAGACGATCGCCGTCGTCGGCGGTGGCGACTCCGCCATGGAAGAGGCCACGTTCCTCACCCGCTTCGCCGACAAGGTCTACGTGATCCACCGCAAGGACACCCTGCGGGCCTCGAAGATCATGCAGGAGCGTGCCTTCGCGAACGAGAAGATCGAGTTCGTGTGGAACAGCGAGGTCGCCGAGGTCCTCGGAGGCGACTCCGTGACCGGTGTGCAGCTGCGTTCCACGGTCGACGGCACGCTCAGCGATCTCCCGCTCGACGGGCTCTTCATCGCGATCGGCAACGACCCGCGCACGCACCTCGTGCACGACAAGCTCGAACTGACCCCGGAGGGCACCATCTGGGTCGACGGCCGCTCGTCGAAGACGTCGGTTCCGGGAGTCTTCGCTGCCGGTGACGTGATCGACCCCACGTACCGTCAGGCCATCACGGCGGCCGGCTCCGGCACGGTCGCCGCTCTCGACGCGGAGCACTTCCTGGCCGACCTCGAAGACCCCTCCGTGGAGGTTCCGGCCGCCGAGGCCGCGGAGATCCTCACCGCCACCGCGTAGGGGCGGGAACACTTTTCCCTCGCCCGCTGTTGTAGCAGGCGAACCTCGAATCAAGGAGAACTCTGATGAGTGCAAAGGCTACGAGCCAGGCGACCTGGGAGCAGGACGTTCTGCAGGCCGACGGTCCCGTGCTGGTGGACTTCTGGGCTGAGTGGTGCGGTCCGTGTCGTATGGTCGCGCCGGTCCTGGACGAGATCCAGGCGGACAACCCCGACAAGATCACCATCCTCAAGCTCAACGTCGACGAGAACCCCGAGCTGGCGATGAAGTACCAGATCACGTCGATCCCGGCGATGAAGGTCTTCCACGGCGGTGAGGTCAAGACGACCATCATCGGCGCGAAGCCCAAGTTCGCGCTGGAAAAGGACCTGGCCGCGTTCATCGGCTGAGTCCCCAGAGAGAAAGGGCCGCACCTCCCGGGGAGGTGTGGCCCTTTCTCGTATCCGCCCCGAGTCGTCCCGCGAACCGCTCTGCTCAGTCTTTGTCGTACACGGAGACCGACGGCAGCCCGCGAGCAGCACGTGCACGGTCGACGAGGAGCTGAACCACCGCGGTCTTTCCCGCGTTGTACGACTCGTCTCCCCTGCGCGAGGCGTCGACCGCAGCGTGCTTCGCCCGCTCGTAGAGCCGGGCATCCTCCGGGTTCTGCAACAGCCAGTCGCGAAGGATGCGCTGGTTCACCTGATCCCAATCGGCGGCTTCGAAGAAGTGGGCGATTCGCGTGCGTACACCGTTCTCCTCGATGATCATCACCCGATGGCTTCGGATACTGCTCCCGACCGCCCATCCTGCGGCCTCGAGCCCAGGTCGATGCAGATCGAGATCCTCGTCGTCGGCGATGCGCACCGCGACGTCGATGATCGGCTTGGCGCTCATCCCGGGGATCGCCGTGGATCCGACGTGTTCGACGAGCCAGTCCGGATTCCCGTGGCTGCGCAGTTCCGCCGCGACACGTGCGAAGGTCTCCGACCACGTCGGGTCGTGCGGAACGAGCACGGCCTCCACGTCAGGAGGCGTCGGCGACGGTCGGATCCCAGCGGCGGTGGCGCTGCTTCTCGTCCAGGAGGCCCCAGACCGCCGATGTCAGCTCCGGGTACTCCAGGGCGATCTGCCGCAGCACCCGGTAGTGCCTCGCCGCGTTCGGGCGCACACCGTCGTTCGCATTGATGTTGTCCGCGCGCAGCAGGTAGACGACGAGTTCGTCGACGCTCGGGAGCTCCTCCATGAACTCCCACGGATCCTCTCCCCCGAGAAGCCGCTCCTGGATGAGGACCGCGAGTTCGTCCGATGCTTCGGCGCGCAGCACTTCCAGGCTGGCGCGGCGCTGTACGGACTCGGTCATACTCCCAGCCTACGTCGGCTGCGGACCCCGCCGGCGCTCCACCTTCATGTTCTCCGTCATGTCCTCGAGCTCCCTGCCCTTGGTCTCCGGCACCTTGAAGAACACGAAGAAGAACGACAGGAGCGCGAAGAACGCGTAGAACCCGTAGGCGAACGTGAGGCCGATCTCGGCGAAGGCCGGGAAGGTCGTGGAGATGAAGAAGTTGGCGACCCACTGTGCCGCTGCGGCCACCGCGAGGGCTCCGGCTCTGATGGAGTTCGGGAAGATCTCGCCGAGCAGAACCCAGACCAGCGGCCCCCAGCTCGCACCGAAGAACACCACGAATCCGTTCGCACAGATCAGGGCGATCGTGGCCCACGGATCGGGGAGCGTCGCGGTCCCCTGCGCATCGAGCGTGCCGAACGAGAAGGCCACTGCCATGAGGCCGAGCGTCACGGTCATGCCGACCGAGCCCACCAGCAGCATGATCCGGCGACCGACCTTGTCGACGAGCAGGATCGCCACGATCGTGACCACGATGTTCGTGACCGAGGTGATGACGGAGGTCAGGAGAGCACTGGACTCATCGAAGCCCACCGACTGCCAGAGCGTCGTCGAGTAGTAGAAGATGACGTTGATACCGACGAACTGCTGGAACACGGACAGCAGGATGCCGATCCAGACGATGGGCTTCAGCCCCAGTCGATTGCCACGCAGATCACGCAACGATTCCGAGCGCTCCGTGTTGATCGTGCCGGTGATCTCCTCGATCTTGCCCTGGACATCGACCGTGCCGGTGACGGTCTCCAGCACGTCTGCCGCCCGTTTCAGCTCGCCCTTGCGCACCAGATAGCGCGGAGACTCCGGGAGCCGCAGCGAGACGAGGCCGTAGACCAGCGCAGGGATCGCGGCGACCATGAACATCCAGCGCCAGGCGGTGAGTCCCCACAGCGGCTGGTCTGCCGCACCGGCGATGCCTGCGAGCAGCGCATCGGAGAGCAGCGCGGCGAAGATACCGGTGACGATCGCCAGCTGCTGCAGCGAGCCCAGGCGACCTCTGATCGCTGCGGGTGACACCTCGGCGATGTACGCCGGCGCGATCACGGAGGCGGCACCGACCCCCAGTCCTCCGATCACCCGCCAGATGATGAGGTCGACGACGCTGAAGGCGAGACCGGATCCGATCGCGGAGATGAAGAACATGGTGGCTGCGACCACCATCACGGGGATGCGTCCGTACTTGTTGGAGACGGGGCCGGCGAACCAGGCGCCCACGGCACATCCGATGAGGGCCGACGACACGGCGAAGCCCTTGAGCGCAGTACCGAGGTCGAATCCGGACACGTCGCCCGCGAGCGCGTCGACCGCGCCGTTGATCACAGCCGTGTCGAATCCGAAGAGGAATCCACCTAACGCTGCGGCGATACTGACCGCGATCACGCGGCGTTTGATGGCTGCTGGACCGGCTGTTCTCGACATGACATCCCCCTCGTCGTCACGATGACGCGAGTCTAGGCTAGCGCTGCCGCTGGCGGGACCTCACTTCGACGAGCCGTAACCGCCTTCTCCGAGCTCCTCGAGAATCCGATTGAGATCCTGGATGGAAGCGAAATCGATAGTGACCTGCCCTTTTCGCGCTCCCAATGCGATCTTCACACGCGTGTTGAGACGGTCGCCGAGCTTGCCGGCCACCTCATCCAGATACGCGCGTCGCGCACCCGGGGTCGGCTTCGCGGACGACCCGGCACGGGGCTGTGCCTTCGCCGCTTCCTCCGTCGCGCGCACCGAGAGGTCTTCATTCACGACCTTGTCCGCAAGGCGCTGCATCGACTCCGGTGTCTCGAGACTCAGGATCGCTCGCGCGTGTCCGGCGGTGAGCACTCCGGCGGCCACCCGCTGCTGCACCGGGACGGGGAGCTTCAGCAGTCGAATCGTGTTGCTGATCTGCGGGCGGGAACGGCCGATGCGCGTGGCCAGTTCCTCCTGGGTGATTCCGAAGTCGTCGAGCAGCTGCTGGTATGCAGAGGCCTCTTCGAGCGGGTTCAGCTCCGAACGGTGGAGGTTCTCCAGCAGGGCGTCGCGCAGCAGATCCTCGTCTGCAGTGTCACGGACGATCGCGGGGATGACGTCGAGGCCGGCCTCGCGCGCAGCACGCGTGCGGCGCTCCCCCATGATGAGCTCGTACTCGCCATCGGCGTTCTTACGAACCACGACGGGCTGCAGCACCCCGAACTCTCGGACGCTGTGCACCAGCTCTGCGAGATCCTCGGGGTCGAAGTGCGTCCGAGGCTGACGCGGATTCGCGACGATGCTGTTCGGGTCGACCTGGACCAGATGAATGCCGGGCACATTCTCGAGCTCCGGCGCCTCGGTATCGGCCGCGGGAGCCTCCTCGGTGCTCGTCTGTCGCAGGCTCGCGCCCGGGAAGAAGACATCGACGGGACGTTCCGACTGATCCGCCGTGGGGATGAGGGCACCGATGCCCCGGCCCAGTCCAGTGCGCTTCGCCATCATTTCTCCTTGCTCTGCGTCGCTCTGCGCGACGCGATCTCAACAGCGGCCTCACGGTATGCGATCGCGCCGGCGGATTGGGCGTCGTAGGCGATCACAGTCTGGCCGAAACTCGGGGCCTCGGATACCCGCACGGATCGAGGGATAACGGTCTCCAGCACCTGCTCGGGGAAATGCGTCCGCACTTCCTCCGCGACCTGCTGTGCTAGACGGGTACGCCCATCGAACATCGTCAGCAGGATCGTCGAGAGGTGGAGCACCGGGTTCAGGTGCTTCTGGATCATTTGGATGCTGCCGAGCAGTTGGCTCAATCCTTCCAGTGCGTAGTACTCGCACTGGATGGGGATGAACACTTCTGTCGCGGCGGTGAAGGCATTGATCGTGAGCAGGCCCAGGGAGGGTGGGCAGTCGATGATGACGAAGTCCATCGGGTGCTCTGCGAGGTACACGTCGAGCGCGCGACGAAGACGATGCTCTCGAGCGACCTGCGCGACCAGCTCGATCTCCGCCCCCGCGAGGTGGATCGTGCTCGGTGCGCAGAAGAGGTTGGGATCCTCCGGGCTCTGCTGCACGATGTCTGCCAGCGGAAGCTCGTCGATCAGCACGTCGTAGACACTGGAGACCTCAGCACTGTGGGGTACTCCCAGGGCTGTGGATGCGTTTCCCTGCGGGTCGAGGTCGATGACCAGCACCTTTCCGCCCATCCCTGCCAGTGCGGAAGCGATGTTCACGGCGGTGGTGGTCTTTCCCACTCCACCCTTCTGGTTCGACACCGTGAGAACGCGGGTTTCGCCGGTGAACTCCACGGCGACCCCTTCGAGTGCGCGCCTGCGGGCGGAGAGGTCAGCGAGTTCCCGCGCAAGCGGCGTGTCCATCCCGAACGATTCGCTCGAGGATGTCTTCTCGGATGGTTTCACGTGAAACATCCACTCCTTTCGGGGCCGCGTTCCACTCTAATCGCAAGCAGAGACGTTCGATGACGAGAGCACTGTCGCAGCTCGAGGGAAGCGCGTCGGGGTCCTCGTTCCCGCGGCCAGTCTCCGCGATACCGGCTTCTCCCGCTCCGCTTCATGCGCCGGACGGCGGATGTTTCACGTGAAACAGTGCGCACTGTGGCGATGATGACATCAGCTAGCGTGCCGGGCTGCCCTCTCCCGGTGCTGGCGGGTACAGCGCACCCCACTTGCAGGAGTCTCAACAGTAGACGGAGTGTGCCGGGGCCGCCTGATGGTATCGCCGACAGAGTGACGAGCTTCGCTGCGCTCGGCACCGCCACGCCGGTCATGTTTCAGTGTCACCACCCACTGACTCAGACGGGAGTGGTTCTCACGTCTCTGGCCGGCCACGGCGAGGAACTCCGCCCCTGCGCTGCGCCACGTGTGTGGTTTCAGACGTCCCTGTGTCGGCAGAGCCGGCGGGCGCCGTCCGACTCTCAGCCACCAACAACTTCTATCCCCCGGGTGCCTGCGACACTCCGTCTATCCTCAGGCGCTTCCGGCGCACGTCGAGATCTGTTCTATACCGCACAGAGGATGACTCAGCCCACTCTCTTCGACCAAAGGGCCGTCACAGGCGGTCTGGTCTGCATGTTTCACGTGAAACACCTTCGAGCGGCGAAACCACGAAGCCGTCGTATGCCATCCGCCGCGCAGCCACCAGGAGCTTCTCACCGCCGGCTGCCTGCGACACTCCGTCTGTTGTCAGGGACCGGACGCGCGACAGAGGATGACTCGGCCAACTCTCCTCGACCAGGGGGCCGGCATAGGTGGTCCGGTCTGCATGTGTCACGTGAAACACCGTCGAGAGGCAAGACCATGAGGCCGGCGTAGGCCATCCGCCGGGCAGTAACCAGGAGCTTCTCACTGCCGGCTGTCTGCGACACTCCGTCTAGTCTCAAGGACTTGGGCGCGCGACAGATCTGTTCTCTACCGCGCAGAGCAAGCCCCCTCCTCGACGCAGAGGGCTTCATCAACGGTGCGATCTGCATGTTTCACGTGAAACACGGTAGAAGAGCAACATTATGAAGCCGCCACCCTTCGATGTCGGGATTCGCTTGAACCTAGGCCGGACGATTCCCAGCCACCGATCTCTCACAGTGGACCGCCCCATCATGCGGGGCTAGCGCAACACGAACACCCCGGGTCTATGCCAGGGCTTCACGTCACGGGTGTTGTGCCTCGAATGTCGCGCCACGGATGTCTCGGGGCTACACGCCAGATGTCCGAGTCGACAACTCTCCTCCCAGGACGCCGCGCGCCCGGAACTCCCCCTCTTTGGCGTACCCGTTTCACGTGAAACACCGCGTACGCGGACGGCACCAGAGCCATCACGACGCAGCGCACGAGGATGCCTGGCTAGTGGTGCTCACGAGACGTAGTGCACAACGATTCCGAGCTTCTCCCAGCGATGCAGAACCATTCGAGCGACATGATGCCGATGGCGATGGCGATGGTGAGGTGTCCTAACTGGGGAGCTGCGGCGATAGGGCTTCCCCTCCCGGCGAACATCGCGCTGCGTGCGGCGCGCGCCTTCAGGTGGGCAGTCGGTCTCGTCGAGGTCGTGAGAGCCCTGGTTGGTCGCGCGCGGAGCGAGGCATTACGGGCGCCAAAGCGCGGAGACGGTGATGCCCGAGCGATGACGCCCTGCCGATGAACACGAAGGGGGATGTTTCACGTGAAACATCCCCCTTCGATGAAGACGTGACTAGCGGACGCGCGCGCGAATCACCCGAGTCGTCTCGGGGATGACTCCCTCACCCAGCACCTCGACGCGAACGTCCGAGACGCGGAACTTCTTGATCTGCTTCTGTGCGGCATCGATCTCGTTCGCTGCATTCATGCCTTTGAGCAGGGCGAGCTCACCACCATCGCGAACCAGCGGAGCGGTCAGCGGAATCAAGGTACGGAGCGCACTCACCGCACGAGCGGTGACCACATCGAAGCCCTCCGGAGGACGTACGTCCTCCGCGCGAGCTCGCAGCACCACGACGTTGGGCAGATCCAGCGCCTCCACCTGCTCGTTGAGCCAGGTGACCCGTCGTTCCATCGGCTCGATCAGCGTCCACTGCACATCAGGACGCGCGATTGCGAGCACGAGCCCCGGTAGGCCGGCCCCCGAACCGATATCCGCCACCGAACCGTGGAACAGCGGAGCGGCGATCGCACTGTTGAGGATATGTCTCGTCCACAGACGCGGGAGCTCGAGGGGGCCGATGAGGCCGCGCTCCTCCCCCTCGCGCGAAAGAGCAGCCGTGAAGGCACGCGCCGCGTCGATACGATCCCCGAAGAGACCGGCAGCGGAGGAGGGCTCCTGCTCGAGATCACTCATGAGCGTCCCCGTTCGACCGATGTTTCACGTGAAACGTCAGCGTCGGCGCAGGACCGTGTGACGGTCAGCACCCTCGCCGTAGGACTCGGAGACCAGGCCCCGGTCGGCGGCGATGTCATGGACGAGCTTGCGCTCATAGCTCGACATCGAGGGCAGAGATGCCTGGGAGGAACCCTCGTCGAGTTTGGCGGCCGCGGCGTCGACCAGGGTCTCCAGCTGGCGACGACGCGTGTCGCGCGAGCCTGCGATGTCGAGGATCAGTCGTGAGAAGGAACCGGTCTTGCTCTGCACCGCGAGACGAGTCAGCTCCTGCAGAGCCTGCACGGTCTCCGGAGCGGAGAGCAACGCCAGCGCATCGCCCTCAGCCTCGACGGAGACGTATGCCCGACCCTGCCGCACATCCAGGTTCAGATCACCGTCGATGTCCGCGATGTCGAGAAGCTCCTCGAGGTAGTCCGCCGCGACGTCTCCCTCGTTCTCGAGCTGGGCCACAGTCGGCTCGGTGTTGTCGGTCATGGTCTCGCTCATGAACCGCTCCCCTTCTTCTTCGCACGCTTCTTGCCGACCGGCTGCTGACGCTTCGGTGCTTCTGCCTTCGCCTTCTCGGCCTCTTCGAGCAGACGCTGCTGCTCAGCCTCGTAGGCAGCCATCGGAACGACCTTGCCGGAGGAATCGATCGCCTTGCCCTTGCGTGCAAGACGCTCCTCGCGTGCCTTGGCAGCTTCGGAACCGGGAGTGGGCATCTCGCGGATGACGAGGAACTGCTGACCCATGGTCCAGAGGTTCGAGATGAACCAGTACACGACGACTCCGAGCGGGAAGAAGACACCCGAGAAGATGAAGCCCAGCGGCAACACGTACAGCATGATCTTCTGCATCTGGTACGCCTGGCCGGTCTTGGCCTCGGGCGACAGGTTCTTGGAGATGATCTGCAGCTGCGTGAAGAACTGCGACCCGATCATGAGCACCACGAGCGTGACCAGGATGATGATGGCCGTCGTGTTCTGCGCATCGATCGCGTTACCCAGCGTCTCGTGCAGCGACGCCACACCGAACAGCTTCGCGTCGTAGAACTCCTTCGTCAGCTCCGGGCTGAGGAGACCGACACCACCGATGTTGTCTCGAGCGTGCTTGCTGACATCGCTCAGCACGCTGTAGAGCGAGAAGAAGATCGGCATCTGCACCAGAAGCGGCAGACAGCTCGACATCGGTGTCGTACCGTGCTTCTTGTACAGCGCCATGGTCTCGCGGCTCATGGCCTCACGAGAGAGCTGATCCTTCTTGCCGCGGTACTTCTCCTGAACTTTTCGCAGTTCAGGAGCGATTTCCATCATCTTGCGCTGGCTCTTGATCTGCTTGACGAACAGCGGAATGAGAGCAGCACGGACGACGATCACGAGTCCGACGATCGACAGCACCCAGGTGATGCCGGAGGCCGCGGGCAGACCGACAGCCGCCAGAAGCCAGTGCCAGGCGACGAGGATCAGCTCGACCACCCACTTGAGCGGCCACAGGATGGTGCCGATCAGATCGAAGCCACCCCCCGCCGGTTGAGGGCTGGGAGTCGCGCTGGCGAGCAGAAGGTCAAGACCCACCGATCAGTCCTTTCGGGAAGGGACGACGAAACCGTGTGCGGTCAGGTCGTAACGGAAGTGTTCGTGCGGACGGACGTCATCGACGCCGCCGGTGGTCCAGGGGTTGCAGCGGAGGATGCGCCATGCGGAGAGCGCCGCCCCCTTCACTGCGCCGTGCTGCTGCACCGCACCTACAGCGTAGGCGGAACAGCTGGGGTAGTACGCACAGACATCTCCATACATCGGCGAGATGACCTTGCGGTAGGCGGTGAGGAACCCCAGCACGAGATTCCGCGGGATCACCGGAATGCTCCGCACCAGGTCCTGCGCATGCAGATGTGCGGTCCCGACGGACGACGCCGGAAGGGCGGTCATGCCGACACCGCGGAAGCCGCCGGCTCCAGGCGGCGGAGGCACCGATCGACATCGGCTCGAAGCTCCGCGTAAGAGGCGGTCGCAGACGCAGGAAGGGCACGGATGACGACATCCGTGCCCTCAGGAACCCGTGGAAGCGCCTCCGCGCACACCGCCTTGAGCCGACGACGCACGGAATTGCGCACCACTGCGGTGCCCACCTGCTTGCTGATGATGAATCCGAACCTCGCGGCTCTGTTCTCGCCCGTGGTCAACACCGAGGTGATGACACGCGCCCCGCCACAACGGGATCCGCGACGAACGACCAGACGATAGTCGCTCCCGCGAGTCAGCCGATACGGGCGGGCGAGCACAGCGGACTACGCAGAGAGCTCGGTGCGGCCCTTCGCGCGGCGGGCGGCGAGGATGCCACGGCCGGCACGCGTACGCATGCGGGCGCGGAAGCCATGCTTCTTGGCGCGACGACGGTTGTTGGGCTGGAAGGTGCGCTTGCTCATGGAATCACTCCGGGAATGCTGCCACCGGGTTCACTTCGACCGGAGACATGGGGTACTGCCAAAAATGGCATAAGTCAACCAAGTAAGGGTACGTCTTACCGGCGCACAGAGCAAATCTGGGCTCTCACGGAGCCGTCGCGCGGTACCGGGTGCACAGCCATTATCCACAACCTCCGGACCTCGCGTCGACGCAACACGCCCGCGTGATTCCAAGGGCAGGTTGCCGTTCACAGCCGGGATGACTACCGTGGCATCCTAAGTTATCCACAGGGGACACGGCACGTAGACCCCGCCTCGATCACCCGTCCGGAGCGTCATGTCCTCACCTGCCCAGCCCGATGTCCCCATCTGGACCACGGTGCAGGAGCTTCTGGTCGACGACGACCGGGTGACACCCCAACTGCAGGGCTTCCTCAGCCTGGCTGTTCCGGCCGGAGTGATGTCGGCCACGCTCTATCTCGAGGTTCCGAACGATCTCACGGCCGCGCAGATCAACAAGCGTCTGCGTCTCCCGATCATGGAGGCCCTCTCGCACATCGGCGAGGAGGTCACCTCCTACCGCGTCGTGGTCAACCACGAGCTCGCCGAGCAGCAGACCGCGCCGATCGCCGTCGGCGACTTCGGTCGTCAGGAGCAGACGCGCAGCGAATCCCCCATGGAGCCTGCGCCCACCCCGATGCGCCACGAGTCGCGCCTCAACCCGAAGTACACCTTCGACAACTTCGTGATCGGACAATCCAACCGCTTCGCCCATGCAGCCGCCGTCGCGGTTGCCGAAGCACCGGCCAAGGCGTACAACCCCCTCTTCATCTACGGCGACTCCGGACTGGGCAAGACCCACCTCCTCCACGCCATCGGCGATTACGCGCAGTCCCTCTACGCGGGGGTGAAGGTCAGATACGTCTCCAGCGAGGAGTTCACGAACGACTTCATCAACTCCATCGCCAACAACCGGGGTGCTGCGTTCCAGGCGCGATACCGGGAAGTCGACATCCTCCTCATCGACGACATCCAGTTCCTGCAGGGGCGGGCCGAGACCCAGGAAGCCTTCTTCCACACGTTCAACACCCTGCACGACCACAACAAGCAGGTGGTCATCACCAGCGACGTGGCTCCCAAGCTCCTCACCGGCTTCGAGGACAGGATGCGCAGCCGCTTCGAGTGGGGTCTCATCACCGACGTCCAGGCGCCCGACCTGGAGACCCGCATCGCCATCCTCCGCAAGAAGGCCCAGAGCGAGTCTCTGCACATCCCCGACGAGGTGCTCGAGTACATCGCCACGGTGGTGTCATCCAACATCCGCGAGCTGGAGGGGGCACTGATCCGAGTCTCCGCGTTCGCGAGCCTCAATCGATCGCCTCTCGACATCGCGCTCGCCCAGACCGTGCTGCGCGACATCATCGACACGGCAGAGGACAACATCATCTCGCCGACCGACATCATCACGGCGACCGCGCAGTACTTCAAGCTCACCGTCGACGACCTGTACGGGTCCAGCCGCTCGCAGCAGATCGCCACCGCTCGACAGATCGCCATGTACCTGTGCCGGGAACGGACGAACCTCTCCCTCCCCAAGATCGGGCAGCTGTTCGGCAACCGCGACCATACGACCGTCATGTACGCGTACAAGAAGATCAGCGAGCTCATGAAGGAGCGTCGCTCCATCTACAACCAGGTCACCGAGATCACGACCCAGCTGGGACGGCGCTGACACGCCGCGTCTCGGAAAAAGGGGAGGTCCGCACCTGATCGGGTGTGGACCTCCCCTTTTTTGTCACGCGGACTGGGGTTCTGATCTCTCGATTGATGCCTCTATGCACATGTGGATAACTTGTGGATGACCGTGGATTCGATCGGGACGAATGTGGGTCGATCACCCAAACCTGTGGATAACTCCGGGAGGGGCTTCGAGCACCTCACCCCCGCCAACCCGCGGATTCCTCAGGGTTTCCACAACTGACAACTGTGTAGTTCCCTACTCGCTCTTGCTATCCACCGACTTATCCACAGTATCCACAGCTGTTAACACCGTTAAGGAGTTAAGTCATTCAGGGCGCGATCCGATCACCAGACGGTGTGGAGAGCCGACCGTCGAATGACGGGAACCTCGGCGTAGGGATACGCCGGACTGTGGGGCTAGCATGGGAAGCCCTGCACCGGCAGGGCCGACGACAACGCGTCACAGTTCGACGACAAGGGAGCACCCGTGAGGTTTCAGGTCAACCGCGATGTCTTCAGCGAGGCTGTCTCGTTCGTCGTCAAGCTCCTGCCGCAGCGCAACCCACAGCCGATCCTCGCGGGAGTGCTGATCGAGGCGGACGGTTCCGGCCTCACGCTCTCGGCATTCGACTACGAGGCCTCCGCTCGAACCACCATCGAGGCCACGGTCGAGACCCCGGGCACGATCCTGGTCCACGGTCGACTTCTCTCGGACATCGCCAGCCGCCTCCCGAACGCTCCGATCGAGATCGCGGTCGAGGAAGACGGCGGCATCGCGGTGACCTGTGGCTCCGCGCGGTTCACCCTCGCAGCCATGCCGGTCGAGGAATACCCCTCCATCCCCGAGGTCACCGGCTCGTCGGGAGTCGTTCCCGCCGACGACTTCGGCACCGCCATCGCGCAGGTCGGATTCGCGGCTTCACGCGATGACGTCACGCCGGTCCTCACGGGTGTGCAGCTCGAGGTCTCCGGTCAGACCCTGAGTCTTGTCGCCACCGACCGCTACCGCGTCTCGCTCCGCGACGTGCCGTGGGACGGTGAAGCGGTCGAGGCCACCGCGCTGGTTCCCGCGCGCACGCTGCTGGAGGTCGGGAAGACCTTCGGACACGCCGGAACGATCCAGGTCGCGTTCTCCGGAGCCGGCGACCGCGAGATCATCGCGTTCACTGCAGGAAACAAGACCGTCACCTCGCTCCTGATCAAGGGCAACTTCCCGCCGGTGCGTCGTCTGTTCCCCGAGCAGACGGACCACTACGCGGTCGTGAACACCGCCGACCTGGTCGAAGCGGTCCGCCGCGTATCGCTCGTCCTCGATCGCGCCGCTCCGCTGCGTTTCACGTTCTCGAACGACAGCGTCACCATGGACGCCTCCGGCGGAGACCACGCGCGCGCTTCCGAGTCGGTCGACGCGATCCTCTCCGGCGGTGACGAGGTCACGCTCGGACTGAATCCGCAGTACCTGATCGAGGCTCTCGGCGCCGTGAAGAGCGAGTTCGTGCGCGTCACCTTCACATCGAGCGACAACGCCAACAAGCTCAGCCCGGTCCTCATCACGAGTCAGACCTCGGTCGATCAGGCCGGCCTCGACTCGTTCAAGTACCTGCTGCAGCCCAACCTCCTCCTGCGCTGACCCCGCTCGGCGCGAGCAGGGAGCTTAACGCCTCCCCATCCCCGAGATTCACCGACACTGAATCAGGTGTCGGACACCGAAGGTAGGCTGACTCCGTGATTGTGGAGCACCTGAGTCTGGTCGATTTCCGCAATTACGCGACCGCCGAACTCGCTCTCCACCGCGGTCCGAACGTCCTCGTGGGCAGGAACGGCCAGGGCAAGACGAACCTCGCCGAAGCGGTCGTGTTCCTGGCGACTCTGGGGTCGCATCGTGTCTCCTCGGACGCTCCGATGGTCCGCGACGGACAGGAGTTCGCCGTCATCAGGGCTCGCCTCTCTCACGGGGAGCGCCGTGTCCTCGCCGAGGTGCAGGTGAACCGGCAGGGATCGAACAAGGCGCGCATCAACGGGTCGCCGTCGAGGCCGAACGAGCTCCCCCGGTATGCACACGTCGTGCTGTTCGCTCCGGAGGACCTGCAGATCGTGAGAGGCGATCCCTCGGCTCGTCGTCGGTTCACCGATCAGCTCCTCATCCAGCGCACCCCGAGACTCGCCGCCGTCCTCGCCGACTACGACCGTGTGCTCAAGCAACGGAACGCCCTCCTGAAGTCGGCCAGGGCCAGGGGAATCCGCGGCGAGGCGCTGAGCACTCTCGATGTATGGGACGACAAGCTCGTCTCCCTCGGTTCGGAGATCATCACCGCTCGACAGCGCCTGGCCGTGGATCTGCAGCAGCCGGTCGCCGATGCGTACGAGGCGATCGCCGGGGCCGACCACCGCCCGCAGCTGGAATGGGCCCTCTCGGTCGGCGGAGGAGATCCCGAAGAGGGCGAAGATGCCGCGGACGGAGGAAACGCCGGATCATCGGTCGACCGGCTCGGAGATCCCGGGCACATCGCCGAGTTGTTCCGCGCCTCGCTCGCGGCGAAGCGGTCGAACGAACTCGACCGCGGACTCACCCTCACCGGTCCGCATCGCGATGACCTCGTGCTGCGTGTTCGCGACCTCCCTGTGAAGGGCTATGCATCGCATGGCGAGTCGTGGTCTGTGGCCCTCGCGCTGAGGCTGGCCTCGGCCGAGCTGTTGCGCAGCGAGTCCCCGGCCGGAGATCCCGTCCTCATCCTCGACGACGTCTTCGCGGAACTCGATGCCGATCGTCGACAGCGCCTCGCCGCCCTGACGGCAGGATACGAACAGGTGGTGGTGACGGCAGCGGTGGAGGAGGATATCCCCGAGGTGCTGCACGCGCACGTGGTGCGGATCAGCGCTGGAACGATCAGCGACGAGAGGGGGACGGATGACTGACGCGGCATCGAACCCCCCGATCTCCACTCCGCCGGCTGACGTCCCGGAGACGATCGGCACGTACCTGCGACTGCGCGGCCTGCAGCCGAGCTCGAAGAGCTGGAAGCGCAAGCGGAGCATCACCACGGACGACGACAACGCTCCGTTCACGCCGGGGCGCGATCCCGGCGCGCTCGGCGCCGTGCTCGACAAGCTGAGTCGGGACTCGGGATGGCAGATCACCCTCGCGCGGGAGGACCTCGTTCGGCAGTGGGCCGACCTCGCTGGTGCCGACACCGCGAAGCACTCGGAGCCGGTGTCTCTGGAGCGCGGTCTGCTCACCGTCAAGTGCGATTCGACGGCGTGGGCGAAGAACCTGCAGTTCATGCGGGCGACGATCCTCACAGAGATCGGTCGACGGTATCCGGATGCGGGCGTGGAGAACCTCCGGTTCATCGGACCGGACGTCCCCTCGTGGAAATGGGGTCCCAGAGCCGTTCCAGGACGGGGCCCACGCGATACCTACGGGTAGGGCACCATCCGAGGGGGTCGAAACGCTCAGAGGCCCACACACGGCCGTTGAGCGGCATTTCTCGACGAAACTCCGCTAGAATGGGAGTTCGTGATATCGATGTGGAGAATGCCCTCTGATGACGCCTGAATCCCCTGCTGACGAGACGGAATCGAACACCGGGGGAACCCCCGCCCCTTCGACTGGCTCAGGGACCCAGACTCCACAGCCCGCACCCAAGGCGAAGCAGCCCGGAGAGTACGGCGCGGATTCGATCCAGATCCTCGAGGGCCTCGAGGCTGTGCGCAAGCGCCCTGGCATGTACATCGGGTCGACCGGTCCCCGAGGCCTGCACCACCTGGTCTACGAGATCGTCGACAACTCGGTCGATGAGGCGCTGGCCGGCTACGCCGACACGATCCTGGTGACGATGCTCGCCGACGGCGGCGTGCGCGTCGTCGACAACGGCCGAGGAATCCCGGTCGACCCGCACTCGTCGGACCCGAACAAGTCGACGGTCGAGGTCGTCCTCACGATCCTGCACGCCGGCGGAAAGTTCGGCGGCGGCGCGTACGCCGTCTCCGGTGGACTGCACGGCGTCGGCTCCTCCGTCGTGAACGCCCTTTCGACGCGGTTCGACGTGGAGGTCAAGCAGAAGGGCTTCGTCTGGCGGCACAGCTTCGCCGACGGCGGTGTCCCCCAGCAGAAGCTCGAGAAGGGCGAGGCGACCGACGAGACCGGGACGAGCATCACGTTCTGGCCCGACGCGGAGATCTTCCAGGAGACGACCGAGTTCGACTACGACACCCTCCGCACGCGGTTCCAGCAGATGGCGTTCCTCAACAAGGGGCTGCGCATCGAGCTGCGCGACGAGCGCGAGTCGTCGGCCTACGAGGTCGAGGAGGACGGCGCGACCGTCACCAAGCAGCCCGGCGATGTGTTCTTCTACGAACGCGGTCTGGTGGATTACGTCGAGTACCTCAACAAGGTGCGCCACGCCGAAGTGGTCAACGACGAGATCATCGCCTTCGAGTCGGAGGACACCGAGCGCAAGATCTCGCTCGAGGTCGCGATGCAGTGGACGACCTCGTACACCGAGAACGTGTTCACCTATGCCAACACCATCAACACCCACGAGGGCGGAACGCACGAGGAAGGCTTCCGTGCGGCACTGACGACCCTGGTCAACAAGTACGCGCGAGCGAACAACCTCCTCAAGGAGAAGGACGACAACCTCTCCGGCGACGACGTGCGCGAGGGACTGACCGCAGTCATCTCGATCAAGCTCGGCGAGCCGCAGTTCGAGGGGCAGACCAAGACGAAGCTCGGCAACACCGAGGCGAAGGCGTTCGTGCAGAAAGTGGTCGGCGATCAGCTCGGCGACTGGTTGGAGCGCAACCCGAACCAGGCGAAGAACATCATCCGCAAGGCGATCGATGCGGCCACGGCTCGTCTCGCCGCGCGGAAGGCCCGTGAGACGGCGCGTCGCAAGAGCGTCTTCGAGTCGGCGGCCATGCCGGACAAGCTCAAGGACTGCACGAGCAAGGATCCGTCGATCAGCGAGATCTTCCTCGTCGAGGGTGACTCGGCAGGTGGTTCCGCCGTGCAGGGTCGAGACCCTCACACCCAGGCGATCCTGGCCCTCCGAGGAAAGATCCTCAACGTGGAGCGCGCGCGTCTCGACAAGGCGCTCGGCAACAAGGAAGTCCAGGCGATGATCCAGGCCTTCGGCACCGGCATCGGCGAAGAGTTCGACATCGAGAAGGCGCGCTATCACAAGATTGTGCTGATGGCCGATGCCGACGTGGACGGTCAGCACATCACCACCCTGCTGCTGACGCTCCTCTTCCGCTACATGCGCGGGCTCATCGAGGCCGGTTTCGTGTACCTCGCCATGCCGCCGCTCTACCGGCTCAAGTGGTCGAACTCGGCTCACGAGTACGTGTTCAGCGACGCCGAGCGCGACGCCCTGCTGAAGCACGGCATCGAGAACGGCAAGCGCATCCCGAAGGATGCCGGCATCCAGCGCTACAAGGGTCTCGGTGAGATGAACCCGAAGGAGCTGTGGGAGACGACGATGGATCACACCACGCGCACCCTGCAGCAGATCACCATCGAAGACGCGGCCGCGGCCGACGAGATCTTCAGTGTGCTGATGGGCGAAGACGTCGAGTCCCGACGCAGCTTCATCCAGCGCAACGCCAAGGACGTCCGCTTCCTCGACATCTGATGCCCGCGGGCTCAGACCAGATGTGTGACAGAGAGATTGATTGATGACTGACGAAGAACGCACCGAGCCGGAACACGACCACGGCAAGATCGATCAGGTCGACCTGCAGTCGGAGATGCAGCGCAGCTACCTCGACTACGCCATGGCCGTCATCGTGGGGCGTGCGCTCCCCGATGTGCGCGACGGCCTCAAGCCGGTGCACCGCCGTGTCATCTACGGCATGTACGACGGTGGATTCCGTCCTGACAAGTCGTTCTCGAAGTGCGCCCGTGTGGTCGGCGAGGTCATGGGTCAGTACCACCCGCACGGTGACTCGGCGATCTACGACGCCCTCGTGCGACTGGTGCAGCCGTGGTCGCTGCGGTATCCGCTGGCCCTCGGGCAGGGCAACTTCGGCTCCCCCGGCAACATGGGTGCTGCGGCTCCGCGATACACCGAGACCAAGATGGCTCCGCTCGCGCTCGAGATGGTGCGCGACATCGAAGAAGACACCGTCGACTTCACCGACAACTACGACGGCCAGACGCAGGAGCCGACGGTCCTGCCCGCCCGTTTCCCGAACCTGCTCGTCAACGGCTCGGTCGGCATCGCGGTCGGAATGGCCACCAACATCCCGCCGCACAACCTGCGCGAGGTGTCCGACGCGGCGCTCTGGGCACTCGACAACCCCGGCATCTCCCGCGAGGAACTGCTCGAAGGCCTGATCCAACGCATCCCGGGCCCGGACTTCCCCACCGGCGCGCAGATCCTCGGCACCAAGGGCATCCACGAGGCTTACCGCACCGGCCGCGGCTCGATCACCATGCGCGCGGTCGTCAATGTGGAGGAGATCCAGGGTCGTACCTGCCTCGTCATCACCGAGCTGCCGTACCAGGTCAATCCGGACAACGTGGCGGTGAAGATCGGCGACCTCGCCCGTGACGGCAAGATCACCGGCATCGCCGACATCCGTGACGAGTCGTCGGACCGCACGGGTCAGCGCCTGGTCGTGGTGCTCAAGCGCGACGCGGTCGCCAAGGTCGTGCTGAACAACCTGTACAAGCACACGCAGCTGCAGGAGAACTTCGGCGCGAACATGCTCGCGATCGTCGACGGCGTCCCCCGGACGCTCGCGATCGACGGGTTCATCTCGAACTGGATCTCCCACCAGATCGACGTGATCGTGCGACGGACCGAGTTCCGCCTTCGCGAGGCCGAGAAGCGCATGCACATCCTGCGCGGGTACCTGAAGGCGCTCGATGCGCTCGACGAGGTCATCGCGCTGATCCGTCGTTCGCAGACAACAGCCGACGCCAACGAGGGCCTGCAAAAGCTTCTCGACATCGACGAGATCCAGGCCGATGCGATCCTGCAGATGCAGCTGCGCCGGCTCGCAGCCCTTGAGCGTCAGAAGATCATCGATCAGGCGAACGAGCTCGAGGCGCAGATCACCGACTACAAGGCGATCCTGGCCGACGAGGGCCGTCAGCGGACCATCATCCGGGAAGAGCTGACCGGCATCGTCGAGCGTTTCGGCGACGAGCGCCGCACCCATATCCTGCACGGCTTCGACGGCGACGTCTCGATGGAGGACCTCATCGCCGAAGAGGAGATGGTGGTCACCGTCACGCGCGAGGGCTACATCAAGCGCACGCGCAGCGACAACTACCGTTCGCAGCACCGCGGCGGCAAGGGCGTCAAGGGTGCCCAGCTGCGGGCGAACGACATCGTCGAGCACTTCTTCGTGACGACCACGCACCACTGGCTGCTGTTCTTCACCGACAAGGGTCGCGTCTATCGCGCGAAGACGTACGAGGTGCCGGAGGCCGGTCGCGACGCCAAGGGCATGCACGTGGCGAACCTGCTCGCCCTGCAGCCCGACGAGAACATCGCCCAGGTGCTCGACATCCGCGACTACCAGGTGGCGGACTATCTGGTGCTCGCGACGCGTGACGGACTGGTCAAGAAGACCCGTCTCGACAACTACGACACCAACCGTCAGGGCGGTGTCATCGCGATCCGTCTGAACGAGGAGGACGAGCTCGTCAGCGCGCTGCTCGTGAACGCCGAGGACGACATCCTCCTCATCAGCCGTCGAGGCATGTCGGTGCGCTTCGAGGCGACAGATGAAGCCCTGCGCCCGATGGGCCGGGCGACGGCCGGTGTCCGCGGAATGAAGTTCAAGATCGATGAGGACTGCCTGCTCTCGGCATCCGTCGCCGCGCCGGGGAAGTTCGTCTTCGTGGTCACCGACGGCGGCTATGCGAAGCGCACCGCGGTGGAGGAGTACCGGGTTCAGGGTCGCGGCGGAACGGGCATCAAGGTCGCCAAACTCAACGATGATCGGGGCACTCTCGCGGGTGGTCTGATCGTCTCCGAGGACGACGAGGTCTTGGTGGTTCTGTCCAGCGGCAAGGTGGTACGCTCTGCCGTGGCCGAGGTCCCCGCCAAGGGTCGAGACACCATGGGAGTGGTGTTCGCCCGTACGACGGAGGCCGACCGCATCCTCGCCATCGCCCGTAACGGTGAGCGCGGCCTCGCCGAAGAAGAGGCCGATGCGGAGGACGCAGAGACCCAGGCCCCCGAGACGACCCAGACCCCTGAGGATACAGACGCATGAGCACAGTGGCCGACAAGCTGGCGAAGAAGTCGACCCGCAAGACCAGCGGAAAGCAGGTACGCCTCCGACTGGTCTACGTGGACTTCTGGTCGGCCGTGAAGCTCTCGTTCCTCGGAGCCGTGGCCCTCGCGGTCGTCACGATGGTCTCGTTCTTCCTCATCTTCCTCGTGTTCCAGGCGACGGGGATCATGACGACGGCGGAGAGCTTCCTGCTCGGCATCACGGACAACACGTTCGTGCTGTCCGAGGTCGTGGGACTGCCGCAGGTAATGGCCTTCGCCGCCGTGGTGGCGATCCTGAACCTGATCGTCTTCACGGTGCTCGGCGCCGTGGTCGCCGGAATCTACAACCTCGCGGTGAAGGTGACCGGCGGACTGCTCGTCGGCTTCATGTCGAACTGATCCTCGGTACGGATCCACGAAGGGCGGGTGCTGCGGCACCCGCCCTTCGTCGTTGCTCGGCGCGGGATCGCTAGACCACGCCGGTCGTACCGAGCAGGGTGCCGATGAGCCAGGTCGCCGCCAGCGCGAGTCCGCCGCCGACGACCAGCCGTATGGATGCGCGCATCGGAGCGGAGCCGCCGATCTTCGCCGACAGGGTTCCCGTCACCGCGAGCGCGAGAAGCACTGCGACGAACGTCACGGGCACGCGCCATTCCGGAGGGGGAAGGAGGATGGCCAGCAACGGCAGCAGTGCTCCGAGAGTGAACGCCACCGCGGAGGAGAGGGCCGCGTGCCACGGGTTCACGAGGTCATCCTGATCGATGCCCAGTTCCACTTCCAGATGGGCGGAGAGGGCGTCGTGCGCGGTGAGTTCCTCGGCCACCTGGCGCGCTGTCTCCGGCGAGAGCCCGCGGTCGCGATAGAGCTGGGTGAGTTCGTCGAGCTCCACGGCCGGCATCGTACGGAGCTCTTCGCGCTCCTTCGCGATCAGTGCCCTCTCACTGTCACGCTGACTGCTCACCGACACGTACTCGCCGAGGGCCATCGAGATCGCGCCTCCGACGAGGCCGGCGATTCCCGCTGTGAGAAGTGCGGCGTTGTCGGTCGTGGCGCCGGCCACCCCGACGACGAGTGAGGCGACCGAGACGATGCCGTCGTTCGCGCCGAGCACTCCTGCGCGCAGCCAGTTCAGCCGCTGACCGAGACCGGTGCCGTGCGGTTCCCCCTCATGCGTACTCATGCCCCCAGTGAAGCAGAACCGTCGTGGTCGAACCGCGACGACCACGGGAACTCTTACGGAAAACCCGAATCGGAGTGTCCGGTTGGCTCGCTGTCGTGGCCTCCCCCACCGCCGTACCTTGGAACCATGACCACTCAGACTGCGACCCCGGCTTCCGCAACAGCGGTGAAGCCGCCGTTGCGCATCTTCCTCACGATCCTGCATCTGGCAGGCGTCGGCGTCCTGGGCGGCGCCATCTTCGGCACGCTCGGAGGCCTCCTCGGTACCGGACTCGGACTCCTCTTCGTCGCCGGTATCGGTCTGGTCCTGCTCGTCGGCTTGGTCTATGCCCTCTACGGTCTCGGCTGGTTCGAGATCGCTCGGGTCGGGTCTCTGTACCGGACTCCGGTCGGCCCCCTGCGGCTGCAGCCACGCGACCGCCCCGGCTTCGTCGGATGGCTGCGCGCATTGGGCCGGCAGGCGATCGATGGACGCATGTGGCGCGCTGTCGCCAACTTCGCCATCTCCGCCGTGCTCGGGTGGGTCGTGCTTCGGCTGTTCTGGGGCCTGATCTGGTCGATCGTCGTCTCGTTCGCACCGCTCACCGGAGTCGACTCCGTGATGGGACCGTTCGGCGGCGGGGGCATTCCTGCCGAGTGGGCCCCGCTCATCGGGATCCTGGGCATCGCAGCCTGCGTCGTCGGGATCATCGGCCTCGCACTGCTGCATCGCACCCTGTCGCTCGCGATCGTCATCCGCAGCAGGGAGACGGAGCTCACCGAGCGTGTCCGCACCTCGACGGCCCAGCGCGAGGGGGCCGTGCGCGCCGCCGATGTCGAGCGCACCCGCATCGAGCGCGATCTGCACGACGGCGTCCAGCCCCGTCTCGTCTCCGTGGGGATGACGCTCGGGCTCGCTCAGCAGAAGATCGACAGCGATCCCGGTGCGGCGAAGGAACTCATCAACGAGGCTCACACCTCGACGAAGGCGGCCATCACCGAGCTGCGTCAGCTCGCACGCGGCATACATGCCTCTGTGCTGGACGACCGGGGGCTCGACGCCGCGCTGTCGGCACTCGCGGGACGCTCCCACATCCCCGTGCACCTCGACGTGCGGATGGACGGTCGGTGCAGTCGCGAGGCCGAGGCCGCCGTGTACTTCTCGATCGCCGAGTCCCTGACCAACGCGGCGAAGCACTCCCGAGCCAGCGAGGCCCGTGTGGTCGTGCGGCTGCGTGACGGCAACACGCTGTGGGCGCGGGTCGAGGACAACGGCATCGGAGGAGCGCAGGTGCAGCCGGGCGGTGGTCTCGACGGCATCGCGAACCGCATCCTCGCCGCCGGCGGAACCTTCCGCCTCGACAGTCCTCAGGGCGGTCCGACCAGCCTGGAGGTGAGCGTCCCGTGCGCATCCTGATCTGCGAGGACTCGGTCCTGCTGCGCGAGGGCCTGGTCCGTCTGCTCGAAGACGCCGGTCACCAGGTGGTCGCCGCTCTTCCCGACATCGAGGGTCTCGACCAGGCCGTCGTCACGGAGGAACCCGATCTGTGCATCCTGGATGTGCGTCTCCCTCCGACCTTCACAGACGAGGGGATCCGGGCCGCTCTCGGTCTGCGGTCGACCCACCCGTCGCTCGCGATCCTCGTGCTCTCCCAGTACGTCGAGGAGCGTTACGCCTCCGACCTGATCGCGGCGCAGGGTGGCCCTCTCGGCTACCTGTTGAAGGATCGGGTCGCCGACGTCTCGGAGTTCCTCGCCTCCGTGCAGCGGATCTCCGAGGGAGCCACCGTGCTCGACCCCGAGGTCGTCGCCCAGCTGCTGACACGGCGCAACCGTGATGATCGGATGCTGCGGCTCACCGAGCGCGAGCGCACCGTGCTCGCACTGATCGCCGAGGGCAAGTCGAATCAGGCGATCGCCGGACTGCTGTTCCTCTCCGAAGCCAGCGTCGAGAAGCACATCACCTCCATCTTCCAGAAACTGGGCTTCGAACAGGACGAGTCGGGCAACCGCCGTGTGCTCGCCGCCCTCGCCCACATCGAGAACACCGGTGGCACGACGCCGCCGACCGGCCAGACAGGAGTGGCACGATGACCACCGACAACAACGGGGACCAGGGCGGGCACACCCCGCTCACCCCGCCACCCGCCTCCGTTCCGCATCCTGACGCTCCGCACGCGGCTCCGACCCCTCCTCCCGCCGGCCGCTCGTCCGGTGCGACCGCGGTCATGGTCGTGACGGCGGTGGTCGGTGGGCTCGCACTTCTCGGCGCCGGCGGAACAGCAGCCGCGGCAGCCGTCGGCACCATCGCCACTTCGAACCGTGCCGACTCCGTGCAGAGCGTGGGTGTCGCTGGGCTGGAGAGCATCGACCTCTCCGCCGACGCCAGCAGCATGCGGGTCGAGTTCGGCGACGTCGACGAGGCCACACTCGCCATCACGAACGGACGCGGTACCCCGTGGAGATTCGAACGTGACGGCGATGAGCTGGTCGTGCGGAGCCCGCAGGGGGTCTTCGGATGGTGGATCGGCGGCTGGTTCGGTGAGGAGGAGATCGCTGTGCTCACGCTCCCGGAGAGCCTTCGCGACGCGGGACTCGATGCCGACCTGAACCTCAATGCGGGCAGCCTCGATGTGGCCGGAGACTTCGGGATCCTCGATGTCAGTGTGAACGCGGGTGCTCTCGACATCCAAGGAGCCGCGAAAGAGCTCGACGTGCAGATGAGCGCCGGTCGTGCCGACATCCTGCTCGACGGCATCACCCAGGCCGACCTCGGTGTCTCCGCGGGCGATCTCACCGTGGAGCTGACGGGAACGCCTCCCGCGCTGACATCCATCGACGTCAGTGCCGGCACCCTCGATCTGACCGTTCCCGACGTCGAGTACGCGATCTCCCAGGAGATCAGCGCGGGCACGCTGAACGCCGAAGTGGATGAGGCGTCGAGTTCGCGGAGGACGATCGACGTCTCCCTCTCGGCCGGCACCGCGACCATCCGACCGGGTCGCTGAAGACGATCGAGGGGGAGACACTCCCGGGTGCTCCCCCTCGATTCGGATTTTCCGTCTTTCTCCGGTAAAGTCTTGGAGGTTGACGGGGCTATAGCTCAGGCGGTTAGAGCGCTTCACTGATAATGAAGAGGTCCCAGGTTCAAGTCCTGGTAGCCCCACTCCTTAACTCAAGAAATCCCTCACGGGGCCTTAGCTCAGTTGGTAGAGCGCCTGCTTTGCAAGCAGGATGTCAGGAGTTCGAATCTCCTAGGCTCCACAGGATGAAGAAGCCCCTGGCACCTGCCGGGGGCTTCTTTCCTTCGGTCACCGTCTCAGTCGAGATCGATCTCGTAGTGGATCATGCCCGACCGCGACGCGACACGATCGTAGAGGCCCCGCGCCGTGGTGTTCGACTCCGCCGTGAGCCAGTAGAGCTTGGACGACCCGTGCTGCTCCGCCCATGCGCGCACGTGAGTGATCAGCGCCCTGCCGACACCACCGCCGCGCACGTCTGGCGCGACGAAGAGATCTTCCAGATAGCAGTAGTCCGTGATCGTCCAGGTGCCGGCGTGCGTCAGCCAGTGGACGATGCCGACCGCGACGCCGTTGTCATCGCGGGCGATCGCACCACGGATCCCCGATCCGCGGTCGACGAGTCTCCTGAAGGTCGCCGACGTGGTCGCGTCATCGAGGTCGGTCTCATAGAAGGACAGATACCCCTTCCAGAGCACCTCCCATTCGGGGCGGTCCTCGGCAGTGATCGCAGCGATCGTCGTCATGAGTCGAGAGTAGCGAGTGCGCGCACCGGCTTCATTCGGCGGGTCGAAGCCCCCGGAGGATCGTGGCGTGCCGCACGAGGAATGTCCGTTCGTCGAGCTTCTTGCGGCGCAGCCAACCCGTCACCTCGTCATTGTGCTTGCTCGCATTGCAGGAGGCGCACGCCGGAACCACGTTCTCGAGCGTGTAGCGGCCGCCGCGGGACACCGGTTGGATGCAGTCGCGCTGCAGAGCGGCGCCGTCTCCCCCGCAATACGCACACCCGCCCCAGGCGTCCATCAGGGCGTACCACTGCTCATCGGTGAGGTCGTTGTCCACGCGCGCGAGGCGATTCTGTCGACGTCGGGCGTAGCGCGCGCGGGTCGCCGGCGACGCATTGGCGGATGATACCTTGCGACGGCGCTGCATATCCGGGTGCGTCTCAGTCGGAGCCGACCGAAGTCAGGCCGTGCGGTGCGACGTTCAGTCGCTGGCCACCCTCGGCCGTCACGACGACGATGTCCTCGATGCGGGCACCCCATTCGCCGGCGAAGTAGATACCAGGTTCGATGCTGAAGGCCATGCCCTCGCGGAGCACCAGATCGTTGCCAGGGGCGATGTACGGCTCTTCGTGCACCGAGACTCCGATTCCGTGGCCGGTGCGGTGCAGGAACGCCTCCCCGAGGCCTGCTTCGTCGAGAACGGTTCGCGCTGCGGCATCCACTTCGGAGGCGGTGGCTCCGGGGCGCACGGCATCGACCGCAGCCTGCTGCGCGCGCACCAGCACTCCGATGCGCTCAGCTGCGGCGGGGTCGGGGGTTCCGACCACGTACGTCCTGGTGCTGTCGGAGTTGTAGCCGCTCGGGACAGCCCCACCGATGTCGACCACGACCACGTCGCCTTCTTCGATCACGCGGTCCGAGACCTCGTGGTGAGGGTCCGCACCATTCGGGCCCGATCCGACGATCACGAACTCCACCGTGCGGTGCCCTTCGGCGACGATCGCCTCGGCGATGTCGGCAGCCACCTCGCGTTCGGTGCGTCCGGCACGAAGCCACTCAGGCACGCGCCGGTGCACCGCGTCGATGGCGTCTCCGGCACGGCGCAGCTCTCTGATCTCCTCGGCATCCTTGATCATGCGGCTCTCGCGCAGCACCGGTGTGGCGAGCTCGAGGCGCACACCCAGGCGCTTACCGATCGGGATGACGTGCAGGGCGGGGAGGGCGTCGGACACACCGACGCGTGCCACCGCACCCGCTGCCTCGCCGACCAGCGCGTAGGGATCCTCTCCGTCCACCCAGTCCGCGACGCGGATGCCGAGCTCACCGGCGGCCGTGGTTCGCAGCTTGGCGAGTTCCATCCGCGGCACCACCACCGTGGGCGTGACTCCGGGACCGATGACGAGTGCGGTGAGCCGCTCGATGGTGTCGCCCTCCACGCCCAGCAGGTACTGCAGGTCGGGTCCAGGGCCCACGATGACGGCATCGATTCCCGCTTCAGCCGCGAGCGTTGCGGCGTCGGCGAGGCGGGCGGCGTACACGGATGCGGGGAAGGGCAGTGTGCTCACGGCTCAACGGTACTGCCCGAGCGGACTCGGGGCACCAGGGTGTCGTCAGCTGATCGCCTGTCTGATGCGTTCGGCCAGGAAGTCGAGGTCGGCCTTCGTGAGGTCGGTCACGGCATAGGCGGTCGGCCACACGGTTCCGTCGTCGAGGTTCGAGATCGGTTCGAACCCGAACGTTCCGTAGCGGACCTTGAACTTGCTGGCCGGCTGGAAGAAGCAGAGCACCTTGCCGTCGCGACCCCACGCCGGCATCCCGTAGTAGGTGCGGGGGACCAGGTCGGGGGCGACCTCGGAGACCAGGTCATGCAGCTTCTTCGCCAGGGCCTGGTCTTCGGGTGTGAGCTTCTCGATCGCCTCCTTGATGTCGGCCTCCCCCGCGGCGCGGAGCTCCTCCGGGGACTTCTTCGCCCTGGAACGGCGCGTGCGCGCTTCCTTCGCGGCAGCCTGCATGGCCTCGCGTTCCTCGGCGCTGAAGTTCTTCTCTTTCTCGGCCATGATCGGTCCTCTCCGGGTGCTGTCCGTTGTGGAGATCACATTACGGAGGACGGAGGACCGAGCGCTTCTCGATTCCTGATCGATCGGAGCGGACCGTCGGTTTCCGGAGCGTGACGCACGGTCATCGACCGCCTTCGCTGACGGATAGTGTGTGTCCATGGACCTGCGTGTCGCGGCGTACGCGGTCGTCACCGATGACGACGGACGGCTGCTGTTGGCGCGCTGGACGGAGGGTCGTCGCGTCGCGTGGACGATGCCCGGGGGTGGGCTCGAGCCGGGTGAATCTCCGGAAGACGCCGTACGTCGAGAGCTCCGCGAGGAGACCGGCTACACGGTCAAGGTCGGCGAGCTCCTCGGCATCCATTCCCGTGTGATTCCCGCGGGTCGTCGAGTGCAGAAGGCAGCAGAACCGCTGCACACGCTGCGCATCGTCTACCGAGCCGAGGTCACCGGTGGCAAGCTGCGCTTCGAGACCGGCGGTTCGACCGACATGGCCGAGTGGTTTCCGCTGAAGGCGGTGGCCGAGCTGCAGCGGGTGCGGCTGGTCGACATCGCCATGCGGATGGCCGGGATCCTCTGAACCGACCGAGTCCCGGCCGGGGTCAGCGCTCTTCGGGAACGGAGATGTCTGCGACGGTCGCCCCGTAGGCGGCGATCAGGTCGTCTGCGTCGACGAACAGACTGTATCCGTGGGCCCCCGCACCCATGGCGATGCGCTGACCGACGATGGACTCGTCGGCGTAGATCGGCCAGTCGGTGGTGCTGCCGATCGGGACGATGGTGCCGCGCTCGTAGCCTGTCGCCGCGAGAGCCAACTCCGCTTCCGGAAGCCGAAGCTTGTTCACTCCGACCAGGGCGCGGAGCTTCGGCCAGGAGATCGAGCGTCCGCCCGGTATCAGCGCGAACAGGAAAGTGTCGTCGGAGCGCTTCACGACGAGTGTCTTGACGATGCCCGACGGCGGGATGCCGAGGAGCTCGGCTGCCTCGAACAGGCTGCCTGCCGCCGGGCGCTCACGGATCTCGATCTCGAGACCGCGGGCTGCGGCCGCTTCACGCACCCGCGCATGCCGATCGCCTCCGTCACCCGGGGCGACGGAGGCGACATCGGACGGGGTCACGCGTCGGGTGCGGCGAGCGGGTCGTCCGCGACCCAGAGCTCGTCGTCGGCGCGCAGTGCCTGCCAAGCGGCGTAGAGAACGCCGACGGCCGCGGCCGCGCCGAGGACGATAGCGATGACGGAGCCGAGACCCGGGCCCGACTTCTGCTTCTTCCCGAAAGCACCGCGGGGTGCCGGGACGGCCACACCGTGGCGCTTCGCGTTGGCGACATCCCACGCGGTGAGGGCGGAACCGACGACTCCGCCCACGATCGGGACGACCTTGTCGTCGACGACGTGCTTGCCGATCTTGACGCCACGGTCGACGACCGGGGCGACGCGACGGTTGTACGTGTCCTGGATGACCGGGACGACCTGCTCACGATTGAGGCTGCCGAGCTGACGTCCGGCCTCCCGGGCGACATCGGCGGCGTGACCGACGAGCACCTGCTGGTTCTCCCAGAGCTGGTTCGCTTCCTTCTGAAGACGACGCAGTTCCTTCTTCCGCTTGCGGCTGAGGCTCACGATGCTCTCCTGTCCATTGGAGTACGGGTTCCCCATCTTGCCACGACAGGCTGGAAGCCGGGAGGGAATCGCCCGACCCTTGCTTCTTCGCCTGATCAGGGGTACAGGCCTCGGCCAACTCACCGGAAGCTCTGCGAGAATGAAGGCATGGCTCACGCTTCTCATGTCGCAACCCTGCACACCAACCACGGTGACATCGTCATCAACCTCTTCGGCGATCACGCACCGAAGACGGTCAAGAACTTCGTCGGCCTCGCCGACGGCACCCAGGAGTGGACCGACCCCGCCACCGGCAAGCCCGGCGACGGACCCCTCTACAAGGACGTCATCTTCCACCGCATCATCCCGAACTTCATGATCCAGGGCGGCGACCCGCTCGGACAGGGCGTCGGCGGCCCCGGCTACAACTTCGACGACGAGATCAACATGGAGCTCGACTTCAACAAGCCGTACATCCTCGCGATGGCCAACGCCGGCCTGCGTCGCAACGCCATCACCGGCAAGCCCGAGGGCACCAACGGTTCGCAGTTCTTCATCACGACGGACCCCACCCCGTGGCTGCAGGGCAAGCACACGATCTTCGGCGAGGTCGCCGATGACGCTTCCCGCGCAGTCGTCGACGCGATCGGCGCCGTGCAGACCGGCCCGGGCGACCGTCCGGTCGAGCCTGTCGTGCTGCAGTCGATCGACATCGTCGCGGCCTGACGACAGCTGCGGCCGATCCGGATGACCACGCCAGAGTTCACGAGCAATCGCGACAACTTCTGTTACCGCCATCCGGATCGGCAGAGCTTCGTGCTCTGCCAGCGGTGCATGCGCACCATCTGCCCCGAGTGCCAGACGCAGGCGGCTGTCGGCGTCATCTGTCCCGAGTGCATGAACGCGGACAAGAAGAACCGCACCCCCGCTCAGAAGAAGGCTGCCCGGCGCTGGGGCGGCAACGGCGCGACCATGGCGATGGCACGCAGCGGCAAGCCGGTCGTCACCTACGCTCTCCTCGCGGTCACGTCCTTCATCGGACTGCTGCAGCTGATCCCCGGCATCGGCGAGCAGATCACCGGGCAGATGCTCTTCGCGGCCCCGTATCTGTACCCGAACCTCTCGCCGCTGCCATTCGAGCCCTGGCGACTGCTCACCGCCGTCTTCGCCCACGGCAGCTTCATCCACCTCGCACTCAACATGCTCGCGTTGTGGATGCTCGGACAGAGCCTCGAGCCCATGCTCGGCCGCGTCCGGTTCCTCGCCCTCTACCTCATCAGCGGTCTCGGCGGCTCGGTCATGGTGGCGGTGCTCGCCCCGCTGACCTCCACGGTCGGGGCCTCGGGAGCGATCTTCGGCATGATGGCCGCTCTGCTCATCGTCGGCCGGCACCTCGGCGCCAACGTCACCGGGCTTCTCGTCATCCTCGGCATCAACTTCGTCTACGGCCTGGTCTTCGGGGGTGGACGGATCTCCTGGCAGGCGCACCTCGGCGGACTCGTCATCGGCGCGCTGGTGGCCTTCATCTATGTAAAGACGAAGCGCCGAGACCAGCGAACCCTGCAGATCGTTCTGCTGTCCGCGCTGGTCGTCCTGTTGATCGTCGTCGTCGCCTTCGTGCCGCCGCTCATCCTTTTGTCCTGATCCCGAGTTGTTAACAGGGTTGTTAACCCCTGTGAATAACACCGGTGTAATTCTCCCCAGGCTGTGGATGGACCTGTGGATAACTTTCGCTCTGGCTGGACTTGTGGGGCAGGCGTCTGCGGGGGACGGCCGCAGGCGGGCTCCCTTCGTTCCCAGAACGGGCTCTCTCCCGCTTCGCTGGTCCCTCCCGATGCTCACTTCGGGAACCCGCCTACGACCTTCGGTGGCGTTGCCTCGGTACGCCGAAGCGGAGTGGATCCGGGGTGGGTATGAGAAAGGCCCCCTCGCGATGCGAGGGGGCCTTTCTGGAAGTAGAGGCGTCAGCGCCAGCGAGTGGTCATCAGGAAGCCGATCAGCGCGATGCCGAGACCGATCGCCAGGTTCCAGTTCGAGAGACCCGGGATCGGGTACTGCATGCCGGAGATGTAGAAGACAAGGATCCACACGAGCCCCAGGAGCATGAAGCCGATCATCACCGGCTTGAACCACACGGCGTTGGGAGCGGCGTCGCCTTCGGCGCGCTCGACGGCGGGTTCTTCAGTCTTGCGGTCACGTGCCATTCCGTCATTGTACCCATGAGACCTGTCCTCCGCCGAGGCCAGGATGCCTCCGCAGACGGAGAGGCCACGGCACGCGCTCAGCGTTCCCGGATATGATCACCGCATGACTGCATCCGTCGTGCCTGGGGGGCGGCGTCCGCGGCGACAGCGGCCGCGCTCGCGCGCGACGTTCGCGAGCGTGCTCGGAGAGCTGCTCCTCACCGCCGGCGTGATCGTGCTGCTCTTCGTCGCATGGCAGATGTGGATCGGCGACATCATCATCAGCGCCCAGAAGAACGAAGAGGGTGCAGCGGTGTCCCAGGCGCTGGCACAGGCCGAGCCCCCGGCGCTCCCGCCCGTCGTCGAGGAAGACGACGGAACCACGGCATACGTGCCCCCCGTGCCCGCGGCCCCGGCCGATGCGCAGTGGTTCGGACAGATGCACATCCCGCGTTTCGGCGCGGACTACAACTTCGGGATCTTCGGCGGGACGAGCCGTGCCCGCACGCTCGACCAGCAGGGGATCGGGGTCTACACCAACTCGAAGATGCCGGGCGAGGTCGGCAACTTCTCGCTGGCCGGGCATCGGACCACGTGGGGAAAGCCGTTCAACCAGCTCGACAAGCTGCAGTTGAACGACGCGATCGTCGTGGAGACACCTGACGGCTGGTACACCTACCGGTTCCGCACGCTCGAGTACGTGAAGCCCAGCCAGACCGATGTGCTCGCCGACGTGCCGCAGATGCCCGAGCAGCAGACCGGGGAGCAGTACATCACGCTCACGGCCTGCTCTCCGCTGTACTCCTTGGCCGAGCGCATCGTCGCCTACGGGGTGTTCGAGAGCTTCCAGCCACGCGCCGAGGGTCCGCCGACCGCACTGACCGATCCGCCGCCTCCGCCGGCCGCACCCTCGGTGTGATCATGGACATCCGAAAGGGAGAAGCCTGATGTACGCCGCCCTCTGGCGCCTGCTGCCCGGCCCGTGGTGGCTGCGGGTCCTCATCCTCGTGATCGTCATCGCCGCCGTGCTCTACGGACTGTTCTGGTACGTGTTCCCCTGGGTGAGCCCGATCATCGCGCCCGGCGAGGTCGACGTCGAATGACGCGAGTGCTCGTGGTCGACAACCACGACAGCTTCGTGCACACCCTGGTCGGATACCTGCAGGAGCTCGGCGCAGACGCCGACATGATCGAAGCGGATGCGACGGATGCCGCCCGGCTCGAGAAGCTGGTGCCGGCATACGACGCAGTGATGCTCTCTCCGGGCCCAGGTGCACCTGCCGATGCAGGAGCGTCGATCGATGCCGTGCGCGTCGCCACGCGGCTGCGGGTGCCGACGCTCGGTGTGTGCCTCGGACACCAGGCGATCGGAGAGGCCTTCGGGACTCCCGTCACCGCAGCTCCCGAACTCATGCACGGGATGGTCTCGTCGGTCACGCACGACGCTTCTCCCCTGTTCGCAGGAATCCCCTCGCCGTTCGATGCAGGGCGGTATCACTCGCTCGCGCTTGCGGCCTCCGACCTGCCGCCCGAGGTCATGGTGACGGCCTGGACAGAGGAGGGGACGGTCATGGCGCTGGCCCACCGCGACCTGCCGGTGTGGGGCGTGCAGTTCCACCCGGAGAGCGTGCTCACAGAGGGCGGCTACCGACTCCTGGCGAATTGGCTGGAACTGTGCGGCGACGGCGGAGCGGTCGCGCGCGCCGAGACGCTGCACCCCCTGTCACGCTGAAGGTACGGTCCGGCTCACCGGCGGCTGAGCGTCACCGGGACCTGCGCGTCAACCGGTGCAGAAGAAGATCTGGACGGACGAGCCGACCGGGACGTCACCGGGTGCGACCGACATGGAGTGCACGGTCGGCGGCTCCGTGGCCGGGCACTCCGCCGTCTCCGTCGGCACGGCCACCAGGCCGAGATCGGTGAGGTTGGCCGTGGCGGCGTCGACGGTCCAGCCGGCGAGGTCGGTGAGCGTCACCGTGCCGCTGGCCACCACCAGGTTGACGACGGTACCCGGATCGAGCTCGGCGTCGGCCTTCTCACTGGCGGAGATGACCGTGTTCGCGGCCAACGCCTTGTCGTTGCGTTGGATGACCGTTCCGAGTTCGAGCCCGGCGGCCTTCAGCGCGTTCGTGGCGTCGTCGAGTGCCATGCCCTCGATCTTGGGCATCACGACCGTCTCCTCGCCCTTGGAGACGTACAGCGTGACCGTGGAGCCCTCCTCGACCGACACCCCCGCCTCGGGGTCGGTGCGGATCACGTTTCCCTCGGAGACCTCGGAGCTCGTCTCGATCACGATCTTCGACGAGAGGTCGAGGTTCGCGAGGTCGTCCTGTGCGCGCTCGGATGACACGTTGACGAGGTTCGGGATCGTTCGCGACGTGCTCGACACCTCGGGAGGGCGCATGCTGATCGTGACGACCCAGAACAGCACCGATGCCAGCAGCACCGCGAGCAGTGCCACTCCGGCCCAGATCCAGGCGACCGGTGGTCCGGACTGGGTTCGGGTCATGGTGGTGTCCGCACTCAACTGCCGCAGCGACCGCGCGGTCTCCTGCGCCTGCCGCGGGCTCGCGCCGTACAGTTCGCTGGTCAGTGCTCCGAGTTCCTTGCGCGTCGGGGCATTGCCGGTCATGGCGGAATCCAGGGCGGCGCGGAAGTGAGCGGCGTCCGGATACCGCTGGTAGGGGTCCTTCGCGAGTGCGCGCAGCACGATCGGGTCGAGAGTCCGTGGAGCGTCCTCGTTGACCTCGGTCGGAGGGACTGGTGTCTCGCTGACGTGCTGGTAGGCGACAGCCACCGGTGACTCGCCACGGAACGGCTGGCGTCCGGTGAGCAGCTCGTACAGGACGACACCCGTGGAGTAGAGGTCGGCTCGCGCATCGACGGGTTCGCCCTTGGCCTGTTCCGGCGAGAAGTAGGCGGCGGTGCCGATGATCTGGGTCGTCTCGGCCACCGTGGAGGACGAGTCGGAGACGGCACGGGCGATGCCGAAGTCCATCACCTTGACCTGACCCTTGTCGGTCACCATCACGTTGCCCGGCTTGATGTCGCGGTGCACCACGCCTGCGCGGTGCGAGTAGTCGAGCGCCTCGAGGATGCCGTCGACATAGCGCACGGCGTCGGCCGCCGGCACCGGTCCCGCCGCGATGATGTCCTTGAGGAGGGTGCCCTTGACGAGCTCCATCACGATATAGGGCGGCTCGTCGGAACCGATGTCGCTCGTCGAGGGGTCGCCGGCATCGAACACGCGGACGATCGAAGGGTGAGACATCCGTGACGCGGCCTGGGCCTCGAGCCGGAATCGATTGCGGAACGTGGTGTCCCGTGCCAGATCGGCGTCGAGGATCTTGATCGCGACGTCTCGACCGAGCGTCAGATCGTACCCGCGGTAGACCTTCGCCATACCGCCATGCCCGATGAGCTCGTCGACGCGGTACCGGCCCGCGACGATTCGTGGCTCTGTGGACACGGATGACCCCCCTGGAAAACTACGCTTGCTGAACTGAACTACAGGTTACCCGTCGGTGTCGGTGTCCCCATCGCCGGGGGCCGCCGTGATCGTCACCGAGAGCGGGGGCGATGCCGCGGAAGTGCGCTGATCGCCACCGGAGCACATGCCCTGGTACGTGACGATGAGCTGCTGCCCCTCGGCGTCGGCGATCTTCACCTGCGTGTTGCGCTGGGTCGGCTGGAAGTTCGGCCCACCGGAGACGAAGCTGCCGTTCTGCACCGACACGACGTAGCCGGAGAGCGTCGTTCCGCTCGGGCACGTGAATCCGGTTCCCCAGGAGATGGTCACCGTCGAACCCGCGACCGGGTTTCCGGTGATCGTCGGCGCGTCGGTCGGCGTCGGGATGCCCGCACGAGCCGCGTAGACCGTGAGAGTCATGGCCTGCGTCGTCTCGACGTTACCGGTCGGCGCGACGCGGTAGACCTTGCCGACGTCTGCATCGGTCGGCGCAGGATCGCCGTCGACGCAGGTGATCTCGCTGTTGAAGCCCGCCTCCTTGAGAGTGGAGGTGGCGGCGCCGCAGTCCATGCCGTTCAGGTTCAGGGCTGTCACGTCCACACGCGTCACTTCCGGCGTCGGAGTGGTCGGCGGCGGTGTCGTCTGCGTCTGGGTCTGGGTCGGCGTGTTGCTCGGCGAACCCGTGGGATCGGCATCGCCGCCCTGGTTCGCCAGCATCGCCCACAACGTGCCGCCGAGCACGATCACCAGCAGAGCGATCAGAGCGATCAGCGGCCAGGTCCAGGGGCTGCGCTTCTTGTTCTCCTTCTCCTCCTCGGCAGTAGCCTCGGTGGGAAGCTGAGCCGTGGTGGGAAGGATGCGCGTGGTGCCGTCGTCTCCCGATGCCGTCAGGATCCGTGTCGCGTCGTCTCCGCCGGCGATGCCGCCGGTCGCGATCGCGGGCACGGCGATGGCCGCGGAGTTGAGGTCGCCTCGGCGAAGAGCCTGAGCCGCGCGCGCCACCGTCGCAGAAGACGAGGGGCGATCGCTGGGCTTCTTGGCGATCATCGCCATGACGAGGTTCTGGACGGGGATCGGCACGGTCGGGGGCAGCGGCGGGGGCTGCTCGTTGATCTGCGCCATGGCGATGGCCACCTGCGACTCACCCGTGAACGGACGCTTGCCCGCCAGGCATTCGTAGGCGACGATGCCGAGCGAGTAGGTGTCGGTGGCGGGGGAGGCCGGGTGACCGGACGCCTGCTCGGGCGACAGGTACTGCACCGTGCCCATGACCTGGCCGGTCGCGGTGAGCGGTACCTGGTCGGCGATACGGGCGATGCCGAAATCCGTGATCTTGACGCGGCCGTCGGGCGTGATCAGCAGGTTTCCCGGCTTGATGTCGCGGTGCACGAGACCCGCCGCGTGAGCGGCCTGCAGAGCGGACGCGGTCTGGGCGACGATGTCGAGGGTCTTGTCGGCGCTGAGTGCTCCATCGCGCTCGAGCACGGTCGAGAGAGCCTCGCCGGGCACCAGCTCCATGACGAGGTAGGCGCTGCCGTTCTCCTCGCCATAGTCGAACACGCTGGCGATGCCCTCATGGTTGACGAGTGCGGCGTGCCGAGCCTCGGCTCGGAAGCGCTCGAGGAACCCGGGGTCCCCCATGTACTCGTCCTTGAGGATCTTGATGGCGACGGTACGTCCGATGACGTGATCCGTCGCTTCCCACACCTCGCCCATGCCACCGATCGCGATACGCGACTGCAGCTCGTAACGACCACCGAACGACACACCCTGCGTCGGCCTCATCTGCCCAGCACCGCCTCTATGACCTTCTTCGCAATCGGAGCGGCGATGGTGTCGCCGCTGCCTGATTGTCCCTGTCCGCCGCCGTCTTCGACGACGACCGCTACTGCGACCGCTGGATCGTTCGCCGGCGCGAAGCCGGTGAACCACAACGTATGCGGCCTGTTTCCGTTCTCTGCGGTGCCCGTCTTACCGGCCACGTCGATCCCGTCTATTCTTGCACCCTGGGCCGCTCCCGTTGCGACGCTCGCGACCATCGCGGCGGTCACGTCGTTCGCCACATCGGCCTCCATCGCACGTCCGAACTCGCTGTCCTGGAACGCCTTGATGACCGAGAGGTCGTTGCCGATCACGGCGTCGACCATCCGCGGATTCATCACGACGCCGTCGTTCGCGAGTCCGGCGGAGACCATGGCCATCTGCAGCGGAGTGGCGGTGACCTTTCCCTGGCCGAAACCGGTCAGAGCGGTCTGTGCGTCGTCGAGGGCCCGCGGGTAGCTGGAGGGTGTCGACGTCAGGGGCGTGTCGAACGATCGGTTGAACCCGAGCTTGTCGGCCATCTCGCGGATCGCGTCGTCGCCGAGTTCGACCGCGAGCTCGGCCATGGGGATGTTGCAGCTGAGGCGGATCGCCTCGGCGATCGTGACGGTCTCTCCGGGGCCGCAGGTGCCGCCCCACGCGTTGGAGACGCGGTTGGACGACCCGGGAAGGGTGTAGACGGCCGGGTTGGGCAGCGTCGACTCCGGGGTCCACTTGCCGCTCGCATAGGCCGCAGCGGCGACCACGACCTTGAACGTGGAACCGGGAGGATTCAGGTCGCCGGCGATGGCGCGGTTGGACAGCGGCTTGTTGGCGTCGGCGACGAGCTGGTCGTAGGTGGCGTTCGCGGCATCGGCATCGTGCGTGGCCATCAGGTTCGTGTCGAAGCCGGGCGTGGAGACCATGGCCAGGATCCGTCCGGTCTTCGGATCCATGGCCACGACAGCACCCTTGAGGCCGCCGAGGGCCTCGTAGGCCGCTCGCTGCGCCGCGGTGTTCAGTGAGAGCTCGACGCTGTACCCGCGCTGCGGTTGGCCTGAGAGGATGCGCTCGACCTCGCCGAGGAAGGCATTCGACCCCGTGCCGGAGAGCTCGGCGTTCATGGCCTTCTCGATGCCCGTGCTCGAGCCCAGAGCCGGGTTGAAGTATCCCGTCACCGGTTCCCAGATGGGAGCATCCGCGTAGGTGCGCTGGAACTGGTAGCGGTCATCACTCGGCACCGAGCTCGCGATCGCGACGCCGTCGACGATGATCGATCCGCGCTGGATCTCATAGCTGTCGAGCCGGGTGCGCTTGTTGTTGCTGTTCTGGGCCAGCGCATCCGCTTCGACGACCTGGATCCAACTGGTCGCGGCGAACAGCGCGATGAACATGAACAGCATGATGATGCTGAGGCGGCGGAGTTCCTTCGTCATGTCAGCCGATCACCACCCGGGGTTGGCGCCGCACACCGTCGGAGATGCGCAGCAGGAGAGCCACGATGAGCCAGTTGGCCACGAGGGAGGATCCACCCGCCGCGAGGAACGGGGTGGTCAGACCGGTCAGCGGGATGAGGCGCGTGACACCGCCGACCATGATGAACACCTGCAGGGCGATCGTGAACGAGAGACCCGTCGCGAGCAGCTTGCCGAAGTCGTCCTGACCGGCGAGGCCGATGCGCATGCCGCGGCTGACGAACACCATGTAGAGGCAGAGGATCGCGAACAGTCCGATCAGCCCGAGTTCTTCGCCGAGGCTCGTGATGATGTAGTCGCTGTGGGCCAGCGGAGTGACCTCGGGGCGTCCCTGGCCCCAACCCGTGCCCATCAGACCGCCACGGGCGAGGCCGAAGAGCCCTTGCATGGGCTGGTACCCGGCACCGTCAGGGTCGACCTGGTTGGCGTCGAAGAGGAAGAGCCAGTTGATGAAGCGACCCTGCACGTAGCTGAGGATCTGCGTCGCGAGCGCGACGCCGGCGACCACGAGGGTCAGGCCGATGAGCACCCAGCTGGTCTTCCCCGTCGCGACGTAGAGCATCGCGACGAACATCCCGAAGATCAGGGTTCCGGTTCCGAGGTCGCGCTGGAAGACGATGATCCCGAGCGAGATCAGCCAGACGACCAGCACGGGTCCGAGCTCGCGCATGCGTGGCCAGGTGATGCCAAGGACCCGCTTGCCGACCGACGTCAGGCTCTCACGGGTGCGCACGAGGTATCCCGCGAAGAAGATGGCCAGGCAGATCTTGGCGAGCTCGCCCGGCTGGAAGGCGAAGGCCCCGCCGAGCGACACCCACACCGCAGCGTTCGCGTCGGGGATGCGCAGCCCGGGGACGAAGGGCAGCAGCAGGAGCAGGATTCCGGCGAGTCCGAAGATGTAGGTGTATCGGAAGAGGATCCGGTAGTTGCGCAGCAGGATCACGACCACGATCGCACCGGCCAGCGAGATGGCGGTCCACGCGAGCTGCTTGGTCGAGTAGGCGTTCCAGCCGGTGTTCTTGAAGGCGATGTCGATGCGGTAGATCATCGCGATGCCGAGTCCGGTGAGCAGGGTCGCGATCGGTACGACGAACGGGTCGGCGTCGGATGCCACGAAGCGCAACACGATGTGCAGCGCGAACGCGAGGGCGGCGAGGCCACCGCCGATCGCCAGGATCATCGGGTCGATCACCCCGAGCGCGCCCAGCTGGACGAGCGTGAGCGCGGCACCGCTGATCGCACACGCGAAGAGCAGCAGCCAGAACTCGCGGTTGCGCTGACTCTGGGGCATGCGGATGCGCTTGAGGGCCTTGATGACGCTGGTGTCGGCTGTGACGTCGGTGGTCATCCGTCACCCCCGGCCGGAGTCTCGACAGGGGTCGGCATGGGCGTGGGCAGCGGCGTCTGCTCGATCGTGTTCGCGTCGGCACCCGCCTTGAGCCGGTCCACGATCGCCATCGCGTCGGACAGCGAGCGCGCGGTGATCGTGCGCTCGACCGATGCCCGCTGATACGGAGGCAGGTTCGCGAGGAGGATGTCGGTGTCCTGGATCGGGGTGGACAGCGTGATCGGACCGATGTTCTGCTGCACGCCCTGGAAGATCACGACGCTGTCCTCATCGGCGCCGATGAAGTACCGGGTCTGGGTCCAGCTGTAGGCAGCGAAGGCCGCGACGCCGAGCATCACGATCACCACGAGAGCGCCGGCGATCCACCCGAGGCGCCGGCGCTTGGCGCGACGACGGTCCTCTTCGATGAGCTCCTCGAGGTACTCGGGCGCCGGCTCGAAGTGGCTGGGCTCGTTCGCGGCCTGTCGCACCGGGTGCAGCCAGTTGCCGCGGGGAGCCCGCACGGGAGGAACGTACACGCCGTCGGGGTTCGACGCTGAGCCGACGATCGTGGGGGTTCCCGAATGGATCGGGTGCTGTCCGCCGACGTCGACCAGGACCATCGTGACGTTGTCGGGCGCGCCGCCGTCGAGTGCCTGCTTGAGCAGGATGTCGGCCGTACGTCCGGGGGCGAGACCGAGCTGCATGGCCTTGAGGATGTGCGGCTCGTCGACCACGCCGGAGAGTCCGTCGGAGCAGAGCAGCCAACGGTCGCCGGGCTGCGTGTGCATGACGAACATGTCGAGCTCGGGGTCGGAGTCCATGTCGCTGAGCACACGCATCAGCACGGATCGGCGCGGGTGGTAGCGCGCCTCCTCCGGGGTGATGCGGCCCGAGTCGACCAGACGCTGCACGAACGTGTGGTCGGCGGTGATCTGCGTCAGGGCGTCGTCGCGATAGAGGTAGATGCGCGAGTCGCCGATGTGGCCGATGACCGCGTACTCGTCGACCATGATGATCGCGCTGAGGGTGGTGCCGAGACCCGCCAGCTCTGGACGGTCCTTCGCGGCACGGATGAGGTCGCCCGCGGCCGTGGTCGCCGCCGCCTGCAGCGAGGCCTGTGCGTCTTCCGTCGTCGCATACGCCTGATCGAGCGGCTCGAGGCGCTGGATCGCGATGCTGGATGCGACGTCACCGCCGGCGTGACCGCCCATGCCGTCGGCGACGACGAAGAGGTTCGCTCCGGAGTAGCCGGAATCCTGGTTGTTGGAGCGGACCTTCCCGGTGTGGGAGATCGCGACGCTCGAGCCCTCGAAGACCATGCCGGCGTCAGGCTCGCAGCTCGAAGGTCGTGGCGCCCACCTTGATGGGGGTGCCGAGCGAGAGGGCGACCGGCGAGCCGGAGACGCGCTGGCCTGCGACGAAGGTGCCGTTGGTGGAGTCGAGGTCCTGGATCGCCCAGGCGTCGCCGCGCAGCATCAGGCGCGCATGGTGGCTGGACGTGTAGTCGTCGCGGATCACGAGAGCGGATTCGCTGGAGCGGCCGATCGTGAGGGAGTCGGCGCTGAGCGGCAGCTCCAGGCCTGCCTTCGGGCCGGAGGTGATCACGAGCCGCTTGGCTGTCGCGACCGTCGCCGGGCCCGTGGAGGGGCGGGCGGAAGCCGGCTTCGCGACGGGTGCCGCGGGTGCAGCCGCCTGTGCGGGGGCTCCGGCGGTCGCCTCGGCGGGCAACTTGCGCACGCGCACTCCGAACAGGTCTGCCCGGAGCGAGTACACCACCCCGAACACGAAGAACCACATCAGGAGAAGGAACCCGATGCGGAGCAGAAGGAGGATCAGTTCACTCACCCGAGGGCTCCGAACGCTCGGGTGGCGTCGTCGCCTCGGGACGTCGGCCGCGAGGGGGCGGCCACGGGGACGATGCGGAACACCAGGTCGGTGCGTCCGATCGTGATCGTGGTGTCGGTGGGGAGCGCGGCTTCGCGCAGCTTCTGGCCATTCACCTTCGTGCCGTTGGTGGATCCCAGGTCGCGCATCATGGCGCGCTCGCCGTCCCACAGGATCTCGACATGCTTGCGGCTCGAACCGGCATCGGCGATCGTGATGTCGGCATCCGAACCGCGTCCGATCACCGTGCGAGCGCGCGAGATCGAGTGGCGGCGGCCGTCGACGTCGACCACGGCCTGCCAGCTGACGCGGCCCTCGACCGTGCCGGAGCTGACGCGCACCGTGCCGGTGGCGACCTTCTCGTCGGCCTCGAGGGTGATCGAGAGCGGCCCGGCGAAGCTGTACCCCTGCGACGTGGCGTGCTTGGTGAGAAGAGCATGTAGCTCATCGGTGAGAGCGCCACCGAGCCCGCGCATCCGCTCGGCATCGTCGTCGCTGAGGCGAACGATGTAGTTGTTGGGCGCGATGATGCGGTCGCGGCTCACGACAGCGGCCTTCGTGTCGGCTTCGCGCCGCAGCGCCGAAGCGATCTCCACGGGCTGGATGCCGCTGCGGAAGGTCTTGGCGAACGCGCTGTTCACTGCGCGCTCGAGACCTTTCTCAAAGCTGTCAAGTAGTCCCACTGGGCTCCTCTGGCATGCCGGCTGGTAGGGACATCGTAGCCAGGTGTCCTGGGGGAACGCCGCCGAAGACCCCCGTCGAGTGTGCAACGAGCCCGAAAACGCATGATATCTTTGGGAAGTTGAGTTCTTCGGAACGAGACCACTCGCGCGAGTGGCGGAATGGTAGACGCGCTGGCTTCAGGTGCCAGTGTCCGTAAGGACGTGGGGGTTCAAGTCCCCCCTCGCGCACGAATGGAAAATGGTCTCTGATTAGGAGTTTTATACTCCGGGTCGGGGGCCATTTTCGTTGGAAGTGCTAGAAAAAGTGCTAAGCCTCTGTATGATGTGCCCCGTGCGGGGCCTTGCAACCTCCGGGGATGACTCTCGGCTGCCCGGCGCGGCCTGAGAAGATAGGGGCATGACCGAGGCAGCAACCCGAGCGATCGAGATGGCCGATGCAGGTGAAGTGTTGACTCTGCAGCGGGCCGCTTACGCGACCGAGGCGCAGTTGTACGGCGACCCGTTTCTGCCTCCACTTGTCCAGTCGCTTGAAGAGCTTCGAGACGAACTCACGAGCAGTGACGGACTGGTCGGGGTTGCGAGCGGTCGGATTGTGGCGTCTGTGCGGTGGGTGGTCGACAGCGATGTCGTGCGTATCGGCCGGTTGATCGTCGCGCCCGACCAGCAACGTCAGGGGTGGGGCACCCGGCTGCTGAACCTTGCTGAGCGTGAGGCCGGTGCGAGGACTGCGGAACTGTTCACCGGGCATCTGAGCGAGGGGAACATCCGTCTCTACCAGCGTGAGGGGTATGTCGAGTCTCGCCGCGAGAGGATCAACGACGATCTTGAGTTCGTCTATCTGACGAAACCGCTCCGGTAGCTCTGGGGTCACGTTCCTCGGAGATGGTTGGCGAAGCGGTCTACGGCCGACCTCTGCATGGTCGGGGTGACGTGGGAGTAGATGTTCATCGTCGTGGTGATCGTTGAGTGCCCCAAGCGCTCTTGCACGACTTTGGGGTGCTCGCCGAGTTCGAGCAGCAGGGTCGCGTGGGTGTGACGGAGCCCTTTGATGGTGACGCGGTTCATGGTGTCGTACTTCTTGGTGAGCCAGTTCATGCGGCGATCCCAGCGGCTGGTCATCGCGTCGGGTGAGCGGAGCTTGCCGTCGTCGTCGCCGAAGATGTAGGCGTCGGCCTTGGCGAGTGTGAACGAGAGTTCCGCGCGGGCGACCTTGTAGGAGGCGAGCACTTTCAGGGTGTCTTCGTCCACGTCGATCACGCGCGCGTTGCCGGTCTTCGTGGTCTTGGTCTTCGTCCAGTCGTCGGTATCGACCGCGCGGCGGATGCTGACCCGCATCGTCTTGGTGTTGAGGTCGCTCCATTTCAGGGCGAGGGCTTCGCTTCTGCGCATGCCCGTGTAGGCGATGAGGCGCCACAGCGGGAACAGTTCGTCTTCTCGCTCGTCGCGGTTCCAGGTGAGGAACAGGGTGAGCTGGTCGGCGCTCCAGGTGACGATCTCGGGTTTCTGCGCCCGTACCTCGCTCGTGGTCGGCGGCTTGACGGTGCGCTTCTTCTTCGCCGGGTTCACCTTCAGGTGTCCGTCGTCGATCGCGGCATCGAGGATCGCACCGAGCACGACATGCACCTTGTGCACCGAGTTGGCCGACAAGGGCTTGCCCTTGCCGTATTCGTCTTTGCGGCCGTGGTCTTCGAGGTCGCGGTAGTGGCGGGCGATCCTGGTGGCGGTGAGCTTGTCGAGCCGGATCGTGCCGAGCTGGGGCTTGATGTGGTTGCGGATGATCTTCTTGTAGCCCTTGATCGTGGACGCCGCGAGCTTCAAGCCCGCCACCCACTCATCCGCGTACGCGCCCAGGGCGGGCACCTTGTTTCCGAACTTCTCGTTCTGCTTGCGCTGCTTCAACGCCTCCTGCAAGGCGTCGTTAGCCTCGTCGGTGCTCGTGAACCCGGAACGGGTGAGACGGCGCGATCCCATCTCGGGGTACTCGGGGTCTTTCAGGACGTAGATCTGGAACCGCCACCGCTTGCCATTGTCCGTCTGGTACTCCTGGATCGAGCCGGGCTGCCGGGAACGCGAACGACGCTGCTGCTTCTCACCTCCGCCGTTCTGCTCGGGGGCGGATGGTTTCTTGACGGTCATGACAGGCTACTCCTTGCTGTTGTCGTGCCGGGCTGGTGGGTGTCGGCGTAGTTGTCGATGTAGTCGGCGGCGTTGAACACGCGCCCCTCCGGGTCGAGTTGCACACCCCGCTCCCGGATCACCCGCGCACGGGCTCGCGCCGTATCCAGGCGCTCCTGGTACGCGGCGATGGTCTTCGGGTGCGCGCTGGGCTTCTCGGGATCGTCGGGGCTCGGCGCGGTCATGCCCGCGAGGGTGGTTTCGAGGTGGTGGATACGGTCGGTGCAGATCACCCATTCCTGCTGCCAGTAGTTGAACAGCCCCTCATCGGTGAGGACGAGTTCGCCGCGCATCCACCGGTCGATCTCTTCCGACTCGTACTCGTCGGGCACCCCGGTGAGGGTCGTCTGTCCCTCGGGTGGTGTGAGGAGGGCGGCGGGGGTGGTGCGCAGCAGGTAGGCGATGACGGTGAGGTCGTCCACGTCTACCCGGCGATCCCCGGCCTCCAGTTTGCTGATCCCCGACGGGGAGAGCTTGCGGCCCGCGGCGGCGATCCCGTCGGAAAGCGTGCGCAAGTCCATGCCGATCGCCTGCCTGGCGGCGCGGATGTTGTTGGCGACGTGCGTGTTCGTGAGTCCTGCGGGGTTGCCCCGCACCCGTACTGTTTCCATACAAGAAATCTACACTGCGATACTTGACAGCGCAAGACCCGTGGATCTATTCTGGTGGGCACCTTCTCGCGCGTGGATTGGAACGGATGGTGTGATGATGCGGCAGAGCACTCTCGATATGGAAGACCTGCGCAAGCGGCGCAGCCTGGTCATCACCCGCAAGGAAGCCGCCGAAGCGCTCGGCGTCGATCCGCGCACGATCACCACGAGCATCAACGAGGGTACGATCCCGTCGGTGAGGCTTGGCCGTCGGGTCGTGATCCCGCGCGAGAAGTTCCTCGCCCTGTTCGCCGACGACACCCCGGGCCGCGAGTCCTGAACGCCCCCCGGGTGCGGGTGTGCCGATTCGGCACCGCCGTGCCCTGGGCACGGTCAGGGTGCCGCGGTAGACTAAGAGTTCAGGAACGGAGGAACAGCCGATGAGCCAGACCATCCTGACTGCCCCTGCCCCGCAGGCCCGGCCGGACTACACGGGAATCTCCGATGCCATGCTCTACGACATCGCCCGCCACAACGCCTCGGTACTGTCCGCAGGACTGCTGAACCTGGCCCGCAACGCCAAGGACGATGAGGACCGTGGCCACTGGGTTGCCAGGCGTCGCCTCGTAAAGCAGCAGGCGCGCGTGCTGAACCCGGAGGATCGGGCCGAGATCATCGCGCAGAACGAGGTGTGGCGACTCGAGAACCTCGCCCTCCCCGCCGCTGCATGACCGAAACGGTCGGCAGCAGTGCCTGGTTGCGCCGGGTCTTCGAGGAGGAGGCCCGGGATGACCTGTTCGCAGGTCACGCCCCGCAAGAGCAGCCGGTGCTCGTGCTCCTGGGTGGGCAGCCCGCAGCGGGCAAGACCCGCGCCCAGCACGCGATCCTCGCCGAGCACGTCGCGGATGATCTGGTCGAGATCACGGGAGACGACCTCCGCGAGTACCATCCCGACTTTCGGCGGCTCGCGACCCGGGCCCCGTTCGAGATGCCCGCGGCGACCGCTCCCGTCTCCGGCGGCCTGGTGAAGCTCGCTCTGGATCACGCCCTGGAGCGGCGGTACTCGGTGTTGTTGGAAGGCACCTTCCGCGACCCGGGCATGGTCACCGGCACCGCGACCCGGTTCGCGGAAGCCGGATACCGGGTCGAAGTCGTCGCCGTCGCGACCCCGGCTCCGGTGTCGCGGCTGTCGGCCGAGATGCGATCTCTCGGCGACGGCCCGAACGAGCCCGGCCGCTGGACACCGCCCGAAGCACACGAAACCGCCCTCGCCGGGTCGGCCGGGGTGCTCTCCGCTCTTGAAGCGCTCCCGCACATCGCGCGAGTGCGGGTGTTCTCCCGCGAAGCCCAGCTTTTCGACAACCAACGGGATGCCGCCGGGGAATGGGAACGGGAGCCGGCCGCCGCGCACACCCTCCGGCACGAGCAGCAGCGCCCGCTGCCACCCGGCACGGCCGCTCAGTGGTTGAAGGACTACTCATCCGTCTACGCGCGAGCGAAACGCAGACCGGGCTACCTCGGCGCGCAGACTGTCCCGACGTATGCTCGCCTGCAAGACGATGCGGCGCAGATGCTCCGTATCCTCTCCGGCCGGGCGATGGCACCGGAGTTCCTGCTCCACGAGCATCAGCGCCGCCAGCTCGATCTGGAACATCGCCTCCCTTCCGGCACGTTCCCGCCGAGGCCACCCCGCGACCTCGGACAACCGACTACGGGCGAGCGTCACGGTGTCGACCGGCGCGGCCCGAGCCTCGGCAGATGAGGGAACGCGCCCGCAGCCGTTCCACGTGCGAAAGCCTGCTGTTCGCAGCGCAGACCTACAGGCTGAGGCCTGGCCCCGGCCGGTGAGGGGTCGCGGGGTCGTGGGTGCGTGTCGTGTCACGCAGTTGCCGCGCTCGCGCTTCCCGTGCCTCCTTCGCAGCCTTGACAGCGGCGGCGCGGGCGTCGAGGTACTGCCCGGCCTCCGTGGGAGTCATCGCGGTGAGCTTCGCGGCTTCGGCGCGGTCGCGCCGCGCTTTCGCCGCCCAGGTGGCGGCGTCACGGGCTGGCATGTTGAGTTCAGCGCGCACGGGGTCGGTTCTGACGCGCTCGGCCCCGTAGACGAGCGCGGCGAGCCGCTGTCTCGCCCTCCGCTGCTCGGCGTCTACTGTTTGGAGGCGTTCACGTGCGGCGGTCGCGTTCTGGTCAGCTTGGGTGATGCGCGGATCGGTGTCCGTGCGGTGGGCAGCTGCGGCGTCTGCCCACTGCTCGATGTTCCCGGTGTAGAGCGTGCTCGGGTTTCCCCATTCGCGGGTGAGGCGGGCGCGGGCAGCAGTGAGTTGGTGCTGTGCGGTGGCGTGCTCTTTCCGGGCGCTCCGCCGTGCGAACAGCCCCGCTGCCCGCATGCGCTGCCCGGCCCGCTCCTGCGCGTCGGCCAGGCGCAGGACTCCCTGTGCGTCCGTCAAGGCCGCTGCTCGGAGCGGGCCGTGGATGCTCTCGCGCAGCTGCTCAGCAGCCTGGGTCGCCGCCTGCGCGGTGGTTTCGACGTCGGCGCGTTCCTGCTGGTGCTGCGCGCTGAGCCGGTCGAATCGCTCCGCGAACTCCGCGAACCGGGCGGCGCGCTGCTCGGCCTGCTCGGCACGCTCGGTCAAGCGTCCAATCGCCATGCGCACCCGCCGCGCCGGGCCGTCCGCGACGAGGCCTGCGACTGCTTCGGCGGCGCGCTGGGTGGCGTCTTCGAGGCCGCGGTCGGCGCGGTCGCGCTCCATCGCCGCCACGAATTGCGCCCGCGCGTCCGCTTCGCTTCCCGCGGCGACGTGCAGCAGGTTCGTCTCGCGCCCGCGCGTCATGCCGACGTAGACGCTCGCGGCGCTGGCCTGGTCGGTGAGGAGCGTGTGCGACCCGGTGACGGTCGTGCCCTGCACGCCGTAAGAGGTGGCCGCATAGGACAGGTGGGCGTGCTCAGACACATAGTCGGCAGGGAGGCGGACGGTGCGCTGCCGCTTCCGCCCGTTCCCCACCTCGCGCAGGCTCAGCGATCCATCGTCTGCGACGTGCTGCACGATCCACTGCTGCCGGTTCGCGACGCCAATGCTGGTGTTGTTCTTGCGGGTTTGGATAAGGTCACCCGCGCCGATGGGGAGGCCGTCGCTGCCGTCCACGGTCGCCGTGTCGTCGACCTCACCGCACGCGACTCGTTCGTCACGGATACTCGAGTTCACGGTACGGGCCTCGTCGTTCGTACTGACGGTGACCGTTTCGCCGTTGTGCCGGTAGCGGGCGATCTGCTCCCTGGCCTCGTCACTGCTCGCATGGAGGCGCACCAGCCCCAGGGCTGCGAGCTGGTCGAACACCTCGCCGGGGTTCTTCCCGTCGCGCATCCGCAACGTGAGGTCGGCGTAGGCGGGGTCGGTGAAGCGGTGCACCTCGGCCATGTCGAACGTGCGGCCCCGGAGCTGCGCGGCCATATCGAGTACCCCGCCGCGCCCGACTGCGGCGAGCTGCGCGCGATCTCCGACCAGCGCGACCGTCGCCCCGGCTTCGGCGCACACCGTGAGCAGGGCGATTGCGGTGTCTTGGTCGAGCATTCCGGCCTCGTCCACGATCACCCGCTCGCCGCAGGCGAGCCGAGCGTCTTGGGAGGGTCCGCGATAGGTGCGTCCGGTCTCGGGGTCGGTGTCGCCGGGGGTGAGGCGCGTCCATACGCCGTCATCGTTCCAGCGCCATCCGTGCGCGTGCACGAACGCCGCCACGCTCGCGGCGGGTACGCCGAGTTCTTCATGCGCGACCTGCGCGGCGCGCAACGTCGGTGCCACCACCCGCGACGGTCTGCCGTGATGCGCCGCGACTTCAATTGCGACACCCAGCATCGTGGTCTTGCCTGCGCCTGCTGCGCCCTCCACGATCACGAGCGGATCGGGAGATGCGACGGCGGCAGCAGCTTGCTGCTGCCCCGCATCGATACCGCGCGCCTGCGCCGCCTCGCGCACGTCGGGGTGCCGCGGCTCGCGCTTCGGCACTCGTGCGGCGATCAGGTCGCGCAGCTCGGCCTCGGCCTGCACGACGCGCACAGAGGTGAGATGCGCCACATGCTCGGGTGTCGCAGCGCCAGGGGCGAGCACGGAGAAACAATCTTCCAGCGCCAGCCACGTCGCAACGGTGATGAGGTCGCGCAACTCCTGACCGGTTGCGCGCACCCCGGCCTCGGTGATGATCTGCGTGGCGTGCTCCTGCACGGTGTGCCGCGTCCACGCCGAGCTGCCTGCCGCGCAACGGTCAAGTGCGCGCGATGCGATCTGCTGCACCGACAGCTCATCCAGCGCAACCGGCTCGCGGGGCGTGGCCCGTCGCAGGGTCGCGGGGTCGTAGCCGGCCTCTCGGAGTTCGGTGAGCCAGGCTTCTTCTTCGCGCAGGGTCGTGGGCTTCTTCGCAGGCCGCTCGTGCGCCCATGCCTGCGCCATCAACCGCGACGAGACGACCGGCCCCATCGTCTCGCCGGGATGCGCGGCCTCCCATTCGGCTTCGAGGCGTTCCAGGTTCCGGCGCACCTGCTCGCCGCGCTTACTCATCAGGTGGTTATACGGCTCCAGTTCGACCACTTCACCGGTGACGGGATCGAGGGTGAGGCCGTGCCGATCCAGCACCTCCGCAAGCTCAGGATGCGCCGCGATCACCGCGGTGCCGAGGGCTCGGATCGCGCCCTGCTGGCGGAAGACCGCGGCGGTATCGAGCGCCCGCCACTTCCCGGCAGCCCACACCCTCGTCCCGATCTGCATGTGGATGTGCCGGTGCGGGTCACCGGCCCGGGAGGTGCGGTGCGTGATGCCGACCACCTGCATATGCTCGACCGGCATCACCTCCTGCTTGCCGCGTGGGCCGACCCGCGTCACCGAATGCAGCGCCAACCACCGCCGAATCTCCGCCAGCGCATCCTGCTGCGCACGGTCCAACGCCTCAGATACCTCGGGGTGCAGCGCTGCGGCGATCGACAGTGATTTCGGGCCATTGATCGTCATCTCCGCGAATCTGGGCGACCCCAAGCGATCCTGCCCGGCGAGACGTGGTGTGCCCATCCGCTCACCCGTATCCGGGTGGATCCAGTCCACCCACCCGGCGTACTCCTCGTTCGACAGCGGCCGAACCTTCACCGCCGTTCCGCTCGCGTCGAGCACGGCGTACGCGATGCCTGCTCCGTCGCTGAGGTAGTAGTCATCGGCGCGGCTGCGGTCGGCCTCGACATAGCGCATCGCGTCGGCTCCGGTGCCCCGGAACAAGATCACGCCGCCATGCATGAAGCTCACCACCTGATGTTTCTACTATAGAAACTAGTGTATCTACCATGGTAGCATACGTTCATTCAGAAGGAACATTCAGAATGAAACCAGGGGTTCATTCAGAAGGAAACCGGGTGTTCGGAGTCGTGGTGTCGGAGGGTTAGGTCAGTTGCAGGGTGGTGATGCAGGTCGGGTCGTCACTGTTCATCGTGGAGATGTCTGCCGTTCCCGCCTGGCCGTCGTATTCCACGGTGAGGGTCGCCGTTGTGCCGCGGGGTACCCAGATGCCGATGAAGCCATTGTCGTAGGTCTGCCGCACCTCGTCGACGAGCACTTCACCGTCATCGCCGGTGAGCGTGACCTGAACCTCAGCATTGGCGAGCTCACCGAGGCAGGTGGTCAGGCTGTGGAAGTAGCAGTCGTGGGTTTGATCTCGGTAGGGGGCGATCGAGATGTATACCTCGTCATCGGGCATCGGCAGCTGTGTTTCGCGTTCTTGGTCATCGGTGAGGACGAGTGCATCCGGCTGCACGGACGCGATCAGATCGGCGGGGCGGTCAGCGACGGGCATCGTGTCGAGCCGTTCGATGACCTGCGCGGCATCGAGGCCGTCCAGGTCGTGTGCCGCCAGGAAGTCGTTGTCGACTGATTGAGTGCCCGCCGAGGGCGAATCAGATTCGGGTGAAGACGTCGTCGTGGAGCATGCGGTGAGAACGAGACCGGAGACGAGCATGACGGTCGCGGCGACAATCAGCTTCCGTCGTCGCGGAGTGGTGAGGTGAGACATGGCGTGATCCTTCGAAGAGTGATGGGGGTTGGCGCCGGGGCTGTCGCCCCGGCGCCAACCGGGATGACCGGTCGATCAGAGGGTGGCGAGGAGGTCTTGCATCTGCTGGATCTCGGTGGTCTGGGCGTCGATGATCGTCTGCGCGAGCTCGACGGCGTCAGGGTTGCTGCCGTCGTCGACTTGCGTCTGGGCCATCTCGACCGCTCCCTCGTGATGGCCGATCATCTGCTCCAGGAACAGCTTCGACGCCTCGGTACCCTCAGCTGATTCGAGGGCGGCGAGATCATCCTCGGTCATCATGCCGTCTCCGTGATCCATCCCGTCCGTCTGGTGCTCTTCGGGGTTCACGCCCCAGGCGTTCAGCCAGCCCTGGAGCTGTTCGATCTCGGGACCCTGGGCGGCTTTGATCGCCTCGGCCAGTTCGACCACCTCGGGGTAGACGCCGTCCTTGGCGAGGACGATGTCGCTCATCTCGATGGCCTGCTCGTGGTGGACGATCATCATCGAGGCGAACATCACGTCCGCATCGTTGACGTCCGCCGCCTGTTCGGACGAGCCGTGATCCATGCCCGGCATCGAGTCTTCCCCGCTTCCAGTCGAGCATCCAGCCAACGTGAGGGCAGCGGAGAGGGCGAGTGCTGCGGTCGCCGCAGTACGAAACTTCATGAGTGTTCTCCAGTATCTACAGTCGCTTCGGTGACGCGGCGCCCGCAAGGGTCGCCGCGTTAGTGAGTGAGTGAGTGAACCGGTAGCTCTGGTGTGCGCCGGTTCATCTCTCGATCACGTGCGACTGATACAGAGAACGTGTAACAACGGCGCCCTGCTCACCTGCCTGTCGATGCCGCGCCACACGAGCAACGGTCGGGGCACGGTACGCATCCACCCCGGAAGGAGCCGCGGCGGCAGCAGGACCAGGAGGACCAGCAGCAGCGCAAGCACGCATGCCATCGCCATACCGAGATGATCGCCAGCACCGCAGTCCGCGCATGAGGCACCGGGATCGCCGAGCGCACCATTGGGCTCGTGATCACCGACCGCGCCGTGATGGGCTGCGCCTGCATCGACGACAGAAGCCGATACGACGGCCGGCGCGTGGGCGGCAGGGGTTCCGTGCAGGTTCAGCGTGTGCATCGCTAGCAGTCCGAAGATGATGGTCGCTACCAGCAGACCTCCGAGCACCACGCACTGGAAGAAGCCCCGGAGGCCCTTCCTGCCGCGCGCTGCTGCCACTGATGCCACGCACCCCAGTTTACGGGCTCCGTGTGGATCGAGTCTGCGCCGGAGCGGTCGGGAGCGACCGAGGCTGCTGGACCCGCGGGGTACTGGACGGGTGGCTGGGCTACCAGACTCAACCCGAGTGGAATACCCCAGGGGGGGTATATGGTTGGAGGTGCAGAAGTGGTTGAGACCGTCAGGAGGACCCGATGCGTTTGTTTGCGATCCGCGACTTCCGGCATCTGTTCAGCGCGCAGATCATCGCATTGTTCGGTACCGGGTTGGCGACCGTCGCTCTCGGCCTGCTGTCCTACGAACTCGCCGGCGCGAGCGCGGGGGCGGTGCTCGCGACGGCGCTGACGATCAAGATGGTCATGTACGTCCTGATCGCTCCGCTGGCGGCGGCCTATGCCGACCGCCTCCCGAGACGGATGTTCCTGACCCTGCTCGATGTGGTGCGCGCGATGGTGGTGCTCGCGTTGCCGTTCGTCACGGAGATCTGGCAGATCTACGTCCTCATCGGTGTCTTGCAAGCAGCCTCCGCGGCATTCACGCCGACATTCCAGGCAGTCATCCCCGATATCGTGCCCGAGGAGTCCGACTACACCCGGGCGCTGTCCGCGTCGCAGGTGGCATACACGATGGAGAGCCTGCTCAGCCCGGTTCTGGCTGCGGTGGCCCTGACGTTCATGACGTTCAACTGGCTATTCGTGGGCACCTCGGTGGGCTTCGTGCTCTCCGCCATCCTGGTGCTCTCCACTCGCATCCCTAACGCTGCCCCGAGTGGGCAGGCGGGCGCCTGGAACCGCGTCACCTCGGGCATGAAGGTCTTCTTCTCCACTCCGCGCCTGCGCGGCGTCATGGCCCTGAATCTGGTGGTCGCCGCAGCCGGATCGATCGTCGTCGTCAACACGGTCAACTACGTTCGAGATCAGCTCGGCGGCACGCAGGCCGACGTCGCCTGGATGCTCGCAGCCTCCGGCGGCGGCACACTGCTGGTCGCGCTGTTCCTGCCACGCGTGCTCGATCGGATCGCCGAGCGGGTCGTCATGATGACCGGTGCCGTCGTGCTGCTTGCCGGCGTGTTGGCTGCCGTAGCGATGACCGCCGCCCAGGCGATCTCCTGGACGATCACGGCACCCATCTGGGTCGCCATCGGAGGCGGCATGGCCTTGATCGTCACGCCCACCGGACGGGTGATTCGCGGCTCGGCTCCCAAGCTCGAACTCCCTGCAGCCTTCGCAGCACAGTTCTCACTGTCCCACCTGGCTTGGCTCGTAACCTACCCGATTGCCGGATGGGTCGGCACAGCGTCCGGATTCACTCTCGCATGGTCGATCCTTGCGGCTCTCGCCATCACCGGCGCCATCGCGGCGCAGATGCTCTGGCCCCGCGAGAAGGGAACGAAGGCCATCGTCGCCGGCACTGACGCAGAAACGGCGACGGGCGACCCGGCGCTCCGTGAGGAGACCGAAGCCGCCGAAGGCACCCTCGCGGCATCCCAGTGCTCCTGCGTGCGCACCGCGTGAGCACGGAGCTGGCGGAAGGGGCATTGGTTCCGGGGATCGCGGCATGATGCTCGATGTGGTGCGGCAATCCGGCCTGTGGATCAGGTGCGGGTCGGCGCGGAAAGCACCTTCACGCTCGACGCGGCGATCGCGGAAAGTGAGGGGTAGCCGTTGATCTCGCACTGCGGGCACGGCGGGAACGACAACAGGCGCGGGGCGCGGGTCCCGCCGGTCTAGGCCGCGGCCGCCTCCGCATACTCCCGAACTCCGAGGCACTGGAGACCCTCGCCTACCGCTTCGCGATACTCGGATTCATCTTCTGTACGTTCACCCTTATCGCCGGGGTGATCTGGGCGAACGAGCCGTGGGGACGCTACTGGGGCTTCGGTTGGCGCCGCACGAAGTCCGCCGGGCTGTCGCTGATCGAGTTCGCCGCGGTGCTGTTCACCTTCGCGATCGTCAACCTCTTCTTCAAAGGCCTGCACGCCTACTCCGGCATCAGCTAAACACCGGGCGACACACCCACATCGAGCCGACAACGGAGCTGCGCGGTGCTGGCCACGACCAGTTACTGGACCGATGCAAGCGGCAATCCGCGCGCCGCTGCTCGAATCGGCGAATTGTCAGTATGTCAGCGTTTACTGTATAGTTCAGTGCATGCTGACTATTGCTTCACGCCTCGACGTCATGAACCGGCTCGGCCGGGCCATGGCAGATCCGACGCGCTCCAAGATTCTAATGACTCTGCTCGACGCCCCGAGTTATCCGGGTGTGCTCTCCCGCGAACTGGAGTTGACGCGCTCGAACGTGTCCAACCATCTTACGTGCCTGCGTGACTGCGGGATCGTGGTCGCGGAGCCTGAGGGGCGACAGACGCGGTATGCGATCGCGGATCCGCACCTTGCCGCGGCACTCGTCGCGCTGGTGGATGTGACGCTGGCTGTCGATGAGCATGCGCCGTGCGTGGACTCGTCGTGCACGGTGCCGGGCTGCTGCGGTACAGGGGCGGACGCGTGAGTGCGGCGTGTGGCTGCGAGCACGAGCCTGCCGTTGCGGCGGATGAGCCCGAAGAGGTGGAGCGGCCCTGGTGGCGGGACCGCGGGATCATGGTGCCGGTCTTCTCCGGTGTTGCGTTCCTGACAGGTCTGGTCTTCGAGTGGTCCGTTCTCGAGATCCCGGCGCTCGTGCTGTTCTGGGCCGGCCTGTTGCTGGGCGCGTCGACGTTCACGCCCGGCGCGATTCGCAAGCTGTTCAAGGGCAAACTCGGCATCGGGCTGCTGATGACGATCAGCGCGATCGGCGCGGTCATCCTCGGCTACGTCGAAGAGGCCGCGGCGCTGGCGTTCCTGTACTCAATCGCAGAGGCCCTCGAGGACAAGGTGATGGACCGCGCCCGTGGCGGACTGCGGGCGCTGCTGAAGCTCGTGCCGGAGACGGCGACAGTGCTGCGCGACGGGGTGTCCGTGCAGGTTCAGGCGAAAGAGCTGACGGTCGGCCAGGTCATGGTGGTCCGTCCGGGTGAGCGGATCGCGACCGACGGGATTGTCCGTGCGGGGCGTTCCAGCCTGGACACCTCGGCGATCACCGGAGAGTCGATCCCGGTTGAGGTCGAGCCCGGCGCTGCGGTGTCGGCCGGCGCGATCAACAGCGCCGGCGCGCTGGAGGTCGAGACGACCGCGGCGGGCACCGACAACTCGCTCACCACGATCGTCGAGCTGGTGGAGCAGGCGCAGACCGAGAAGGGCGAGCGGGCGCGTCTCGCCGACCGGATCGCGCGGCCGCTGGTCCCGGGTGTGCTGATCCTCGCCGCCCTCGTCGCGATCATCGGGTCACTGCTGGGCGACCCGGAGGTATGGATCACCCGCGCGCTCGTGGTGCTGGTCGCCGCCTCTCCGTGCGCGCTGGCGATCTCTGTGCCGCTGACGGTCGTCGCCGCGATCGGCGCGGCGAGCAAGTTCGGCGTGATCATCAAATCCGGCGCGGTGTTCGAGCGCTTCGGAACGGTCCGGCACGTCGCGGTCGACAAGACCGGAACCCTCACCCGCAACGAGCCCGCGGTCACCGCCGTCCTCACCGCGGACGGCGTGACCGAGACGCAGGCACTGGCCTGGGCGGCGGCGCTGGAGCAGCACAGCACGCACCCCCTCGCCTCCGCGATCACCGCCGCCGCCCCGGGCGTTCCCGCGGCCGCGGACGTGACCGAGCAGGCCGGACACGGCATCGAAGGCACCGTCGACGGCGTGACGATCACCGTCGGCAGCCCCCGCTGGCTCGACGCCGGCGAGCTCGGCGACCGGGTCGCGCTTCTTGAGGAACAGGGCATGACCGTCGTGATCGTCCACCGCGGTGGAGTGGCGGTCGCCGCGATCGGTGTCCGCGACGAGCTGCGCCCCAAAGTCCCCGAAGTCGTCCGCACGCTCGCGGATCAGGGTATCGGCGTGACGATGCTCACCGGGGACAACGCCCGCACTGCTCGTGCGCTGGCTGCGCAGGCGGGGATCGGTGACGTGCGCGCGGAGCTGCGTCCCGAGGACAAGGCGGCCGCGATCGGCGAGTTGTCGAAGGCGGGATCGGTCGCGATGATCGGCGACGGCATCAACGACGCCCCGGCCCTGGCGTCCGCGGACATCGGCATCGCGATGGGGGCGACCGGCTCCGATGCAGCGATCGAGTCCGCGGACGTGGCCTTCACCGGCCATGACCTGCGTCTCATCCCGCGGGCGTTCGACCACGCCCGGCGGGGCCGGCGGATCATCAACCAGAACATCATCCTGTCGCTGCTGATCATCACCGCACTGCTCCCGCTGGCGCTGTTCGGTGTGCTGGGACTTGCGGCTGTCGTCCTGGTCCACGAGGTCGCGGAGGTCATCGTGATCCTCAACGGCCTGCGCGCCGCACGCACCCGCACACCACGGTTGGCGAGCTGATGCTCGCGACCATCGGCTCAGCGATCGGCCTGTTCGCTGCGACCAACATCGACGACATCGTCGTGCTCACGGTGCTGTTCCTTGCCTCCAGCCGGGGGAAGCCACGGCCGTGGCAGATCATTGCTGGCCAGTATCTCGGGTTCATCACCCTCGTCGTGATCAGCGTGATCGCCGCGCTCGGTCTCACGATCGTCCCGGACGAATGGGTGGGCTTCCTCGGTCTCATCCCGCTCGGCATCGGCATCTGGACCCTAGTGCGCGGCCTGCGCCGCAACGGCGACGATGATGACGACGACGACAAGATCAGCGCAGTAGGCCTGTGGGGCGTCGCGGGGATCACGATCGCCAACGGGGCGGACAACATCTCCCTCTACACGCCGATCTTCCGCACCAGCACTCCCGGCGACGTCGTGATCATGATCGTCGTGTTCCTGATCCTCGTCGCCGTCTGGTGTGCCGCCGGACGCCTGATCGGCACGCACAAGGCGGTCACCGAGACGCTCGAGCGCGTCGAGCACTGGCTCGTCCCGGTCGTGTTCATCGGCCTGGGCCTGTTCATCCTGATCGAGTCCGGCGTCATCGTCCGTCTCTTCGAGGTCCTCGCATGACTCCGGACACGAACGCAGACGTTGAGTCGGCATCGGAACAGCGGCCGCAGAGGGGGCGCTGGCGGCTCACTGCCTGGGCACTCCTGATCGCCGTGGTCGTCGTCTTCATCGATCAGGGGACGAAGGCATGGGCCGAGGCCACTCTGTCGGAGCACGAGCGCATCCCGCTGATCGGCGACCTGCTCGGCCTGCAACTCGCCTACAACCCCGGCGCGGCATTCTCCTTCGGCGAGGGCTCCACCTGGGTGTTCGCTCTCATCGCCGTCGCGGCCACGGTCACCGCGATCGTGTTCGCCTTCCGAGTCCGACGCCCCGGATGGGCGATCGTGATCGGTGCGCTCGGCGGGGCCGCAGCCTCGCACGCCGGCGACCGGCTTTTCCGCCAACCAGGATTCGCGCAGGGGCACGTCGTGGACTTCCTCGCCTACGGCAACTGGTTCATCGGGAACGTCGCCGACATCGTCATCGTCATCGCCGCGATCGCCGGAGCGCTCCTGATGCTCCGCAGCGCCGAGAACTGAGAGGACCATCATGGAGATCACACTGCAATACTTCGACGGCTGCCCGAACTGGGAGGTACTCGACCACAGGATCGCCGAAGCACTCCACGGGCGCACCGATGCAAGCATCATCCGTCAACGAGTCGGGACCACGGAGGAAGCAGTTCGTCTCGGGTTTCACGGTTCCCCGACGATCCTCATCGACGGCATCGACCCGTTCGCCGAACCAAGCGCGCCCGTCGGACTCGCCTGCCGCGTCTTCCGGACACCGAACGGGCTTGCCGGGTCACCGACCCTCGAACAGCTGCATGCGGTGTTCTCTGAAGCGCGTAGCTGAGCATCGCGAGTTCCCGGGCCCGCGCAGCTCGGCGTGCGCCCGAAAAAGTGCTAGCGAAAGTGCTAAGCAACCTGTAGCTCGGGGTAGCTCGGTGGAGTTATCCACAGTTCACGTGCTGTAGATCGTTGACTTTATGCGGCAGAACGTCATACCGAGATTCGCGGCGCGAGGGGGTCGAGATCAGTTCAAGTCCCCCCTCGCGCACAGTTGAAGATGGCCCGGTTCCTTTCGAGGAAGCCGGGCCTTCTTCTTTCCGCATGCTTCGGGTCGTCGATGACGGTGGTGGGGCGTCGCGAATCGACCGCTAGTGTCTGGTCATGAAACGCAGCGAGTACCGCACTTCCCTGATGGGATGGCGAGCCGCGCTCATCACGCTCGCCGCCTCGATCATCGGCTTCGCGGCGGTGGTGATCCCGCTGCTGAACACCGTCGTGGATCGGGATGGGACCATCACGGCCCGCGATCAGAAGATCGATGAACTCGAGCAGGAACTGGATTCCGCGAACGCGAAACTCGAGGTCCGGCAGGAAGCGATCGCCGAACTGCGCGATGAGAACAGGGAGCTCCGCGCGGCGTTGCCGTACACGGTCGCGCCGGAAGACGTTCACGACATCCGTGCGACGGCCACTCTGACGCTCGCCAAGCGGGGGGACACGCTCGACTTGAACTCGGCGCTCCCGAACTTCGGTGCCGCGGACTTCGTCTACTCGGACACTCTTTCTTACAGCGGTGACAGATTGATCCTGGGGTACGGCGCCTCCACCGTGGTCTTGGGTTCGGGTAATGCGGACTACGCGACGTGTGCCGCGGCGACGGGGTGGTCGCGCGGGTCGTCCCTCGACCCCCACCAGCTGGAGGCACCCACGACGTGCGTCCGGCTCCAATCCGATCGGTACGCAGCGATCCAGGTGCTTCGCTACGACGCGAACTCCGTCGACGTGACCATCACGGTCTGGGAGTAGCGCGTCGGAGCCTTCTCCCGTCACCGCACCGGCAGGTACCGACTCAGGTGCTCGAACGGCGGCTGCGATGAGAGGTGCGACACGGCCGCAGACCCCACGGTGCACGCGGCTTCGAGAGCGTCGGCAGGCGCGTGCCCTGCGCGCAGCGCGAGCACGAGTGCCGCGCAGAACGCATCCCCCGCGCCGACCGTGTTCACGGCCTCGGCGGGGATGCCGTCAGCCCGGGCGATCTCCTCGCCACGGCGATACAGGGCGGCGCCGGCCGCGCCGTAGGTGACCGCGACGAGTTCGGCCTCGGCGAGCTCGGGCATGAGCTCGCGCTCGGTCTCGTTCACGATGAACAGATCGACGCGACTCAGCAGCGCTTCGGGGAGCGGCTGGGCGGGAGCGGCGTTGACGGCGATGAAGCCGGGCGCCGTTGCGGCGACCTCTTCGACGATGCTGAGCGCGATCTCCAGTTGCATGAGCACCGCCTCCTCTCGGAAGGTCACGCCGTCGAGACTCACCCGATCATTCGCTCCCGGGCACACCGCGATCTGGTTCTCGGCGTCGGAATCCACGACGATCAGTGCCGTTCCGGTCGGGGCATCGACGGTGCGGAGGTTGGTGGTGTCCACCCCGGCCCGATCCATCTCGTCTCGGGTCCAGGCCCCGTCGGCGTCATCCCCGACGGCGCCGATCATGCGGACTCTCCCGCCGAGCTTCGCGGCGGCGACGGCCTGATTCGCGCCCTTCCCTCCCAGGTCTCGGGACAGCCTTCCGCCGGCGACGGTCTCACCTGCGGTGGGGAGGCGATCGACGAACGCGGTGACGTCGACGTTCGCGCTGCCGACGACGACGAGTGAGGCAGAGACAAGGGTGGTCATGGCGGCGGCTTTCGGATCGTGGGATGGGGTAGGCAACGACGACGGTGCACCCGACTTGACGTTCCTGCAAGAAAGTGTAAACGTTTACGCACGAACATCTGCAAAGGAGCACCATGACCACTCCCGTCCTTCTCGACTGCGATCCGGGCCACGACGACGTCTTCGCGATCTGGCTCGCGGCCGGAAACGACGCCATCGACCTGCGCGGTGTGACGACCGTCGGCGGCAACGGCTACCTCGAGCACACGACCCGCAACGCGCGGATCGCCCTCACGGTCGCCGGGGTCACGGACGTGCCGGTCGCCGCCGGTGCCGACAAGCCCCTCACGCGTGAACTGACCCCCGGGGCGTGGATCCACGGCGAGAACGCGCTGGGCGGTCCGGTGCTCCCCGAACCCACGGTGCCCCTCGATCCGCGCCACGCCGTCGACTTCCTCGCCGACACGCTCGCCGCTTCGTCGGAGCCGATCACGCTGATCCCGACCGGTCCGCTGACGAACATCGCGCTCCTGCTGCAGCAGCGCCCCGACGTCACGTCGCAGATCAAGGAGATCATCTGGATGGGCGGCTCGACCGGACGCGGCAACGTGGGCGCGTACCCGGAGTTCAATGCCTGGGCCGACCCCGAAGCCGCAGCCGTCGTGTTCGCCTCCGGACTGCCGCTGACGATGGTCGGGCTCAACATCTCCCACCAGGCCCTCATCACCGAAGAGGTCATCCAGCGCATCGGTGCGGTCGGCAACGACACCGCAGCCTTCGGGATCGAGCTGCTCCGGTTCTTCTGCAGCACCTACGAGAAGGCGGAGGGCATGCCCGAGGGCCCTCTGCACGACCCCATCACCGTGGCCATCGCGATCGACCGCGCCGTCGCCTCCGTGCAGCGCTGCCATGTGGACATCGAGACCACGGGCGAGTTCACAGCCGGTGCGACCTGCGTCGATCTCCACGACATGCTCGGCAAGGAGCCGAACACCGACGTCGCGATCACCCTCGACGTGCCGAAGTTCTGGAACCTGGTCACCGACGCCGTCGGCGCGCTGGCATGAGGATCAGTGCGTAACGGCGGGCGTCGTCGACTCGGCCACGCGCAGACTCGGCGCGAGGCGACGGAGCACGTACGGGGCCTCGGGGTCTTCCATCCGTCGCACCAGGGCCTCGGTCGCCTCCTGAGCGAGCCCGTCGAACGGTTGCACGACGGTCGTCAGCCGCGGTTCGCAGACGTCGGCGAGCATCGTCCCGTCGAAGCCCGTCACCTGCACATCGGAGGGAACGCTCCTGCCCGCGCGCTTCAACGCCGCGATGGCGCCGGCCGCGACGAGGTCGTCTCCGGCGATGATCGCGTCGGGAAGAGGCCCGCGGGCGAGCAGCTCTTCCGCGGCCCGCTCTCCGAAGGCGAGCAGGTACTCGCCGAAGATGTTGTCCTCGCGGGACAGCGACCGGGTGCGGACCGTGGCCTCGAACGCGGCGCGTCGCTCACGGCCCACCGAGGTGACGTCGTTGCCCGAGACGAGCACGACCCGACGCGCTCCGCGGGAGGTGACGTGGTCGACGGCGAGATCGATGCCGGCGTCGTTGTCCACTCCAACGAAGTCGGCGGACAGGTCGATCACGCGGCGGTCGAGCTGCACCAGCGGCACTCTGCGGGCGGTGTCCGCGACGGCGTCGTACGAGAGCTCGGCATCGGAGGGCACGACGAAGATCCCCTCGACGCGACGTTCGACCAGCATGCGGAGACGGTCGCGTTCGCGGTCGACCTCGCCGTGCGAGTCGGCGATGACGAGATCGAAGCCGCGGCGCTGCAGATGGTCTTCGAGGCGGTGGATGAGCTCGCCGTAGAAAGGGTTGCTGATCACCGGGACCACGACGCCGATCGTGGCACCGCTGCCCGCCCGCAGTCCGCGACCGATGAGATTGACGCGGTAGCCGAGACGCTCGGCGACCTCGGCCACGTGCTCGGCGGTGCGGCCGGAGACGCGGTCCTTCCCGTTGAGGGCCCGCGAGACGGTCGCGATGGACACCCCGGCGGCTGCCGCCACCTCGTGCAACGTGACCGACGCCTTCTTCACCACGACACGACCCCCCATCGGTGCCGCCGTCGACACCATCAGTCAAAGATATGGCGTGCGTAAAGGATTACGCACGCGATCAGCCCCCGATCAGCCCCCGATCAGCCCCCGATCAGCCCCCGATCAGCCCCCGATCAGCCACCGACCAACCACCGACAAGCCCCCCACCAGACACGAAGAAGTGAGCAATGACCAACCACACACAAGCTGTTCGCACCCGGACGAACGTGGTGGCGCTGATGATCGCCCTCCTCGCCGCCTGCCTCGCGTTCCAGCTCAACGCCAGCATGCTGAGCCCCGCGCTGGTGACGATGGAGCGCGAACTCGACGCCACCTCCACCGAGATCGCCGCGACCCAGACGGTGTTCTTCACAGCTGCCGCGCTGTTCACCCTGTTCCTCCCCCGCCTGGGTGATCTGATCGGACGTCGACGGGTTCTCGTCGGCATGCTCGTGGTGATGGCCGTGGGCTGCGTCGTGGCGGCGCTGGCCACGAACGTCCCGATGCTGTTCGTCGGCCGGCTGATCCAGGGCGTGTCGGGACCGGTCGTTCCGCTCTGCCTGATCATGCTGCGAGCTGCGGTGAAGGATCCGAAGGCGTACGGCACCCTCCTCGGTGTCGTCACCGCCGTCAACGGAGGGATCGCCGGAGGTGACGCTCTGCTCGGCGGATATCTGGCGACGAACCACGGCTTCGCGTCGATCTTCTGGACCATGGCGGGTGTGGCGATCGTCGCCGCCCTGACCGTGCGCCTGCTCGCCCCGGAGACCATGGCCGATGACCGTCCCCGCATGGACTGGTGGGGGTCGCTGCTGCTCGTCGTCTCGGTGGGATCGATGCTCGTCGCGCTCAACGAGCTCGGCAAGCTCGCCGGCGCGGACCTGCTGCTCGTCGTCGTCCTCGGCATCGTCGCGGTTGCATCCTTCGCCGCCTTCTGGAAGCTCGAGGGACGGATCGCGGATCCGCTCGTGTCGATCCCCCAGCTGAAGCAGAGGGCTACCTGGGCACTGAGCGCGACCTCGCTCCTGACCCTGTCGGGGATCTTCGCGATCATGAACGGCGTGGTCCCCGCACTCGCGCAGGACACCGCGATGAACCTCTCGATGAGTGCGGAGGAGGTGTCGCTGTGGATCCTGATGCCCTACGCCCTCGCCGGGCTCCTCATGGGTCCGCTCAGCGGTCGGCTCGCAGCCACGGTCGGATACCGCACGATGCTGCGCATCGGGCTGGGCGGAACCGTGCTCGTGCTCGGACTCATGGTCGCCAATGTGGAGACCTCATCGCGATTCGTGCTGCTCCTCCTCTCGATCGCGGTCGGGATCACCTACGCGGGAATCGGCAACATCATGCTCAACGGTCTGGGTGTCGTGCTCTCGCCGAAGGATCGCCCCGGTTCACTCCCCGGCCTGAACACCGGCGCCATCAATCTCGGCGCCGGGCTGAGCTTCGTCGTCATCTACGCGGCGCAGACCTCCTTCGCCTCGAGCGAGGTGCCGGCGGGCGGATATGTCGCGGCGCTGATCACCGGGGCCGTCGTCCTCGTCGGCGCGCTGGTGTTCTCGATGTTCATCCCGAAGCCGGTGAGCGCGGAACTGGTGCGCCGGTAGGTTGCGTAGCGCTCGGACCCCTGCCCTTATCCGGGCGGGGGTCCGAGGTGGTTCCGAGGGGTGGGTCGTGAAACATCCGTCTGCAGGACGACATCGTCCCTACCTTCGGCGGATGCCGTACGCCGTCGTCGGCGCGACGATGGAAGTTCCCGTCCTCAGGGAAGGCATCCCGTGACCTCACGCACCCCCAGTCCTCGCTTCGCTCTCGCGCTCGCCGCCGTCGGACTCAGCACCTCGGCGCTCGAACTCGCGGCCTGCGCTTCACTCGCCCCCTCTACGACGTCCTCCACGAGCATAGGGTCCCTCCCCGACGATGACGATGCCGATGCCGATGCCGATGCCGATGCCGATGCCGATGCCGAGGCCGACACCGTCGCCTGACCGAGGGCACCGGAACCACGCGGAGAATCGACCCGGCATGCGGGAGCGAGTCGTCAGCCCAGCGGACCTTCGAGAACCGTGAGGACGTCGACCTCGGTGAAGCCGACCGATCGGTTGAGGGCGAGCATCGGCGCATTCGCCGGCGCCGTGTAGGTCTGCAGGAATCGTGACGCCGAGCTCTCCGGGAGGGTCATGAGCAGTCGCAGATTGGCGACCTTCAGGGCCCGCCCGATGCCGCGACCTCGCACCCGCTCCTCGACGAAGGTGTCGTCCTGCAGCACGATCGTCGGGTCGGGTCGGGAGAGCAGGATCTCCGTGTAGCCGACGGCGTTCCCCTCGATTCGTGCGACGCTCCGCACGAGCGCATAGCCCTGCTCCGACATGCGCTGCTCGTTCCGGCGAACCGCTGCGACGTCGGCAGTTGCTGCAGTTCGGGTGAGGTCGCCCATCGGCACGTCGTCCGACATGTCTGTGCGAAGCCGCGCCCAGTCGGCGAGCAGCTCGTCCGGACACGCGCCGACCCACGAGACGACCTCGATATCAGGGTGCGCAGCGGGCAGGCTTTCGAGCGTTCCCGCCGGCAGAGGCAGGTCGACCACCTGCCGGCTCTCGCGCATACCGACCCGCAGCCCCTCCGACTGCGCGAACGAGACCCCCGCTTCGGAGTACGTCTCGGTGCGCACGAGTGTGGCGGTGCCGCGCACTGCGTCGCGGACAGCGCGGAGCAGGGCGCGGGCGATCCCGCGGCGACGGAAGCGATCGAGAACAGCGATCTCGACGTCGGCCGGATCTCCGGGGTGCACGTGGGCCTCTGCGGCACCCACCGGCACTCCGCCGATCTCCGCGAGCAACAGCACTGACCTGCGGGTCGGATGCGGGTTCTGGAACTGCCGACGCGTCGCCTCATCGCTGCGAGACCACACCTTCCGGCGTCCGGCCGCGTATCCGCCGCTGAGGATGCCGTTCCACTGGTTCAACAGCGCGGTGTTCTGCGGGTCGACATGCGTGATGCGGATATCCATCGAAGGTCGTGACGCTCTCGGCTCGGGGTCGGACGGTGCCTCACCCAGGTTGCCACGCGGTTGGGCCGATCGCTCGACTCGTGGCTCCCCGCGGCATCTGACAGGGTGGGTGCAGGACCTGTCCCCGACGATGAAGTGGTGAGCGATGAGTGGATCTGAGACCTCGGGGGTGACGGTCGAGGGCGTGTCATCGCGGTGGTCGCCCTGGTGGCTGGCATCCGGCGGGCTGTTCGTCGTCTCAGCTCTGCTGGCAGCTTTCCGCAGTCTTCCCGGGTCCCTCGATGTCGAAGCTCTCGTCGGGATGTCGACAGCGGCCACCCTCGCCTTCAGCCTCGCGCTCGTCGCCGCCGGGATCGGAGCTGCGCGCCGTGACGACACCCCGCGGTTGCCGAGGGCTGCGGTCGTCTCCTTCTTTCTTCTCGCGGGCTGGCTGCCCATCGGTCCGCTGTTGCTGACGGCATCGTTCGACTTCAGCTCCGCCGTGCCGATCTACGTGAACGCCCTCGTGGAACTGGCGCTGTCGGGGACGATCGTCGCCGGAGTTCTGCGCAGCACGCTGGTGACACCCTGGAGGCTCATCCCGGCGATCGCGCTCGCCGCGGTGGTGCTGGGCTCGCTGATGGAGGTCGCCGTCATGTCGGGCGGCGTATCCGACCAGAACGCGATGATCACGGTCTCCAACGTGCTGATCCTGACGCGCATCCTCGCCACCGGAGCCCTGGCCGCCGTGGCGCTCCGGGCCGCGCGTGCTCGGCCCGGAGCGGTGGTCGTGTTCGGCGGATGACCCTCGGACAGCGATCGTCAGGCAGCCGAGACGTACCCCTTCGAGGAGTCGTCGTCGACCAGTACGTAGGTGAGCACGCCTGCCGCATCGCCGCCCGTGTGTCTCCACACCCTTTCGTGTGCGCCGGTGGCGTAGTCGAGCACGATCCAATCCGGGGCGTGCGGGTCGCGACGTCCGACCACATAGGAGGTGCTGCCGAGACCGACGGACCCGAGTCGGGCGATGAACTGGTCCCCGTTCAGTGTTTCGGGTGGAGTGCGGCACAGCTCGGTCGGGCGGATGCGCATCGTCAGGTCGGCCTCGCCGGCCCTCCCCCTCATGCGACGTCTCCGGCGCGGACACCGAGCTCGCTGGTGTCGTCGAGACCGTGCGCGTCGAGATAGGCGCGGATCGTGTCATGGACGATGCGGATCTGCGCCTCGTTCCCCATCGCGGCCTGCATCGTTCCCATCGTGGGGGCGGGCTTGCCGTTCACCCGGTCGAGAGCCTCCCAGACGATGTCTTCGCGGGAGCCTCGGCCCATCGAATGCGGCATCGAGCTGAACACCGGGTTCGGCTTCCAGCCGTCTCGGGTCTCCTTCATCAGTGCTTCCTCTCGTCTCGCCGGGCGCCGTCGAATGCGGGCGCGCTCGGTCCTGTGCGCGGGCACGCCGAAACCATCCCGGGACGATGCGCCCCCGATGGACGGCATGCTCGTCCTGCGGCCAGGTGCCTTCCCGAAGAGCTGTCGGATGTCGATGAAGGGAAAGACGATCTGGCCGTCCGGTTCTCTCCGACAGTAGCACGCTATTTTTAGTGATTCAAAATAAGCGCGGGGACGCCGCGTGAGGGATACGACGAGAAGGCCCGATCCGTGAACCGGATCGGGCCTTCTCGTCTCGCGGGGATCAGTCGCGCGGTGCGTCGTTCCAGGACCAGATGTCGTCGCCGCGCAGCACGGCATCGGCTCCGCCGTCGCAGTAGATGGTCTGGCCCGCCATGTGGGTGTTGACCGGGCTCGTCAGCCACACGAGCAGTTCGGCGATCGAGGACGCCGGCTGGTGGTAGTTCAACGGCATCGGCACGGCGGCGTCGACCTGCGCCAGTCCCTCAGGGCTCGCAAGCAATCCGGCGGTCATCGCCGTGATGACGGTTCCCGGTGCGACGGCGTTCAGGGGGATGCCGGCACCGGCCCATTCCTCCGAGACGGACGCGCGGCGGACCCACCGCGACAGTGCGCGCTTGCTCGAGGAGTAGTTCAGGAATCCGCCCTCCGGCGTGGCGGCTAGCTGGTCTCCGATCTCGAGCGCGCGGTTCTCGTCGCCGCTCAGCGCTGCATCGACGAGGTCAGCCGAGACGGGCTGCAACGAGGCCATCGAGGAGACGACCGCGGCACGAGGCTGGTCCGCCAGGCTCAGGCTCGGCAGCAGGGCGGTCAGGAACTCGGTCACGCCGAAGTAGTTGATGGCCATGGTCTTGGCGATGGGCGCTGAGATCCCGGCGCACGCGATGACCGCGTCGATGCCTCCATCGGCGGCCGCGATCACTGCGTCCGCGGCGGCGAGGCGGCCTGCGGGCGTCGACAGGTCGCCCGTGACCTCCACTCCGGCCAGATCGACGCCGATGACGGAGTGTCCCTGCGTGCGCAGCAACTCGGCAGTGGCTGCGCCGATACCGGATGCGGCGCCGGTGACGACATAAGTGCGGGTCATTGTTCCTCCAGGGGTGGTGAGACGGGATCGGACGACCGGGATATGGTCGCGAGCGTCGCCCCGGGGAGGGCGGCGACGAATCGGCTGAGGTGGGCCTGGAACTGGGTGATCTCCTGTGCGGACCACCCCGCGAGAGCTCCGCCGACCATCTGCTGCCCGGCGTCGACGAGGCGCGCATACGCCACCCGCCCGGCATCCGTCAGCCGCACGTCGACCGTGCGTCCTGATCGGATCCGGTCGAAGAGTCCCCGAGCGGACATGCGCGAGACCAGCTTCGAGGTGGTGGGACGCGACAGTGCCGCCCGATCGGCCAGGTGGCCGAATCCGAGCGAACCCCCGCTCATGCCGACCAGATACAGCGCCCGCACCTCGAGAGCGTCGAGGGAGTCGTCGACGCTCTCGGCGATACGCACCTGCAGCTCGCTCTGCGTCCACTCCGCGACCACTCGGACCAGCGCGTCACGGATGTCATCGAGCTCGTCGTGGACAGCCATGACTCCATAATAACAGCTCAGTTGCGTGCGGCAACTATTGGTTTCCGCGGCCTCTCGTCCTCACCCCGGCAGGATGAGGACCTGGAGAATCCCCCTAGAACGGCGCGGACTGACGCTCCTATACTCGCCAGAACATGAACACGTGGTCTCCGACCCGGCCTCATCACTGATCCATCGACCTGTCGGCGGCCTGCACTCCTTCGTTGCCCTTGTGGCTTCCCCACGAAACGAGCACCATGTCGACGACGTCACAGCCCATTGAGGGTCGACTGCGGAAATTCCTCCTCTCCCTCGTCGCGGTCTTCGCCCTGGTCGGCGCGGGCCTCGTCGTTCCCCTGGCAGCCCAGGCGGCCGAGTCCTCGCTCCGCATCGACAAGCGCGTCGACGGGCTGGATACGCAGGACACCCTCGGCCCCGGAGATGAGTTCACCTACACGGTCGACCTGGTCTGCGACGACGTCGACTGTCTCAACGTCGTGCTCACCGACACGCTCCCGGCGGAGTTCGCGGGGTTCCAGTTCGTCGGATCCTCCTATACGCCGTCTGACCTGCCGCTCACCGCGACCACCACGGGGTGCGTCGAGGAGAACGGCGTCCCCGTCGAGGTCAGCGACGACTGCACCGTCCGCGTGGTCTTCCAGCAACCGGTCGATGGCGGTATCGGGCTGGAAGCGGGCGGGACCCTCAAACTCAGCGTGGTGCTCCGGGCACCCCTCGATCTGCCCGCGGACTGGCAGTACAACGGCGACACCGTCACGAACACGGCATCGGCCGACTGGGACAACGGTCCAGGCGACCTGCCGGCGACGATCACGGACTCCGCGGATGCAGTCGTCACGGTCGACACCGTCATCGGGGTCGAGGCGAGCAAGAGCTGGACGCCCGCGTCCCAGCAATTCGATCCGGGCGAGACGTCGGAGATCACGCTCGGCGCGCAGAACCAGTCGAACATCGGCGCGGAGACGCTCGTCATCCAGGAGCCGACGACGGCAGCCGACGGCGCGACGACGCTGGCGTCCGACAACCCGTTCCGCGTCGTCGACTTCCAGGGATTCGGGGCGACGACCCTGCCTCCGGCAGCGACAGCCGTGCAGGTCGACGCCTATGTCTACGACGAGGGATCCGGCACATGGAGCTGGCAGGCGGGCACGCCAGGGGCCACCCCGGCTCTTCCCACCGGTGTCGCCCCGGCAGACGTCGGGGGCATCCGGCTGACGTACTCGGGCGGCACGATCGGCTCCGATGCGACCGCGTCCACGGCGTTCTCCGTCGGTCAACGCGCCACGGATCGCAACGACGGCAGCACGCTCGCGACCGGCGACTCCGTCACCAACAGCATCACCTCGACCGTCAACGCCCCGGGCGGAGCGACGGCGAGCGACGACGCCACCGCGCCCTACGAGATCGGACCGCTGACGATCGGGGTGCTCGCGGGCAAGACGATCACCCCCGCCGAGCTCGCGGCAGGGGGCGAGGCGACCGCCGAGCTCACGGCGACCAACACCTCGAACGGTCCCGTGGACAGCCTCACCATCTCGGATCTGGGCTTCTTCGACGCGGACATGGTGTTCGGCGGATTCCCGTCCGGCATCGACTACCCCGCGGGAGCGACAGCGGGAACCATCACCTGGTACATCGACGGAGTCGCCCAGGCGCCTGTGCCGTTCGCCGACTCCGCGTCTCCGGCTCCGCCGTCAGGGACCGTCACCGGGTTCGTCATCGAGTTCACGGGGGAGATCCCCGCGAACGCGGCCGCCACGATCGACGTCGCGATCGACCCTTCCCTCTCGTTGGTGAGTACCGAGGCGCCGACCCATCAGCGCACGAACACGATCGACGTCACGGCTACGAACGACGTGGGAACGGCAGATGACTCCGCCTCCGCCGACATCGCGGTCTACTTCCCGCAGATCGATGTCGCGCTCGACAAGCGGATCAGCCCGAGGGGTGCGGTCGAGCCGGGGAACAGCGTCGTCGCGAGTCTGACCGCCACGACGGCGACAGGTGTGGCGCAGGTCGATCCGACGCAGATCGTCGTCGAAGACACCTGGCGTGAAGACCAGGTCGACGACTTCTGGAACGCGTTCGACCTCGTGGGCATCGCCCCGACACAGGTGCCGCCGAACACCACGGCGACCGCCGAGTATCAGCGCCCGGACGGCACTTGGGTCACGCTCGCCACGGTGAGCACCGGAGCGACGGCGCAGACATTCCAGATGAGCCGCGCGGAGTTCGCAGCCGCCCTCACACCTCCGGACACGCCCGCAGACGTCACCGGCGTCCGCTTCACGTTCGACAATCCGGACGGCTTCGCCCAGGGCTTCAGCGTCGAGCCGAACCTCGTCTTCGAGGCGCGGACGGACCTGCGCGACGGATCGGGCCCCACCGACCCGCGTGACGATCCCGAAGACGAGCAGTCGGCGCAGCGACCCACCGTGTACGAGAACGAGGCCACGGCGCAGAGCCACGGCGATGTCGACGGCCTCCCCGACGGCATCGACAGCGCCGTGGTCACCGATCAGGACACGATCGGCGTCCAGACGCCGGCGACCGGCGAGGGCGCGGGAGTCGACGCCGAGAAGCGCTGGGTCGAGACCGGAGACAAGACCACCGACGTCGACTTCGTCGATGCGCAGTCCGGCGCCATCGTGTCCACCCGCAACGAGTGGCGGACGGGGACCCCGGGGATCGACGTCCTCAACCTGACGGATCCCGCGACCGCCCCGGACACCGATCCCGCCGGCGCGGCGACGACTGTCTTCCAGGCGTTCGATCTGCTGAGCATCGACCCCGTCACCCTCGCCGACGATCCGCTGCTGGCCTGGGACGACATCACCGAGGTCTGGCTGTTCGTCGACGGCGCGTGGACACCCATCTCTGCGCCCGGCGGTTCGTGGATGGGAGCGGACGGGTTCATCGGCTACACCCTCACCCCGGAGCAGACCGCCGGAACCACCGGTGTGCGGCTCGTCTACCGTCCGGATGACGCCGCCCGCACCGCCAGCTCCGACCCGACCAGGCCGGAACCCGGCTCCGGGCTCGCCACCTCCGCCGTCGGACAGTACCGACCGACATTCCTCACGTGGGAGCTGCGCAACGTCGTTCGTGACGACAGTGCCACCGCCGACCGCTGGGTGAGCGCCGACCAGACCTTCAACGACGCCGACCCCGGAGTCGTGTGGAACACGCTGCGCGGGGATTGGACCTCGGCGGCAGGGAACGGCAGCGACACGGAGCGCGACAACATCACGCTGATCGATCAGCCGCCGCTCGTGTCCGTCGACAAGACCGTCACGCCGGCGACTGTGACGATCCCGGAGTCGGCTGATGTGGACCCCGCGAACTATCCGACCGTGATGTTCGACATCGCCGCCAGGAACGACAGCACGGCCCGCGCATCGTACGTGCGCGTGACCGATCCGATCCCGTGCACGCCCGGAGCGGCGGACCAGTGTGTGAGCGCAGCCGATGCCTGGGCGGATGACCCCTTCGACGGGGCCGACTACGACGCGGGGACGAACCCCTACGAACGGCTCGACGTGCTGTCGCTCGCGTTCAGCTACCCTGCCGATCAGGTCGACCCGGCGACCTCCACCGTCACGCTGTGGGATCGCGCCGCCGACGGCACCCTGAGCACGCGCACGATGTCCGTCACGGCAGCGTCATCGCTCGCCGAAGCCGACCTCGCGACCGTGGTCGGTGTCAGTGTCGTCTTCCACGGCATCGACCCCGAGACCGACGGTGGAAGCATCCGTGCCGGAGAGGCTCTCGAGGTGCAGATCGAGACGCGCGTGCGACAGTACGAGCGCTCGGATGCCGGCCAGCTCGTGGAACCGGGCACCGTCGCCAATGACGTGATCGCCCAGTCCTATGATCCGGTGCTCACCCCGTCCGGCTCTGCGTCCAGGCCCAACGACACGGCCAGGGACACGGTCGAGTTGATCGGTGCGTTCCTCGATGTGACTCTCGCGAAGACCATCACCCCGGACGCGATCCTCGAGACCGAGTTGGCGAACCCGGTCACCGTGACGCTCGATGCGACGGACGGCGTCTCGACGGCCGCCACGCAGCAGGTCACGATCACCGATGCGGACGCCGAGTTCTGGAACACCGTGCGCCTCGCCCCCGATCCGGCACTGAGCGTGGTCCTCCCCGCCGGCGCCGATCAGGTGCGCATCGACGTCCTCGTCGGGACGACCTGGGCGGAGGGAGCCTTCGCTGCGACGGCCGCTTTCCCCGCCGGAATCGATCCGGCGACGGTGGTCGGGGTGAGGGCTGTGCTCCGCAACGCCGCGGGCGACGTGTTCTCCCGCAACGCGCCGCCGGACGACTGGACTGCTCAGCTCTCCTTCGACGTCGTGGTGCTCACCACGCAGCGAGACGGTTCGCCCCTGGTGCTGCCCGCCACCGTCCCGAACGCGGCGACCGCGGAGAGCGCGAGACTCGACGGCCTCTACCCTGCGGCAGAAGACCAAGGTGACGCCGAGCTCGCCATCGACCCGGGGACCCACCAGCTCGACGTCGTGAAGTCGCAGCCGGGAACGAGTCATGTGGTGTCCATCGGCGCGAGCCTGCCCTGGACGCTGCAGTTCACCAACACGGGAACGGGCTTCGTCACGATCGACCAGCTCACCGATCAGCTGCCGGAGTACCTCGACTGGGACTTCTCACCGCCCACCTATCAGACCTCTGCGGGAGGAACGCTCTCCACCGACGTGTCGGCTCTGATCGACGACACGGGCAAGAACGTGACGTTCACCTGGCCCGAGGGCGGTGACCGAATGTCTCCCGGCGAGGTCTTCACGATCACGGTGAACCTGGTGCTGGCTCCGGGGCTCGCTCTCGATCAGTTCACGACCAACAGCTTCGTCGTCACCACCGCTGAGGACCTCGACTCCTGCACCAATGCCTCCGGCAACGGCGAGGGCACGGTTCCGGATCTCGCCGCCGACCAGTGCGGGACGACGAACTACGTGCAGCCATCGCCCGGTGGCGCGCTCGCCGCATACAAGTACGTCAAGGGTGAGATCGACGGCGATCTGGTCGATGGGCAGGTCAACCTGAACAATCCGGACGCTGCCTGCCCGCTCGACCCCGATGGGTACACGCGCACCCCCTGCGCCGCTTACACGGCCGTGGGTGCGACCGACGACTGGCGGCTGTCCGTCGTGAACGGGGGCACCGTCGGGTTCCCGACCGTGTCGATCGTGGATCCCCTGCCGAGGATCGGTGATCGTCTGCTCGCGACCGGCACGGCGCGCAACAGCACCTACGCGCCGGTGCTCCTGCCCGACTCGCTCACCGCGAACGTGCTGCCCAGCGGTGCGGTGTTCACTCTCGACGTCACCACCTCCGCTTCCCCGTGTGTGGGCACCGGACCCACCTCTGCGTGGTTCGACGACCTGCTCTGCGACACCACGGCAACCTGGACTCCGGCCGACTCCTACGGCGGAGCGTGGGAGGACGTCACCGGCATCCGCGTCATGATCGACTTCACGGGTACCGCCACCGGTTCGTTCGGCCCCGGCGACGTGCTGTCTTTGCACTACGAGACGCAGAACGTGCCCGAGTCCACCACCTACCCCGACCTCGCCCCGATCGCCGTCCCCGACGCGGGCGGCATCGCATGGAACCAGATGGGCGCCGTGGGGACCGACGCCGGGGGCCGGGAGTACTCGGTGGCCCCTGTGCAGGCCGGGGTCCTGCTGCAGGACGGCGATCTCGCGGTGCAGAAGGTCGTGGTCGGCGACACAGGGCGGGCGCCCACCACCTTCGACTTCCGACTCGAATGCTCGGTCGCGGGAGTTCCCTTGGCGCTCCCCGCCGGCGGGATCATCACCGTCTCGGAGCAGAGCCAGCTGAAGGGGCGGCTCGACGCTCTGCCACTGGGCTCGACCTGTGTGGTCTCGGAAGTCGGAGACGTCGGAGCCCACGGCGAGCAGTCCCGACTCGGAGACGGTCAGACCGTGACGATCACGACACCCTCGGTGGCGGACGCAGAGCCGCCGACGACCCAGACGGCGTCCATCACCAATGTGTACCCGATCCTGCCCCCCGACCCGGTCGTGCCCCCCGGCCCGCTACCGGACGGTGGCGGCGGGCTCCCGACGACAGGGGTGGACGGAGCCTCCGCGTCGCTGCTGGCCGGTATCGGGGTGCTGCTGCTCCTCGCGGGAGCGGTCCTGATCCGTCGTCGGCGAGGTGCCGTGAGCTAGCCCTGGGCGTCAGGTGCACGAACCGTCGACGTCGCAGGACTCCCCGGTCCGCTCCGCCCCGCCGGAGATCGACGGGGCGGAGTATGGAGTCTGCTCGGCGAGGAGTCGCCCCAGATACGTCCCGAGCGCCAGCTCGTCCACGGAGCCGAACGCGATCTGCCGCACGCGCCCCTCCCTGTCGACGATCATCATCGACGGCGTTCCTCTGAGGCCGTAGTGCTGCATGGTGGCGGGGATGGCCTGACCGTCGATCGGGCGGTCGATCGCCACGGGGAACTCGATACGGTACTCCGACAGGAACACCTCGAGCGCCTCCCTTCCCATGACCTCGTGATGTTCGAACACGGTGTGAAGCCCCAGGACCACGAGCTCGCTGCGGTCGAACATGCCGTGGAGGCGCTGAGCGAGGGGAAGTCCGTGGCTCACGCATCCGGGACACAGCATCTGGAAGGCCTCGACCACCACCACCCGTCCGTGGAGCGATTCCGGGCTGACCGGAGCGCTGTTCACCCATTCCGACACGTCGAGGGTGAACGCCGCCGTGTCGATGGTCGACTCAGGCACGCGCGTCCTCCTCGCGTGCCGGCAGCCGCTCGGCGACATACTCGGTGAGGTCTGCCAGGCGGTTCGAGTACCCCCACTCGTTGTCGTACCAGGCCGAGACCTTCACCTGATCGCCGATGACCCGGATGAGTCCGGCGTCGAGGATCGACGAGTGCGGGTCGGCGACGATGTCGGCGGAGACGATCTCCTCCTCGGTGTAACGGAGGATCCCTTTGAGCGGGCCTTCGGCGGCGGCGCGGTACGCGGCCTTCACCTCATCCACAGTCACGGGCCGCGAGGCGGTGACCGTGAGGTCGGTGATGGATCCCGTGAGCACCGGCACCCGCAGCGCGAAGCCGTCGAGCTTGCCCTCCAACTCGGGGATGACACGGCCGATCGCCTTGGCCGCCCCGGTGCTGGTCGGCACGATGTTGACTCCTGCGGCGCGCGCGCGCCGCAGGTCGGAGTGCGGGCCGTCCTGAAGGTTCTGGTCGGCGGTGTACGCGTGCACGGTCGTCATCAGTCCGGCCTCGATCCCGAACGCTTCGTGGAACACCTTGGCCACAGGGGCGAGGCAGTTCGTCGTGCAGGAGGCGTTCGAGATGATGTGGTGCCGTTCGGGATCGTAGGTGTGCTCGTTCACGCCCAGGACGAAGGTTCCGTCGTCACCGGTGGCCGGGGCCGAGATGATCACCTTCCGGGCTCCTGCCTCCACGTGCTTCGCGGCGAGTTCCGCCTTCGTGAAGAGCCCGGTGGACTCGATCACGATGTCGACACCGAGCTCGGCCCAGGGCAGGCGTAGCGGATCGCGCTCCGAGAACACGCGGATCGCCTGTCCGTTGACGAAGAGGTGCGCCTCATCATGCTGCACGGGTCCGGCCAGGGTGCCGTTCGCCGCGTCGTACTTGAGCAGGTGCGCGAGCGTGCGCGTGTCGGTGAGGTCGTTGACGGCGACCACCTCGAGATCCGATCGCTTCGCGAGCAGGGCTCGAAAGTAGTTCCGTCCTATGCGACCGAAGCCGTTGATGGCGATTTTGGTGGTCATGATGCTCCCTCCGTGCCGGTTCCGGCGCCGTGATATTTTTGGCCTATGCCAAAAATATCACGGCCGGAAGACGTCGGCACGGATCCGTGCACTCGCGAGCGGAGACGACCGCGAGATCCAATGCCGGAATACCGAGGGTGGGGACGATCCGAGAGCCGATGATGCTGATCGATCGTCAGAGCAGGGGAAAGGGACGTTCATGACCAGGAGCCGAGGTTCCATCGACAGCATCGTGCGCTATCCGGTGAAGGGACTCTCCGGCGTGCCGGCACGCGACCCCGTTCGTCTCGATCCCGGTCGTGGTCTCCGCGGGGACCGGGCATTCGCGATAGCCCGCCGCGACTCGATCGATGCCACGGCCCTGGCGTCCATCGTGGCCGACCTGGATCTCGAGCAAGCGGATGCCTCGGTATGCGGTCCGCCGACTTTCGCTGCCGCCATGCGCGCCCTGCTCGTGCAGTCGGGGTGCGCTCCCGAGCGCGTCCACGTCGACCTCTTCTCCTCTCCGGCGAGTTCGGAGTGGGGGCCGCCGCGCGTGCCTCGCGCCGACGTCCCGTTGCGCGTCGATTCGGCTGCGGGCTCCTTCGTGTGGGAGCCCGCGGCGGGAAGCCTGTTGAATGCCGCCGAGAGTGCGGGTCTCGACTGGCCGAGCGAATGCCGTGTCGGAGTGTGCGGTACTTGCGTGCGTACCGTCACACACGGTGAGTTCGAGTATCTCAACGAGCCGTTGTGCGAGCCGGGGCCAGGGCGCGTCGCCGTCTGCAGTGCCGCGCCGCTGACCCCTCTGCGCCTGGACGGCGCAGCTCCCGGAACGTGACTCCGGGGCACTCCGCTTCGGAGGTCAGCGGAAGAGGACCACGAGGTAGACCCCGAAGGTCACCAGGTGTGCGGCGCCGTGCATCGCCGTCACGCGCTTCGCGGCGAAGGTCGTCACCGACAGCAGCAGTGTGACGCCGAGCATCAACAGGTTCGCCGGAGACTCCGCGAGCACGACCGTCTGGCCGGTGAACATGCCGATGATCAGCACGGCGGGGATCGTGAGTCCGACCGTCGAGACGAGCGCACCGTGGCAGAGGTTGGTGACGCGCTGAGCTTCTCCGCCCAGAGCGGCGCGGACCGCGGTGATCGACTCGGGAAGGAACACGATGCCCGCGATGAGCACGCCGGCGAGGGCGACCGGAGCGCCGAGGCGGCCCAGCCCGTCGTCGAGCAGTGCCGCCATGTCGTGGGACAGGAGCACGATCGGGATGACGGTGACCACCAGCAGGGCGAGCCGGACGAGGACCTCCGTGCGATGCTCGGCGAGAACCTCACGGATCCCGCTGTTCTCCTCCGTGTTCTCCTGGCGTTGCGGGCTCTGCAGCAGAACCGGGTCGACTTCGGTGAAATCGCCCGCCTGCGCGCCCATCTGCCGATAGAGGAAGAACGCGTAGAGCGCGAGGGTGAGCACGATGATCGGGATCTCCTGCGCCACCGTGTAGGACCCGTCCGTGCCGATCAGGGCGGGGAGGCCGAAGGCGAGCGCGACGAGCACGACCAGCATGGACAGGTACGCGGAGGTGCCGGTGCGGTTGTGGGCCATGCCGCGGTGGCGGAGTCCGCCGACGAGGAGGGCGAGCCCGATCACGAGGTTGAGGATGATCATCGCGACGGCCATGACCGAGTCGCGGGCGATGGTCGCGTGCTCGCCTGGTCCGAGCATGACGGCCGAGATCAGGATCACCTCGATCATGACGATCGAGAGCGTGAGGACGAGCGAGCCGTAGGGGTCTCCGAGGCGGTGCGCGAGGGCTTCCGCTTGCTTCACGACGCCGAACGCGCAGACGAGGATCACCGCGATGATGACCGCGAGCGCGATGACGAGCACCGGGGTGGGCACGGGAGGCTCCAGTACCGGGTGGAGGAGAAGGAGGGCGGCGAAGGCTCCCCATCCCAGGACGACGCGGACGATATCCGTCGGGCCGATCAACGTCTTCAGTTCCGTGCGTGACATCGCCGGACTCCTTCGGGTGGGGCCGTCCCCGAATGATGAACACGACCGGGTCGTCCCGGCCGCGGCGCTGAGTCAGCGCACTGCATCTGATGGTACGCGGTCGGTCGCGGCGGTGGCCTCGCGAACGACGGCGATCCGTCACTCCGGAGCGGAGGACTCGGAGAGCATGCGGATGTAACGCTCCACGTCGCGGCGGAACGCCGATTCGCGACGTCGACGGTGCTCTACGCATACCCATTGCGCGGTCGCCCACGCGAGGAATCCCGTCGAGAGGAGTAGTTCGAGCCAGATCCCCTGCGGGCCGACGCTGAGGGCCGCAGCGCTGACCATCGCGAACGAAGCGCTGCACAGCACGAGTGTGGCGCGGGCGGTACGGGGTTCGCGGGATGCGATCCAAACCGGCCAGGCGGATGGGTGGTTCACGGGAGACTCCTGTCGGGGTCGTCCCCGGTCTGTCTCACCGTCGGAGGTCGTCCCCCGCCGTCGTGTCCTCTCCAGGGTAGCAAACACGGTCCGACGATGGCCGATCCCGTGGAGCCGTCCGTTGTCTGATAGCTTGGCGGCAGGTTCGTTCCTGAACCGGCGGACGAGGGCGCAGTACCCGCACAGCGACAAGACTGACCAGAAGGTCGTCCCGTGTTGCCAGGTGCGTGTGGAACCACCCTGAATCCCGCTCGCCGTCCCCCGTGGACGCCTCTTCGTCGCGCCCGTCGGCGGACGTCTCGCGCTACCGATCGTTCGCGCGCGTTCCTGCATGCGCAGCCTCAGAGCTCCCTGGCCCGCCACCACCGAAGAGGACCGAACCATGTCACGTGAGTCTCCGACTCTGGATCAGACCGCGCAGAAGAAGGAGCCGCCTCTGGGCGGACGCTTCGTCGGTGCCGCGTCGAACTACCTCGACGAGCGCACCAGCGTCTCCGGACTCCTGAAGGAGCTGAGCCGAAAGGTCTTCCCCGACCACTGGTCGTTCATGCTCGGCGAGATCGCTCTGTGGGCGTTCGTCGTGGTGTTCATCTCCGGCACGTTCCTCACGTTCTTCTTCCAGGCGTCGATGGTGCCGACCCACTACACCGGCGCCTACGCACCGATGCGCGGGATGGAGATGACGGCGGCCTTCGACTCGGCGCTGCGCATCTCGTTCGACATCCGCGGAGGACTCCTGGTGCGGCAGATCCACCACTGGGCAGCGCTCGTCTTCGTGGCAGGCATCGGTCTTCACATGCTCCGAGTGTTCTTCACGGGCGCATTCCGCAAGCCGCGCGAGCTCAACTGGGTGATCGGATTCGTGTTGTTCATCCTCGCGATGGCGGAGGGTTTCACGGGCTACTCGCTCCCTGACGATCTGCTCTCCGGCAACGGACTGCGCATCATCGACGGCATGATCAAGGGCCTCCCCCTGATCGGCACCTGGACCTCCTTCATGCTGTTCGGCGGCGAGTTCCCGGGGACCGACATCATCGGCCGTCTCTACACGCTGCACATCCTCATCCTTCCGATGCTGGTGATCGCGTTGATCGTGGTGCACCTGATGCTCATGATCATCAACAAGCACACGCAGTTCGCCGGCCCCGGCCGCACGAACGACAACGTCGTGGGTTACCCGATGATGCCGGTGTACGCGGCGAAGATGGGTGGCTTCTTCTTCATCGTGTTCGGGGTGATCGTGGTGCTCGGCACCTTCTTCCAGATCTTGCCGTTCTGGATCTACGGTCCCTACGACCCCTCGCCGATCTCGGCCGGCACGCAGCCGGACTGGTACATCGGGTTCGCCGACGGTGCGCTTCGGCTCGCACCCCCCAACTGGGATGTCGTGATGTTCGATCGCACCTGGTCGTTCGGCATCATCGTCCCGGTCGCCGTGATGGGGCTGTTCATCGTGACGGTCGCGATCTACCCCTTCATCGAGGCGTGGGTCACCGGCGACAAGCGCGAGCACCACATCGCACAGCGCCCCCGCAACGCGGCCACCCGCACCGCGATCGGCGTCGCAGGCGTCATCTTCTACGCCGTGCTGTGGGCTGCCGCATCCTCCGACCTCATCGCGACGCACTTCATGCTCACGATGGAAGGCGTCATCCACACGCTGCAGGCGCTGCTGCTCCTCGGACCTATCCTCGGCTACTTCATCACCAAGCGCATCTGCATCGCGCTGCAGAAGAAGGACCGCGAGATCGTGTTGCACGGCTTCGAGTCGGGCCGTATCGTCCGCCTCCCCGGCGGCGAGTTCGTCGAGGTGCACCAGCCCGTCGACGAGTACGACCGCTGGAAGCTCATCGACGTCGACATCTACGAGCCGCTCGTGGTGCGTCCGAACGCGAAGGGTCGCATCCCGTGGACCGAGAACGTGCGCTCGGCCGTATCCCGGTGGTTCTTCGAAGACCGTCTGGTGCCGCTCACGCAGGCAGATATAGACGCGGTCGACGCGGGGCACGGGCACTACGGGGAGCCGGAGAAGACCGTTGATGAACGATCCGAGCACGAGGCCGTGGACAGCGGGAATGCCGACTCCCGAGAAGGCTGACCGCTGGCGTCCGAGCGCGGCGCACGCACTCGCCGCGTGCGGCGTCGCGCTCGGCTTCCTGTTGGGCGGTTTTCCGGGAGCGTTCGGGGCCTTTGTTGTCGTCGTCGGCATCGCCGCGGTGCGACGTGCACGGCGGCAGCATGCTTCCATTCCGAGATCGGAATGCACCTTCCTCGTTCTGGATGGAGTCGGGGTCGCGATCGCTGCGATGCGCTTCCGGATGGGCGACGGGGATCCGGAGCGTATGACGGAGCATCTGCGTGAGCGCGGATGGAGCCTCCTCGAGCCACCCTTCGATGGGCCGCTCGGGGCGTTCGATCGTGTCGGCGTCGCTTTCCAAGGCGACCGGAGTCTGATGGTGCGTGACCTTCACGGTTTCGGTGTTGGGCCGACCCTCCTCGCCGATCGCATCAGCGACCTGCCACGGGGATGGGGGCGGGCGGCGCAGGAGTCGGGCTACGTCCTCCTTCTCCTCGACGACGGCGCACAGCCGGGTGCGGCGCCGGTGCTCGGAACCTATGCGGTTCTCGAAGGACTGGGCCGCACTGGCGGTCAGTGATGGAAATTTCCCGGTCAAAAGGAAATTTGACTTCCCCTGGATTCTCACTATGGTCGGAGGTTACGCCAGCCACTGAAGGGGAAGCGAGACACCATGTCCGGAAAGACCAAGAAGGCACCGCAGCTCACACTCAAGGAGAAGCGAGCCGCGAAGCGCGAGAAGAACGCGCCGGCCGAGTTCATCAAGCCCCGCAAGGGCGCGAAGGGCTGAGCGGACTCGACCCGGTGGGCGCATCGGCGAGTTCTGCGCGATGCGCCCACCCGGGGTTTCAGCGGAACACGCGCGTGATGCCGCTCTCGGTCTGGGTGAGCTGGAAGTAGGTGAGGACGTGCGCGACCGGCCGCCGGACGGGGCGGAGCACGCGACGCCGGATGCTGTGCAGAATTCCTCGTCGGGGTCCCCTGACCTCCCACGTGAGCGTCACCTGGATCTGTATTCCCCCAGCGGCATGTTCGAGCGCGAATGCGAGCACCCGTGACGTGTCGACACTCGCGTCCGGATAGGTGAAGCGCCAGGTTACGAATGCGCGGTCCTCGAACCGGTCCAGGAAGATCCGCTGACGTACGTAGGTGTCTTTGACGGACACGTTCTTGCCGTTGCGGACGGTGATCGTCCGCGCCTCCCAAGGGCCGGTGGGTGCGATCGCTGAGCCCACCTCGCCCACCCCGTGATCCCACTCGGGAATGCGGGAGGCCGACGACAGCAACTCCCACACGTGCTCGATGGGGGCGGGGACGAAGATCGAACGCTTAGCGGAGAAGCTGTTCTCATCGATCCTGTCTGTTCGCGCAGGATCGACGACCCGCGTGTCGTCGAGGCGAGATCTCAGCGCGTCCGGGTCGACATCGAGTCGTCGCAGGATCTCTTCGACGAGACCGCTCGGCTCATCCACGAGCGCGCGCAGCACCGCTGCGGAGTCGCCGCGGCGGTCGCCACTCGACGCCGCGGTCCACACCGCGAGCGCCCGGTCCGTCCACTCGTACCCCGAGGTCTCGTGGAAGACGATGCGGCCTGGCTCGTCCACACCTGTGGCGACGCCCAGGGATTCGAGCTGAGCGGCGTGCTGAGCCGCGACGGCCGCGCGGGCCGTGTCGAGCCCGGCACCCATGCCGCGCAGGATCTGACCACCCGTGTCGGGATCGATTGTCAGAGCGAGCAGAAGATGATCGATGTCGGTATCACGCACCCCGAAGCGTGAGGCCTCTTCCATAGAGGCCAGCGACAAGGTGTGCATCGTGGCAGCCGCCTGCACCAATCGGCTCATCATCCCCTCCGCGGAATCTCGATGGACGGATCGATCCGCTTCGAGTGCTTCTTGTGCACGGCCTGGCGGGTCACTCCCAGGGCGTCGGCGATGGACTGCCAGCTCATGCCGGACCGCAGTGCGGCTTCGACTTGCCGCAGTTCGAGCGCATCCGCGAGTCGGCGCAGAGATGCGACCGCGCGCAGCCCTGCTCGGGGATCGGTGGTGTCTGCAGCGATCTGTGCGACCTCGAGGGATTCCATGCTGTCAACCTACGTTGCTCATCCCCGCGCTGTCAACCAAGGTTGCTCACGTTCTCCGTGTTCGGGATTAGTCGCCCGTCGTCCGGGTGTCAACGGTCCTGCGGACCCGCGGATTCCGTTCCACCCTGGTCCTCCCGACGAGAGGAGTGCAGGATGTCGAATCCCGACGTGTATCCCACCGAAGGCGAGCAGCCGGAGACGCAGGGCGAAGACCCGATCGAGGCGGAGCTGGGCGAAGAGGGCCAGGGTGACCTCACTCCGGAAGACGAGGGCGCGGGCCACAGCGGTGACGCTCCCACCGACCTCAGGGACGGCACCGAATGAGCGGGAGCGAGGGAACGCGTCCGGAGGCGGCGACCTCGCCGGTCGAGGGCGACGCCGAATCCCGGATCGCCCAGCACCTCGCCGAGCGCGGGGGCGACCGGCCAGCGGACCCGGGTGACGTACCGGCCGGAGGAGCGGGTGCCGACTCCGGTGCCGCGTCGGCGGTCGGGGTCGAACCCGGATCCCGCTCGACGGTGCCTGACGAGTCGACACACAACGACGACCCGGGTATCGGCACCCGTCGACCCGATGTCGACGAGGGGAATCGCGAAGACGGAGACCCCGGCCGCCGGGCCTGAGGTCTCCGTCCCACGATTGACAGCCGCGTCTGTCAATCGCGGCTGTCAGGCTCGCGTCACACCGTCGACGGGCGCAGCACCACCTTGATGCAGCCGTCTTCCTTCTTCTGGAAGGTTCGGTACAGCTCAGGCGCGTCGTCGAGGGGCGCACTGTGCGTGGTGAGGTCCATCACACCGAGCGGGTCGGCGATGTCCTCGACCAGGGGCACCAGCTCATCCACCCAGTTCTTCACGTTGCACTGCCCCATGCGCAGGGTGATCTGCTTGTCGAACAGCGTCTTCATCGGCATGATGTCGGCGTCGCCCGCGTACACCCCGCTCAGCGATACGGTCCCTCCGCGGCGAACGGTGTCGATGGAGGCGTAGACGGCGGCCAGACGATCGACACCCGCCTTGTCGAGCAGCTGTCGTCCCGCCGGATCCGGGAGTACGCCCACCGCCTTCTGCACGAACTCGACGCCCGCGTTGCCGTGAGCCTCGAGCCCGACGGCATCCACCACCGAATCGGCGCCGCGCCCGTCGGTCAGGTCCCGCAGCTCATCCACGATCGTGTCGGTGAGGTCGAACGTCTCGATGCCGTGGCGTTCCGCCATGGCGCGACGCTCCGGCACCGGATCGACCGCGAGCACCCGGTGCCCCCGGTGCCGTCCGATGCGGGAGACGAACTGTCCGACCGGACCGAGCCCCATCACCACGAGGGTTCCGTCGTCCGGCACCTGTGCATACTCCACTCCCTGCCACGCCGTGGGAAGGATGTCGCTGAGGAACAGATACCGCTCATCGGGCAGGTCGCTCGCGATGGGGATGTGGTTGTAGTCGGCGAGGGGCACCCGCAGATACTCCGCCTGCCCGCCGGGGACCTGCCCGTACAGCTTCGTGTACCCGAAGAGGGCGGCTCCGCTGCCGTACTCGCGCACCTGGGTGGTCTCGCACTGCGACTGGAAGCCGCGTCGACACAGGTAGCATTCTCCGCACGCGATGTTGAACGGGATGACGACACGGTCTCCCACGGCGAGCGTCTTCACGTCCGCACCCACCTCGACGACGACTCCCATCGGCTCGTGGCCCAGGATGTCGCCGCGATCGAGGAACGGGCCCAGCAGCTCGTACAGATGCAGGTCGGAACCGCAGATCGCCGAGGACGTGACCCGGATGATCGCATCCTCCGGCTGCTGGATGACCGGATCGGGAACCTCCTCCACCGTCACCGTGCGCTTGCCCTGCCAGGTCAATGCCTTCATGATGTCCTCCGATCCTTGGTCTTCGTTCGTCCGCGCCACGCTCGTCGCTCCCAGGGCGACCGGCCACCGGGTTGACAGCTGCCTCTTGACGTGCGGACGCGCGTCTCAGTGGAACGGACAGCCGCGGGTCGATCCGCTCTTGCGCACCGCTCCGCCCGATGCGGGTCTGGTCGGCAGTCGTCGCCGGTTCACCTCGAGTCCGGTGTCGAGGATGTCGAGACGCGGATCACTCAGCACGGCGATCGCCGCAGAGAGGCCGGCGATCACGAGCTTCTCGCCGGGGCAGCGGTGCCCGGTGGCGACGTCGGCACCGCCCTGCGGGATGAAGGTGCGGATCGACTCGTGATTTTCGACGTCGGTGAACCGCTCGGGTGCGAATCGATGCGGGTGGGCCCACGATTGCTCGTCGGTGTCGGTGCCGAGGATGTCGAGCACCACGCGCCCGCCTGCCGGCACCCGCACGTCGCCGATCTCGATGTCGACGATCGCGCGCCCGGGCAGCATGGGCACGAACAGAGCGGTGCGCCGCACCTCCTGCGCGAACATCACGGCCAGAGGCCCGCTCACCAGCGCATTCCGTTCGACGGTCTCGGCGGCGATCCGCTCGCGCCATTCGGGCCTGTCGTGCAGTTCCTTGGCCGCGAAGGCCACGAAACGCGCCGCGGCGATCATCGGGCGGATGCTGTTCTGCAGTTCGATGCCGGCGAGGCGGGCAGGGAGCAACGAGCCGTCCTGATCGCGGTGGTCGGCCCACTCGGCCAGGGCTGTGCCTTCTTCGGCGTGCAGTGAGCCAGATCGGACGGCATCGATGAGTCGCTCCGCATGCCGATCGGACCACATCCTGTTCACGAAGGCGGCCACGTACTCGGGTGAGTAGGGAACACCGAAGCCGTCGACGATCTGCGCCAGCCGAGCCGCCCATCGGGTCTTCGCTGCCGGTGTACCCGGCAGCCCGGCCCAGCCCATGATCGCGCGGCCGAAGGCGCCGACCGCCGCGTCGTACGCACTGCGGGTTCCCCCATCGAGCCAGGCGTCCTCCTCCACTCTCCACTCGCGCTCCAGCCAGGCAGTCAGGCGCGCGACCTGCGCATCCTCATAGGCCACCTCCACGAACGTCGCTTTGCGGTGTCGGTGCGCCGACCCGTCCAGGCTGTGCACGGACCCGTGTCCGAACAGCGTCTCCTGGACGATCTTCGGCATGGCGCCGTGGCGGGCGATGCGCGACTCGTCATAGAACAGGTCGATGCCCTCGACTCCCCGCACGAACACCGCGTCGTCTCCGAGCAGTCGCATCGGAGCCGACCGTGCACCGGGCTCCGCACGCCGCCAGATGCGTGCGCCGAAGTCGTAGCCCCGGGTGAGGAGCGAGGGCGAATCGTCGTGGACGACCGCGGTGACGGCCTGCACCACGCGTGAGCTCAGTCTTTGCAACATGCTCCGACGGTGCCAGGCGCCGCCTGATCCCTCCAGGGGGGAGCGCTCCGGATCGGAGTGTGCTATCTCCGTCGGATCCGCGATGTCAAGCGGGTCCCCTTGGCGCCTGGATGCCGCGCAGGATGACTCCGCAGGAGCAGACGGCGCTGCAAACAGACGGTGCTGCAAATGGACGGCGCTGCAAGGAGGAGACATGGCGACGAACACCCGTGACCTGGCGTGCACGACGGATGACGTGTTCCGCGTGCTCGCGAACGGCTGGCTCTACCCCGCATGGGTGGTCGGAGCTTCCCGCATGAGAGACGTCGACGAGACGTGGCCGGCGGTGGCGGCGCAGTTGCATCACTCCGTCGGGGTCTGGCCCGTGCTGCTCGACGACACGACCGAGGTGCGCGAGTGGGATCCGCCGCGGCGGGTCGTGCTCAGGGCGCGCGGCTGGCCGATGGGCGAGGCGACGGTCACGCTGCGAGCACGCACGACCCCCTCCGGTTGTCAGGTGCGCATCGACGAGGAGCCCGTCGCAGGGCCCGCGGCGCTGATCCCGCGGTTCCTGACCGCCCCGATCCTGCGCTGGCGCAATGCCGAGACGCTCCACCGCCTGTCATACCTCGCGCAGGGGCACGCCGACTGAGTCCGCTCGATCGGCCGCGGCGTCGCCGCCGAGAGCGAGGGCGACCGCGGCATCCACATGCAGCGCCGTCGTCGGGAACACGGGTACCGGTGCATTGCCGGAGGAGATGAGCAGCTCGATCTCGGTGCAGCCGAGGACGATCCCCTCTGCGCCGTCGCCCACCAGGCGCTCGATCACCTCCGCGTAACGTCGACGGGACTCGTCGCGGATGACACCGTGCACGAGCTCGTCGTAGATGACGGCGTGCACAAGCGCGCGATCGTCGGCGCCGGGGACGAGTGTGCGGACACCGTGCCGCGCGAGCCGTTCTGCGTAGAACGGCTGCTCCATCGTGAAGGCCGTGCCCAGAAGCCCGACGGTCTGCAGGCCCGCGGCGGTGATCGCCTCACCTGCGGGATCGGCGATGTGCAGGAACGGGATGCCGACCGCCGCTCGGATGCGGTCGGCGACCAGATGCATCGTGTTGGTGGCGAGCACGAGAAGCTCCGCACCGGCACCCTCCAGCGCTGCGGCGCGCGACGCCAGCAGATCACCCGCGGCGTCCCAGTCGCCACGCGCCTGCATCGCCTCGATCTCCGCGAAGTCGAGCGAGTCCAACAGGATGCGAGCGGAGTGGTGGCCACCGCGCTGCGCGCGCACCCGTTCGTTCGCCAGCCGGTACCACTCCAGTGACGACTCCCAGCTCATGCCGCCCAGGACACCGATCGTCTTCATGGACGCACCACTCCCCTCTTCGCCGTCAGGCGTTCCCTGCGCGCATGAACTCCTCGGCATCGCGCACCTGCTCGGCGGACGGTCGGATGCCGGTGTAGAGCACGAACTGCTCCAATGCCTGCAGCGTCGCGACCTCTGCTCCTGTGATCAGGGTCTTCCCCGCTGTGCGAGCCGCGGCGATCAGCGGAGTCTCGGCGGGAAGCGCGACCACGTCGAAGACCACGGACGCGCGTGCGATCGTCTCCTCGGGGAACGCGAGCGCGTGCTCCTCCGCGCCCCCGGCCATGCCGATCGGGGTCACGTTGACCACCACGTCGGCCGTGGCCTCGCCGACCTCCGCCGACCAGTCGAATCCGTACAGGTCCGCCAACGCACGTCCGCTCTCCTCGTTCCTGGCGACGATGGTCACGCGCGAGAAGCCGGCGTCCCGGAATGCTGCCGCGGTCGCCTTGGCCATGCCGCCCGACCCACGCAGCAGCACCGAGCTCGCAGGATCCAGGTGCTCGCGTTCGATGAGCTGAGCGATCGCCGAGTAGTCGGTGTTGTGGGCGGTGAGCACACCGTTGTCGTTGACGATGGTGTTGACCGAGTCGATCGCGCTCGCCGAGGGATCCATCCGGTCGACCAGGGCGATGACGTCTTCCTTGTAGGGCATCGAGACCGCGCAGCCGCGGATCCCGAGCCCGCGGACGCCCGCGATGGCCTGGCCGAGATCGGTGGGGGCGAACGCCTTGTAGATCCAGTTGAGCCCGAGCGCCTCATAGAGGTGGTTGTGGAAGCGCGTGCCGTTGTTGCTGGGCCGTGCGGAGAGCGAGATGCACAGCGTCATGTCCTTGTTGAGCAGAGTCACCGCATCAGGCTACTCGCGAGTGACGGAGCCCGCGGATTCGGGGGAGAGAGGACGACGGAGGTGCCTCCGTGCTGTGCGTCCCGTCTCCGCCCGAAACCTGCGATCCCTGCGGGATCAGTACCCCGACCTTCTCCGATATCGCGTGGACGAGAGTCCGTGGCGACATCGTGCATCCTCCCCTATGGTGAAGGTGCATGCACACGGGGATTGATCGTCTCCGTCTCTCCCCAGGAGACGGCGGCCCTCCCCAGGGGCAGACGATCCGTGCATGCGATTGGGCCCTCTCGAGTAGTTCAGTCCCCAATGGGCTACTCGAGGGGGCCGCTATCGTCCAGTCTCGCACCGAAGTTCAGATTTGTCCCCCAAAAGGGGGACAAGAGCGTCGGAAAGGAGCTAAGCTGTTCCTGACGCACCCTCCGGTCGTCTTCGGCCCTCATCGCTCCCCCCGCGGTGAGGGCCACACCATTTTCCGGGCGCCTCAGGCGCCGTGCGGGTCGCGAAGCGACGCATGACGGGCGGATGCCGCTCGTGCAACATTTGGATTACCTTCTTGCAGCGGCTATTCCGCTCGGGGCCTCCTCCACTAGCGTTAGCGATGTCGGGGCATCCCTGCGTCGGCTTCTTCATCAGCAGAACAGGCAGTACATGAGCACCCAGGGCACGGTCAAGTGGTTCAACTCGGAGAAGGGCTTTGGCTTCATCTCCCCCGACGACGGAGGCGCTGACGTCTTCGCGCACTACTCCGCCATCCAGTCATCCGGCTACCGGTCTCTCGAAGAGAACCAGCGAGTCGAGTTCGATGTGGCGCAGGGTCCGAAGGGCCTGCAGGCAGAGAACATCCGCCCCGTCTGAGACGGGCGCGACACAGAACTCCCCACCGGATCGCGTCCCCGATGCGTCATCCGGCGGGGAGTTCTGTGCTTTCTGAGGTTCTCAGCGCCGCTTCGGCTGATACCCGTCAGCGGGAGGAGGTGGGGTCAGCTCAGCAGCAGCGCGCGCAATTCTGCGACCGAGGCCGCTCGGAACGCGGCGTCATCGCCTTCGTGTCTGTCGCTGAAGCCCCACTCGACGAAGATGACGGGGACGTCGTTGGCGTTCCCGCCTTCCACGTCGTGATGGCGGTCACCGACCAGAACCGGTCGTGACGTGTCGGCGCCGAGCGCGCGCAGCCGACGAAGCGCCTCGGCGACGATGTCGGTCTTCGAGGCGAGAGTCGACTCGTCGGGGGTCGCGCCGACTGTGGTCAAGAACGCGGGGCGCAGGCCGAAGTGATCGACGAGGGCATCGACCTGGTTCTCGGGCTTCGAGCTGGCGGTCGCCTGCGGCACCCCGGCGGCGCGCAGCTCGTTGATGAGCTCGACGACGCCCGGATAGGTCGCGACATCGGTCGTGTAGCCGTCGGCCTTCCCGAGCGTGCGGTAGAAGGCCACGGCCTCGGCGGACTGCTCCGGGGTCATTCCCGCCTGGTCCTGGAAGGACTGGAACATGGGCGGACCGATCCAGTGCACCAGCTGCTCGCGCGTGGGCGCGGGGTGGCCGAAGTGCGTGAGCGCGATGTCGAGCCGGCGAAGGATGCCGACGGACGCGTCGACGATGGTGCCGTCGACGTCCCACAGCACGCAGGAGTAAGGGGAGTGAGGCACCCCTCCACCCTATGGCCCGGAAGAGGACGGTCGCCTTTCCTGCACAGGTGTGCACGAACAGGGCTTATCCACGTCTCAGGTGAGCACTCTATGTCCCCATATAAGGTCGTGACAACGGCGGATGTGCGAGTCAGAATGGGGGTATGTACGTGTCGGTGGAGATCATCACGATGTTGGCCACGGCCGCGACGCTGCTGGTGGCGATCATCGGCGGATTCGGCTGGACGATCAACCGGATGGATGCGCGTTTCGCGGCGCAGGACGCTCGGCTCGATGCACGGTTCGATGCGCAGGACGCGAAGTTCGATGCGCGGTTCGATGCGCGTTTCGCGGCGCAGGACGCACGACTCGACGCACGGTTCGATGCGCAGGATGCGAAGTTCAGCGCACGGTTCGCGAGTCTCGAATCGCGATTCGACCGCGTGGATGCGCGATTCGATCGAGTCGAGCAGGAGATCTTCGAGGTGAAGATCGCGATCGCGCGTCTGGAGGGGCCGACGCCGCGGCTCATCCCCGTCCGTTGAGGCCGTCTGCTCAGAACAGGCGGGGGATGCCCGACTCGATGCCCTTCATGTCGTCGTAGTCGAGCACCAGACAGCGGATGCCCCGATCCTCGGCGAGTACACGCGCCTGCGGCTTGATCTCCTGGGCGGCGAAGACACCCTGGACGGGGGAGAGATGTGGATCGCGGCCGAGCAGCTCGAGGTAGCGGGTCAGCTGCTCCACGCCGTCGATGTCGCCGCGGCGCTTGATCTCGACGGCGATCGCCGCGCCGTCGGCATCGCGCACCAGCAGGTCGACCGGCCCGATCGCCGTCGGGTACTCGCGGCGCACGAGCGTCGCACCCTCGGAGATGCGCTCGACCTGCTCCGCGAGAAGCCGCTGAAGGTCTGCCTCGACGCCGTCCTTCTGCAGTCCGGGGTCGATGCCCAACTCGTGTGAGGTGTCATGGATGATCTCGTAGATCTGCACGCGCAACGCGTCACCGGTCTTCTTGTGGGTGACCCGCCAGACCTCGACGACGCCGGCGCTCGCCTCTTCCTCACCCGGAGTCTCGTTCGAGAGAGAACACGGGGGACTCATCCAGTTCAGCGGCTTGTAGCTGCCGCCGTCGGAGTGCACGAGCAGACTCCCGTCGCCCTTGTGCACGAGCAGACGCGTGGCGAGCGGAAGATGGGCATTGAGCCGACCGGTGTAGTCGACCGAGCAGCGGGCGATGACGAGACGCACTCGTCGAGCCTACTTCGTCGGGAGCGCTGCGCGGTCGCACCCGGAGGGTGTGCCGGTCACCGGTCGAGGAACGAACCGATCGCCTCGAAGAGGCCGAGTTCGGTGGCGGCGGAACGGGCGATGAGGAACCCGATGATGCCGATGATCCAGGCGGTGTTCTCCGCCCCGGTGCGCTCCATCCAGGTGGCGAAGCGTTCGAGCGGCCGTTGCACGAGTGGAGCGGCCACCATCCGCAGCACGAGCAGCACGACCGCGGGCAGGATCATCAGCGCACAGTATCCCGTGAGCGAGAGCACGCGCAGCGGCGTGTCGATGCCGGCATCCGCGAGCATGGTCATCGCCACGATGTACGGCAGCATGGTGGCGATCTCGACGAGCCCTGCGGCGATGGCGACGGCCATCACTGCGGTGCCGCGGGTGCGCGGGTCGAGGAGCCGCTCCCGCCACCGCGTGATGCGTCCGGGACGAGGAGCAGGATCGGTCGCGATCGCGGACGCGGCATCCGGGGGAGCCAGGCGGGAGCCGTTCGCATCCTGCGCGCCCGGTGTCCCTCCCCGAAGCGGCACCGGAGGCGCGGATGCTGTCTGCGGTGCGGGCGCCGGTGCGTTCTTCTCGTTCTTGCCGCCGGTCGGCATCACGAATGCCGTGATGAGGAGCGCTGCTCCGACGACGAGCCGGACGATCAGTCCCGCGGGCGACGCGAGGAAGTCGGACGCGACGTCGACGAGGTTCACCAGGCCCCACAGGAACAGGAGGCCGACGACCAGATAGAACGCGGCGATGGTTCCCAGATACAGCAGGATCCGCCCGGCGCGCACCCGCCCCGGGTGCAGCAGCAGGAAGACCGGGATGAGGAGTGTGCCGACGCTCAGCCCGTCGATCAACGCCAGGAGCGCGAGCGAGAGGGGGAGCGGCAGTCCGCCGAAGAGTTCCATGCCACCACGTTCACGGACACTCCACGGATCCGGATCGGGCGAAAGTACCGTCTCCGCAGAACCACTCATCCCTTCGTCGGATGCGCGGCGGCGGCCGTCGTGATTGCATGAGGGCATGCACGAGCAGGTCGAAGGCGGATTCGGCGCCTGGTACCGCCGGCACCGTTGGTGGGCGGACCCGCTGGGCATGGCGATCTTCGCCGTGGTGATGGCGGCCTTCGGATTCCGGGGTATCTGGGGGCCGTTCTCGCTCCCGCAGGAGCCCCTGTCGCCGTGGTGGGCGCTGGTGCTCGCCCTTCCCGCCTGTGCGCTCGCCCTCTTCAAGCGGCGCATGCCGGTGACCGTGCTCGTGCTCGTCTCCCTGCTGTTCGTCGCGGACCTGCTCACCGTGGGTGGCCTCGGGACCCTCGTGGTGCTCCTGGACGTCCTGTGGACGGCCGCTTTCCTGGCGGATTCCCGCGGGCGAAGGATGCTGCTGGTGCTGCTGGGGGCGGCGACCGTCGTCCTCTTCCTCTGCGCCTGGCTGCTCACCGATGTGTCGTTCCCGGTCGCGTTCCTCATCGGAGTGCAGTTCGGAGCGATCTTCGGCACCGACTACTGGTGGGCCGTGGCGGTCTCCCAAGCGCACGAGCTCGCGGAGTTGCACCGGCAGCGGGCGGAGCATGCCGCAGCCGTCGCCGAGCGCGACCGAGTGGAGGCGGTGCAACGGGAGCGCGAGACCATGGCGCGCGAGCTGCACGACGTGGTGGCCGGTCATGTGATGGCGATGGCGATCCGCGCGGAGGCCGCCCTGTCGACGCCGCCCGATCCTCCGCGGGACCGCGAAGCGCTGCAGGCCGTGCGTGATGCAGGTCTCGATGCCCATGCGGCGCTGCGATCGATGATCTCCGTGCTCCGTCGCGGTGAGGGCAGTCCCGCGTCCTCGCCGCGGTGGGGGGACCTCGAGGGGATCGTGCAGGAGGCGGAACGCGCGGGACTCACGGTGCGACTCGTCGCCGATCACGTGGACGATGTCGGTTCCGCGCTCGAGCAGGCCGTCATCCGCATCGTGCGGGAGGCACTGAACAACTGCATCCGTCACGCCAGCGGCGCCGAGGTCGACGTCATCATCCGCAGGAGCGGTCCCGAGGTGCGGGTCGAGGTGCGTTCGAGGGGTGGCTCGCCGAGCAGAGCGTCCGCATCCGCGGATGGGGGCTGGGGGTTGCAGATGCTCAGGGAACGGGTCGCCGCGCTGGGGGGCGCCTTCACTGCCGGTCCGGTCGCCGGTGGATGGTCGGTGGAAGGTCGCATCCCGACGGAGGCAGCGGCATGAGCGAGCCGACGGTGCTGCTCGCGGACGACCACGGCGCGATCAGGGCGGGGCTGCGCATCATGCTCGAGGCGCAGGGGATCACGGTGGTCGGCGAAGCGGCGGACGGCGACGTCGCCGTCCGCAACGCCGCGGCGCTGCGTCCCGACGTGGTCCTGATGGATCTGCGGATGCCGGGACGCGACGGGATATCGGCGACGGCGGAGATCGTCGAGCGCCATTTGAGCGACGTGCTGGTGCTCACGAGCTTCGACGAGGACGACCTGGTGTTCGGGGCGATCCGCGCAGGCGCCGTCGGCTTCCTCCTCAAGACGGTCGACGCCCCCACGCTCGGCAGGGCCGTGCGGGCGATCGCGGCGGGCGAAGGCGCGCTCGATCCGCGTGTGACGCGACGAGCGCTCGCCGCCGTCGCCGAGATCGCCGCCATGCCGGCACCGGTCAGGCACCGCGAGGGGATGGTCGAGCTGACGGCCAGGGAGCAGGACGTGCTCGACGGGATCCTGCAGGGGTGGTCGAACGCCCAGCTCGCCGCGCGACTGCGCATCTCGGTCCCCACGGTCAAGACGCACGTCTCGAACGTGCTCACCAAGCTCGGCGCACGCAGTCGGTCGCATGCGGCCGCGCTCGTACGCGGCCGCGACGACTGATGCTCAGCCCTGTGCGACCGTCGCGACCGAGCTCTTCTCGTCGTCGCGGAGCGGACGCGCAGCACCCGAGAACAGCCCGGACATCACGACCAGCGCGACCAGGATGAACAGCGTGTTGAGCAGACCGATGTGCTCGCTGATGATTCCGAGCACCGGCGGGCCGCCGAGGAAGGCGATGTAGCCGATCGTGGCGGCCGCGCTCACCCTGGCCGCGGCCTTGGCGGGGTCGTCTGCCGCCGCCGACATGCCCAGCGGGAAGCCGAGCGATGCGCCGATTCCCCACAGCGCGGCTCCGACCAGCACGAGCGGGAAGGTGGGGGCGAGGATGAACAGCAGGATGCCCGACGCTGCGGTCGCAGCGAGGATGCGCAGGACCAGGACGCGGCCGAAGCGATCCACGAGGGGACCGCCGAACAGGCGCACGACGGTCATGCCGACCGAGAACACGGCCAGGGATACGGCTCCGGTGCCCTCGGCGAAGCCGTGACCCTGTTCGGTGCCCAGGGCGATCCAGTCGTTGGCTCCGCCCTCGGCGAAAGACATGCCGAGCATGACCACACCGATGAGGTAGGTGCGGGGCTCGCGCCACGCTTCGAGCGCCGTGTGCATGCGGACGCGGAAGGCCGGCTTCTCATGCGCCGCGGGATCGAGGGCGGCCTCGCGCACCGGGACCTGGAAGAAGCAGACGATCGCGATCACGGCGATCAGCCCGCCCATGATCGCGGCGTGGGTCGCGACGTCGACGGCGAGCTGCGCGGCGAGAGCGCCGATCCCCGCACCGATGACGGTGCCGAAGCTGAAGAAGGCATGGAAGACCGGCAGGATCGTCTTGCCCATCTGCTGTTCGATCGCGGTCGCCTCGACGTTCATCATCACGTCGACCGACCCGTTGCCGAAGCCGAACAGCACCATGCCCACGATGACGACGGGGACGGAACCGAACACGTTCGCGCCCAGGCCGACCAGCACGATGCCGAGCGCGAACGTCAGCATCGTGAGGAGCATCCCGCGCCGGGCGCCCAGACGTGCCATCACCGCGGGGCCTGTCGAGATGCCGAGGATGGACGAGATGCCCATGCCGAGCAGGATCAGACCGACCTGCGCGTTGTCGAGTCCCAGCGCCTCCTTGATCCCGGGCACGCGCGACGCCCAGGTCGCGATCGAGAGGCCGCTCGCGAGGAAGATGGCGAAGATCGCCGCGCGCCAGCGCACGAACTGCGAACGAGAGAGGGCTGTTTCCATGCCGGACAGCCTATCGAATCGATTCGACCGTAGGGAAGCGCGGGGAGCTATCCTCGAAGTATGAGCAGCCAGGAGACGCCGCGTCGGCCCACGATCGCCGACGTCGCACGTGAGGCGGGCGTGGCGACCTCCACCGCATCCGTCGTCTTCAGCGGCAAGGCGAACGTGGCCGCCGCCACGAGGGAGCGCGTCCTCGCCGCCGCAGCCGATCTCGGCTATGCGGGGCCGGACCCTCGTGCGGCCTCGCTGCGACGAGGACGCAGTGGCATCGTCGCCGTGGTGCTCGAAGGGCATCTGCGTGCAGCATTCCTCGATCCCGTGACGACCGCCATGATGGACGGCCTCACCGACGGGCTCGCCGACCTGAGCGCCGGCATCCTCCTCATGCGCGACGAGCCGGGGGAGGAGGGTGCAGCCATCACCAACGCCCCCGTCGACGCCTTCGTGCTCATCGGCTGTTCCGGGCGCACGAAGGCCTCGCTCGAAGTGGTCCTCGGCCGCGGACTGCCCGTGGTCGTCATCGAAGGCGACGCCGGAGAGGGCATCCCGCGCATCACCCTCGACAACGTCGCAGCCTCCGCTGACGTCGCCCAGCACGTCTACGACCTCGGGCACCGGGACGTGGCGCTGGTCACCCTCTCGCTCGACAGCGAGCGCGAGCGCGCGCTGGTGACGCCCGAACGGGTCGAGAAAGCGACCGTCGACGTCTCAGTGCACCGTCTCGAGGGGATGCGTCAGGTCTTCCCGGATGCGCCGGCGATCTCGGCGTCCGGCAGCTTCATCGATGAGGGCGTGCTGGTCGGCCGCATGCTCCTGACCGACCCGGCCACTCGACCCACGGCCGTGCTCGCGCAGAGCGATCTGCTTGCGGTCGGCGTCATCCGCGCAGCCGAGGAGCTGGGTCTCCGCGTGCCCGAAGATCTCTCCGTCGCGGGCTTCGACGGCATCGAGGTCGACGGACTCGGCGATCTCACGCTCACGACCAGCGTGCAGCCCGCGGTCGAGAAGGGGCGCGCTGCCGGGGAGCAGATCGCCCGCATGCTGCGTGGCGAACCCGGGAGCACGCAGCACCTCACCTGCGCGTTCCGAGCCGGCACCACGACGGGCCCCGTCCCGCGCTAGCGGCGTCCTCGCCGAGTGCTCAGCTGTGCTGTGAGCCGAGCGGCAGAACGCGTTCGCCGAAGTCGAGGATGCGATATCGCCCGCACTCGACGACATCGTCGGGTATCGCCGGTGTGGAGAGCTGCCACGCGACGGTCTGGGAGTCCTCGACGAGGAACGAGACTCCGTCGACGTCGAAGTCCTCGCGGTTCACCAACCATGCGTACGCGTTGAGCTCGTGATCGACCTGCACGAGGTGGCGGGGATCGGCGACATGCAGCTTCGGCAGCCGCACGGTCCAGAACTGTCCTCCGCCGATGCGGCCCGAGGCATCGACCCAGTCGGTCACGCAGGTGAGATCGGGGTCGGGCGTCGTGCTCGCCGCGACGAGCCGAGGCACACTAAGCGCCCCGCCCACGAGCAGGAGCACGGCCGCGGTGGCCGTGAGGGCACGGGGTGCCCGGGCGGGCATCCGCGGGATATGGGGAGCGGCCACGATCACGAGCACGGGTCCGAACGCGAGCGGCTGCAGGTAACGGGCGGCGTGGGTACCGAGGGCGATCGCCCCGACCAGGACGAGAGCGGGCATGGCCCACGCGACCGTGGCGACGAAACGGGAGCCGGTGTCTCCGACGCGTGCCGTGTTCGCGATCGCCCAGCCGACCAGAGCCACCACGACCACGACTCCGAAGATCCCTGCGGGCGTCGCAAGGCGGTCGAGGAGAAGGCCCCCGTAGTAGCCCGCGGATTCCGTCCAGAGTTCGGGCTGGATGTAGCCGGCACCGGTGTTGGCGATCCATGCCCGAAGCGGAATGCGTCCGAGGAAGCCCAGCGCGGTGCCGATGACCAGCACGACGAGGATCGTTGCGGTGCGTGTTCGTCGTGGCGGGCGAAGGAGCATCACGAGGAGCAGCAGCGAGAGCGGAACCGTGGCCCAGGCGGCGAAGAGGGGATTCGAGAGCGTCGACACGGCGGCGATCGCCCCGAGCGCGATCAGTGCGCCGATACCTCCTGCGCTTCGGTCGAGCACACGACGGACCAGTCCCACACAGAGGACGACGGCGACCACGGTGGCGGCGTAGTAGGTGGTAGTCAGCAGCAGTGAGGCCAGTTCCAGGGCGTCTCGGGACCCCGAGAGATCGGTCATGGCGAGGATCGCGAAGGTGCCCATCCCGAGCAGCGCCCATGCGACGGGGGCTGTCCTGTCCCGCCGACGCCCTACGGCGACGCGGAGTGCACCGTAGAGGGCCAGCATGTTGACCACGGCATTCACCGTGAGCAATCCGTTCACATCGAGCCCGAGCGCGGCGTCCAGCCCGGAGAACACCGCGGACTCGGGCAGGAACAGTACGCTCGACATCGCCCAGTCGAGCGGTGCGCCGGAGAGCAGCGACCGAGCGAACATGCCCACGACCAGGGAATCTCCGTCTCGGAACAGCAGCTCCGCGCGGGCGGATGAAGCCACCTGAGCGACGGTGATGACCGCCACGACCAGTGCTCCCGACCAGCCCGCGAGCTCTCGCACCCAGACCCGCCGCATGGGCCAACTCTCGCACGATCGTGCAACTGTGGACCGCAGGAACCTCTCGCGCCGGTAAACTGGTCTGACACCCGCCCGCCTGTGCCGAAATGGCCGACGAGCCCTGAGGGAGCCGCGTATATGCTGATGCTCCTCGCTGTGTTCCTCCTCGGGTCGCTGCTGATGCCCGTTCTGGTGCGCTGGCTCGGAGCTCAGGCCTTCGCCATCGCCGCCCTCGTTCCGGCAGCCGCCTTCGTGCACGCGCTCGTCATGACGCCGCGGGTGCTCGACGGCCCCGTCCCGTTCGAATCGGTCGAGTGGATCCCGCAGCTGGGACTCAACCTCTCCATGAACATGGACGTGCTCGGCTGGGTGCTCACGCTGATCGTCACCGGCGTCGGCGCGCTCGTGCTCCTCTACTGCCGCTGGTACTTCTACGAGGACTCCGCGGGGGTCGGCCAGTTCGCCGGTGTCCTGCTCGGCTTCGCCGGGGCGATGTACGGGCTCGTGCTCACCGACGACCTCGTGATGCTCGTCATGTTCTGGGAAGTCACGAGCATCCTCTCCTACCTCCTCATCGGCCATTACCGTCGGCGCGCTGCCAGCCGTCGTGCCGCACTGCAGGCGCTGCTCGTGACCACGCTCGGCGGTCTCGTGATGTTCGTCGGCGTCGTGCTGCTCGTCGTCGACACGGGCACCTCGAGCATCCGCGAGATCCTCGAGCTCGCGCCCAGTGGGCCGCTCATCGACGCCGCGATCGTGATGCTCCTGATCGGGGCCATCAGCAAATCGGCGCTGTTCCCCTTCCACTTCTGGCTTCCGGGTGCCATGGCGGCACCCACCCCGGTCAGCGCCTACCTGCATGCGGCCGCGATGGTGAAGGCCGGCATCTACCTGATCGCCCGCTTCGCCCCGATCTTCGCGTTCAGCACGACATGGCGACCGATCGTCATCACGCTCGGCATCGTCACGATGCTGCTCGGCGGAATCCAGGCGCTTCGGGAGACCGACCTCAAGCGCATCCTCGCCTTCGGCACCGTGAGCCAGCTCGGCTTCTTCGCGATCGTCGTCGGCTACGGCACGCAGGCGACCGCCCTCGCCGGTCTCGCCCTGGTCATCGGCCACGCGCTGTTCAAGTCGGCGCTGTTCCTCATCGTCGGTGTGATCGACCGCCAACTGTCGACCCGTGACATCAACGAGCTCTCCGGTGTCGGTCGGCAGGCGCCCGTTATGGCCACAGCGGCATTCATCTCCGTCGCCTCCATGGCGGGTATCGCCCCGACCATCGGCTTCGTCGCCAAGGAATCGACGCTCACCGCGCTCCTCGACGACGCGCAGGGCGGCTCCGCCTGGGGTCTCGTCGCGCTGATCGGGATCGTCCTCGGTTCCATGCTGACTGCGGCATATGGCGTGCGCTTCCTCTGGGGTGCGTTCTGGAAGAAGCGCGACGACCAGGGCCAGCAGCTTCCCGACACCGCATGGCCCGATCCGCCGGTGGGCTTCCTGTCCGCGCCGATCATCCTCGCGGGGGTCACCCTCGCCACCGGCATCGGCGCTCCCGCCCTGGACACCGCTCTGCAGGGATACGCCCTCACGGCGACCCCCGGCCTCGATCACTCCGGGGAAGCCGTCGAGGGCCCTGGCCACTTGGCGCTCTGGCACGGCTTCGAACCGGCGCTGGGCATCTCGATCCTGTCGATCCTGCTCGGCATCGGGCTGTTCCTGCTCACCCGCAGGACCGCCTGGGACCGCAAGGCTCGCATCCTGCGCTTCACCGCGGCCGACGTGTACTACTTCGTCATGCGCGGCGTCGACCGTCTCTCGGTGCTCAGCACGACGCTCACGCAGCGCGGCTCGCTGCCCGTGTACGTCGGCACCATCTTCGTGGTGTTCGTCGCCGCCGAGGTCACGGCGCTGATCGCGAGCGACATCGATCGGTACAACCTGTCCCTCTGGCACACCCCGGCGCAGATCGCCGTCGCGCCGATCATGGCGATCGCCGGCATCTTCGCGGTCCGTGCGCGCAAGCGCTACACCGGCGTGGTGCTGGTCTCGGTCACTGGACTCGGAATGGTCGTGCTCTTCGCGACGAGCGGCGCCCCCGACCTCGCGCTCACGCAGATCCTGGTCGAGACGGTCACGATGGTCACCTTCGCCCTCGTGCTGCGTCGTCTTCCCGCGCGCATGGGCGAGCACAACGCCTCGGTCGGGCGCATCCCCCGCGCCCTGCTGGCCATCGGCGTGGGCGTCACGATGGCCTTCGTGGCCGTCGTCGCCACCCAGTCCCGCGTCGCCGAACCGATCTCGGAGGCGTTCCCGAAGCTCGCGTACGAGATCGGCCACGGCAAGAACGTCGTCAACGTGGCGCTCGTCGACCTGCGTGGCTGGGACACCATGGGCGAGCTCTCGGTGCTCGTGCTCGCCGCGACGGGCGTCGCCTCCCTCGTGTTCGTCACGCACCGCGCCGATCTGCTGGCCGCCACCAAGAACCTGCCGCGAGCCACGCGCAAGGCCGCGCGCAGCCGCCCCCTCGTCGAGACGACCGAGGGCATCCGCTTCCAGACGTCCGAGAACGAGAGCAGCCCGCGGGCATGGCTCGTCGGCGGCCAGAAGATGAAGCCCGAGAACAGGTCGATCCTGCTCGAGGTGATCGTCCGCATCCTGTTCCACACGATCATCGTGGTGTCGATCTTCCTGCTGTTCTCCGGGCACAACCTGCCGGGTGGCGGGTTCGCCGGCGGTCTCGTCGCGGGTATGGCGCTGGTGATGCGCTACATCGCCGGCGGTCGCTGGGAGCTGGGAGCCGCGGCCCCGACGGACGCGGGACGCCTCCTCGGCACCGGCCTCATCCTGGCCGTCGGCACGGCCGTGGTGCCCCTGTTCTTCGGCCTCGCCCCCTTGACCAGCACGTTCTGGGAGTGGGAGATCCCGCTCATCGGACACATGGAGTTCGTCACGTCGACCATCTTCGATGTGGGCGTCTATCTCGTCGTGATCGGACTCGTGCTCGACGTGCTCCGCAGCCTCGGGGCCGAGGTCGACCGTCAGGCCGCCCTGCGCACCACGCCCGGTCCTGAAGGATTCCTCTCGCGGGGCGGGAGGAGCAGCTGATGGACGTCTCCCTCACCCTGATCGTCATCATGGCCATCCTCTTCGCATGCGGTGTCTACGCGATGTTGGAGCGCAGCCTGACCCGCGTGCTGATCGGCTTCCTGCTGCTCGGCAACGCCACCAATCTGCTGCTGCTGATCGTGATGGGCGTGCCGGGCAACGCCCCGTTCTTCGGTACCGAGGGCGAGATGAGCGACCCCCTCCCGCAGGCGCTCACCCTCACGGCTATCGTGATCACGTTCGCGGTCTCGGCCTTCCTCCTCGCACTGATCTATCGCTCCTGGCAGCTCGGACAGGCCGACACGGTCGAGGACGACGAGGCCGACATCGCCCTGCGCGAGCGCACCGATGCCGACGAAGACCTCATGGACGACGAATCCGAGACGGACGACGACGAGGCGACCACGGACTTCGTCGGCGTGCAGACCGCGCCGATCACGGTGCTGCACATGCGGGACCACCCCTCCATCCACGACGATGCGCCGTATGACGCTCCGACCGGTTGGGGGAGCGAACCCTCTGCTGCGGACGAGGGTCGAGAACCGCGCCCCGACGAACCCGATGACCACGACGAGAACGAGGAGGGCAGGCCATGACCGCCCTCGTCCCCCTCCTCGTCGCACTGCCACTGCTCGGTGCCGCCGTCACTCTCGTGTTCGGCCGGAACGCGCGCCTCCAGGTCGTCGTCACCGTCGCCACCCTCGCCGCCGTCTCGATCATCGCCGCCGTGCTCCTGGTCGTCGTCGATTCGGGTGCTCCGCTCGCGGTGTCGGTCGGCGGATGGCCCGTTCCGTTCGGCATCGTGCTCTATGTCGACCGGCTCGCCGCGCTCCTGGTGCTGATCTCCAGCATCGTGCTGCTCGCGGTGCTGCTCTTCTCCATCGGCCAAGGTGCGGCGGACGGCACCGACGAGACGCCGATCTCCATCTTCAACCCGTCGTACCTGATCCTCGCGGCCGGTATCTTCAACGCCTTCATCGCCGGGGACCTGTTCAACCTGTACGTCGGATTCGAGATCCTGCTCGTCGCCTCCTACGTGCTGATCACGCTGGGCAGCACCGAGTCCCGTATCCGCACCGGTGCGGTCTACATCGTCGTCTCGCTGGTCTCGTCGATCCTGTTCCTCGCCTCGATCGCCATGATCTACGGCGCGCTCGGCACGGTCAACATGGCCCAGATCGCCGAGCGGATGTCGGAGCTCCCCCAGGAGACGCAGCTGGTGCTGCACCTGATGCTCGTGGTGGCCTTCGGCATCAAGGCTGCCATCTTCCCGGTGTCGTTCTGGTTGCCCGACTCGTACCCGACCGCTCCGGCCCCGGTCACCGCCGTGTTCGCCGGCTTGCTGACGAAGGTCGGCGTGTATGCGCTGATCCGCACCGAGACGCAGCTCTTCGCCTCGAACAGCATCGACACCCTGCTGCTGATCATCGCGCTCGCGACCATGATCGTCGGAGTGCTCGGCGCCGTGGCGCAGGCAGAGCTCAAACGAATCCTGTCGTTCACGCTGGTCAGCCACGTGGGCTACATGATCTTCGGGCTCGCGATCGCGACGCCCGCCGCTATCGGCGCGACGGTGTACTACATCGTTCACCACATCGTCGTGCAGACGACGCTGTTCCTCGCCGTCGGGCTCGTGGAACGCCGAGCGGGAAGCACGTCGATCCTGCGGGTCAAGGGGCTGCTGAAGGTCGCCCCGGTCATCGCGGTGCTGTACTTCGTTCCCGCGATCAACCTCGGCGGCCTGCCACCCTTCTCGGGGTTCATCGGCAAGTTCGCGCTGTTCGAAGCTGCGGCCTCCGTCGGAACTCCGATCATGATCGTGCTGATCTTCGGCGGTATCATCACCTCGCTGCTGACGCTGTACGCGCTGATGCGCGCATGGAACCTCGCCTTCTGGCGCGAGGAGGAGGACTCCACCGAGACCGAGGGCCGCATCTCCTACCTGGGTAACGCCCCCGCCGCCGACGAGCAGCAGGAGCGTCGCCGCATCCCGAAGATCATGACCCTCGCGACCGGAGGCATGGTCGCTGTGACCCTCGCTCTGACCGTGTTCGCGGGTCCCCTGTACGCCCTCTGCGACCGCATCGGCGCCGGACTGCTGCAGCCCGTGAGCCTCGTGCAACTGGAAGACGAGGTGGGCTGATGGCGCGTGACACCCGGCGTCACCTGTGGCGCGACATCCGCGTGCAGCTGCCGTTCCTCGCGTGGCTCGTCGTGCTCTGGATGCTGTTGTGGGCGCAGTTCACGGTGCTGTCGTTCCTCACGGGACTCGTCGTCGCGATCTTCGTCACCCGCGTGTTCCGCCTGCCGACCGTCGCGCTCTCCGGCCGGATCAACCTCTGGTACGCGGCGCTCTTCGTGGTGCAGTTCCTGTTCGCCGTGCTGAGCGGCGCCCTCTCGGTCACCGTGCAGGTCTTCGACTTCCGCCGACAGCCGGGGACGGCCATCATCGCGGTGCCGCTGCGCTACGCGGACGACCTCGTCATGACGCACGTCGCTGTCGTGTCGTCTCTGATCCCCGGGTCGCTGGTCGTGGAGACCGACCGCGACCGCCGGATCCTGTACCTGCACGTGATCGGCGTCCGGAACCTCGACGACGTGGAGAGGCAGCGTGCGGGCGTGCTGCGCTGGGAGCAGCGGGTCGTGCGTGCGCTCGGAGACCCCGCTCAGTATCGTGCCCTCAAGGCCGACGAGCGTGCGGGCCTCGGACTGACGAAGGGCGGTGCCCGATGAACATTCTCCTGCTGCTGATCATGGTGGTGTTCGGCATCGCCGCCGTGCTCGCCCTGATCCGGATCGTGCGCGGGCCGTCGATCCTCGACAGGGCCGTGGCCTCCGACGTGCTCCTCACCGAGGTGATGTGCGTGATCGGTGCGGAGATGGCCATCAACGGTCACACCCGCAACATCCCGGTGCTCCTGATCATCGCGGCCATCGGGGTGTTCGGCTCGATCGCCGTCGCCCGCTTCGTCGCGAGAAGGGACAACACGACACCATGAACGTGTTCGGTCTCATGATCCCCGACGCCGTCATCGACGTGGCGGTGCTCGTGCTCATCCTGCTCGGCGCCGTGCTGTGCCTGTCGGCTGCGGTCGGGCTGCTGCACTTCCGCGATGTGCCTTCGCGACTGCACGCGGCGACCAAGCCGCAGGTACTCGGTCTGCTCCTCATCTGCATCGCCATCGCGCTGTCGCAGCGCTCGATCGGCGGCATCCTGCTCGGGTTCGTACTGGTCGCCCCGGTGGTGCTCATGCAGTTCGCGACCGCTCCGCTCTCGGCGCACATGGTCGGACGGCAGGCGTATCGCAACGGCACCATCGAGCAGCGCGGTCTCGTGGTCGACGAGCTCGCCGAGTCGAAGCAGACCCCGCCCGCCGCCGGCTGACCTCGAGGTCTGATCCCGGGAGCCGCTCGACGGAAAGCCCGCGGGCGTCAGATGCGGGCGGCGAACTCGTGGATCAGGCGTGCCGCGGGCTCGGAGTCGCTGATCAGGGTGCCGTGACCGTGATCGGGGATCACCTCGAGGTCGGCTCCGGGGATCGCGTCGATGATCTCGCGGCACCAGCTCATCGGTGCCAGCGGGTCGCTCTCTCCGCGCAGCACCAGCACCGGGCACTCGATGCGCACGAAGGCGTCTTCCGGCTCATGCACGATCGTTGCGCGCATCTTGCGGAAGAGGTGTGGTCCGCCGCGGAGGTACTCGCGGGCTCCACGCCAGATGACCAGCGGCCGCTCGCCGATGAGGTCGGTCAGCAGGTAGCGGGCCTGCGCTCCGATGTTGCGTGCCGCCTTGTTCACGGTGGGACCGGCGAGCACCACTCCTTCGACGAGGGACGGATGGCGTGCGGCGAGCTCGGCAGCGATCTGGCTCCCCATGGAGTGGCCGATCACGAGAACGGGACCGGAGTCCACGTGCTGGAGGTAGGCCGCGACCAGGTCGGCGTGCCGCTCCATCGTGAGGGTGCGCGTGGGCTCTGGCGCCTCCCCGAAGCCCGGCAGATCGACCGCGATGACTCGTCCATCGAGCCGCTGCACGACGTCGAGGTAGACGCTGCGCCCCATGCCGATACCGTGCAGGAGCAGGTAGGTGTGCGGTCCTTCTCCGAACGTCTCGGCGATGAGGGTCGCACCTCCGTGCTCGAACTCCAGGAGCGTGACGGGGGTGCCCTTGGGGGCGAGGTAGCTGGTTGGCACCCATCCACGCTAGCCGAGCATCCTGGGGCAGTGCTCGGATACTCCGACCCTCGGGTTCAGTCGGCCGGGCTGAGCACCAGCGTGTCGACGGCTGCGGACTTCACCGCCTGCGTCGAGTACGCCCACGGCTTCTGGGCGCCTACCGCCCAGTCGGCGGTCTGATCGGTGTAGTGCTCGTGGAACGCGTGTCCGGAGGCGCCGGTCAGGTGGTTCCAGGTCGAGGCGTCGAAGTCGGAGAGATCGACCACCATCCGCATCGACGGCACCGTCGTCGTCGCATACGAGACGCCGAGCTCCCATCCGGTCGCGTTCACGACGGACGCTCCTCCGCTCACGGGGAACGGCCCGCGATTGAACAGTGCTTCGATCGGGGCGATCCCCGACGAGCCGAGCGTGTCGCTGGTGAGGGTGATCGCGTGCAGGTCACCCCAGTTCCATCGCGAGAGCGTGGTCCCCTGCAGGGCTGCGAGCTCGTCGTAGGCCTCCTCCGCCGACAGCGCGAGCATCTGCTCCATCCCGTCGACGTCGAGCTGCTCGTTGGTCCAGAGCGGGTCGGACGGATCGGTCAGCATGGCGGAGACGACCGTGAACAGGCGCCCCTGACCATCGATCGGGAGGGGCTGCTCGCGCTCGGCGAAGATGTTCTGCACCAGGTTCGACCACAGCACGTTCGCATAGGCGGCGGCCGCCGACGATGCGCTGTTCTGACCGTCCCAGGCCTCCAAGAGGTCGACGGCATCGGACGCGCCTGCCCCGGAGACGTCGACCTCGGCCATGGCGGTCGCCAGCTGCGTTCCGATCCACATCTCGTTGTCCATCTGGATGTCGCGCATGTCGTCGGCGGTCAGTGGGGCGACCGCCGTCCGCCGTTCGATGAGGTGGGCGATCCGCGCCGCCCGGTAGCCGTAGTCCCAGTCGCGGGAGAGGACGTAGCCGTAGTCGTCCGTCACGATCGCGTTGTTCGCGGTGACGATGTACCCCGAGTTCGGGTTGTACGACACCGGCAGCTCCTCGAACGGGATGAAGCCCGTCCAGTCGTAGCTGCTGTCCCATCCGGGCTGGGGCATCCATCCGTCGCCAGCACCACGGATGGGGAGGCGGCCGGGGGCCTGGTATCCGATGTTGCCCTCGGTGTCGGCGTAGATGAGGTTCTGCGCCGGCACGTCGAAGAGCGACGCGGCGTAGCGGAAGTCATCGAAATCCTGCGCGGTGGAGAGGGCGAAGATCGCCGTCGCGGCCGTCCCGGGATCGAGCGCCGTCCACCGCAGGCTCACGGCGTACTCGGCGTCCTCCGACCCGGGGACGGGAGTGGTCGGTGCGGAGGCCTCGACGCCCAGCGCGGGCTCTGGGTCATCGGCGATCTCCGTGAAGTCGTCCGTGAGTCCGGAGATGATCGGGCCGTGCACGGTGGAGCGGATGGTCAGATCGATGTCATCGCCGCCGGCGACCTTGATCGTCTCCGTGCTCTCCTCCAGCGGCACCAGGGCTCCGTCGCGCCAGTACTGGTCGCCCTCGACCCGCTCGACGTAGAGGTCGGTGACGTCGGTGGTGAGGTTCGTGAACCCCCACGCGACCTTCTGGTTGTGGCCGATCACGATGCCGGGCAGCCCGGAGAACGAGAAGCCGCCCACATCGAACGGGCACTCCTCGTCCACGGTCGAGCACTTCAATTGCACCTGGTACCAGACCGAGGGGAGGGAGGCTCCGAGGTGCGGGTCGTTCGCGAGCAGCGGCATCCCCGTCTCGGTGAGGTCTCCGGAGACGACCCACGAGTTCGAGCCGATGCCCTCGCCCACGTCGCCGACCAGCACGCTGGCGGCCTCGATGACGTTCGAGGTCTCCTCCCAGTCGATGGTGGTCGACGCCTGCTGCGCCTCACCCTCGGTCTCGCCGGGGGTGAAGGCTGCGGGTTCCGCTCCCGTGCCGAGCGCCGGAACGGTCGAGATCTTCGGGACGATCACGGGGTTCTCAGCGAACGGGTACTCGGGGTAGAGCTTCGCCAGCATGTCCGCGGTGGTAGCGGCATCCGGGGCATCGCCGTCGGTAGCGGTGCTCAGCTCGGCGGCGAGGAGCGATCGCTCGGTCTCGTCCTCGATGTTGCCGCGGAGATCCCAGGCCATGGCCTTGAGCCAGGCCACGGAATCGGCAGGTTCCCAGGGCTCTGGGGCGTAGTCGGGGTTCTGCAGTCCGATCACGGCGTACTCGAGCGAGAGCTCGGCACCCGAACGCGAGGCGAGGTAGGCGTTCACCCCATCCGCATACGCCTCGTAGTAGCCGCGGGTGGTGTCGTCCATGGCCTCGACCTCGGCCTCGGCGACCTTGCGCCAGCCGAGGGTGCGGAGGAAGGCGTCGGTTCCGGCCTGCGACTCCCCGAACATCTCGGCGACCCGTCCGGACGTTACGTGGCGGCGGAAGTCCATCTCGAAGAAGCGGTCCTGCGCGTGCACGAAGCCCTGGGCGTAGAACAGATCGTCCGTGGAGTCGGCGGTGATCGTCGGGATGCCGCGGTCGTCGCGCTGCACGGTGACCTCGGCCTGGAGGCCGTCGAGCTCGATGGATCCGTCGGTCTGCGGGAAGGAGCGCTGGATCGTCCAGGTCACGAAGAACGCCGCAGCCACGGCCACCACGACGATCGCGGCCACAACGAGGAACGCGACGCGTCCGATGCGGACACCCAGCGAAGGGCGTGAGGGTGCGGCGGACTCCTGCGAATCGGTCATCATCGTCGAGAACTCTTTCGGGTAGACAGGTGGAACTCAGTCCCACCGAGCCCCGGTGCGCGTGTCAGGGTCGCGCCTTCGCATCATATCCACCTCCGCGCTCGCCGCGAGGTGTTCCGCCGCGAGCGCCCGACCGATCACCCGATCAGGCTCGGCTGCAGATCCCGCAGCGTGCGGCGGTGCGTCATCCGGGTCACCCCGATCATCGCGAGCAGCAGCGCACCGACGAGCCAGACTCCGAGCACTGCCAGATCCCACCCGGCCCGCGCGTAGTCGCCGCCGTACATCAGCTGGCGCATCGCATCGACCACGTATCCCAGCGGCAGCACATGATGAAGGGCGGCGAGTGGTGCCGGCAGCGTCTGCCAGGGGAAGGTCCCACCGGCCGTGACGAGCTGCAGCACCATGAGCACCAGCCCGAGGAACTGTCCGACCGAGCCGAGCCACACATTCAACGCGAGGATGATCGCCGTGAAGGTGGCCGACGCGAAGATCATCACACCGAGGGTTCCGAGCGGGTGGTCGAACGTGAAGCCGAGCGTGACGGCGAGGATTCCCATGAGCCCGAGCATCTGCACCGCGCCGAGCACCGCAGGGGTGAGCCAGCCGGCGAGCGTGATGCGGACGGGCGAATGGAGGGCCGTGATGGCCCGCCGTGAGATCGGCTTGACGATCAGGAAGAGCGCGTAGATGCCGATCCACGCCGACAGTGCGGCGAAGAACGGGGCGAGCCCGGCGCCGTAGTCCTCCGCGGAGGCGACCTTGTCGCTCGACACCTTCACGGGATCGGCGATCGTCTCGGCCTGGCGGGAGCGCAGGTCGGGTGTCGAGGCGGGGATCGCGTCCACCCCCTGGGCGAGCCCGTCGCGCAGTTCGGCCGTACCGGAGGCGAGCGCGGCCAGTCCGTCGCGCAGCTGCGTCGCGCCGTCGTTCGCCGCGGAGGCGCCGGTGGCGACCGTGCCGGCGCCGGAGGCGAGCTCGTTCGCACCCGCGGCGAGGGATGCGGCGCCGGCAGCGAGCTGATCGACCTTGCCGACCGCGGCCTGCACCTGCGTGTTCCCCTCCTGCAGACGCGCGCCCAGCGGATCGAGCCGGGCGAGCACCTGGTCGATCTCTTCGGGGGTGAGGCCCTGCTGCGCCAGCGCGTTCGCGATGTCGGAGCGCACCTGCGGCAAGGCGTTCGCGGCCTGTTGCACCGCTGACCCCGCGCGGTCGGCGACGTCGGCGAGCTGTCGGTTGCCCGCGCTCACCTGCTGGGCTCCGCTCGCGAGGCTCTGCGCCCCGGTAGCGAGTTGCGCCGTGCCGTCGGCCAGCTTCGCGGTGCCCTCCGCCAGAGTTATGCTCCCGGTCGCCGCCGTGCCGGCGCCGTCGGCGAGCCTGGTGGCGCCGTCCGTCGCCGTGATGAGCTTGTCACGCACGTCGCTCAGGCCCGTGAGCAGGCGCTCTGCGGCCTGGCTGCCCACCATCTCGGCGACCGAGCTGCGGATCTTCTCGACCGCCTGCGTACCCATCGACGACGCGAGGTAGTTGTTCGCGTCATTGGTCTCGAGATCGATGCGCGCCTGGTGCGGGTCGGTCCCCGCCGCCGAGGTGAGGGCCGACGAGAAGTCGCTCGGAATGGTCACCGTGAAGTCGACCGTGCCGTGGCGCAGTGCTTCCGAGGCTTCGTCCGCCGACATCAGCTGCCAGTCGAACGCGTTGCCCTTGATCAGGTTCTCCGCCACGTCTTCGCCGTAGTTGACGGTCTCGCCCGTCGCGGGTTCCGTGCCGGTCGTGGGTGCGGGCGCGCCCTCGTCGTCCACCACGAGGGCGACGGGAACCTCGGGGAACTTGGCGTACGGGTCCTGGTTCGCCCAGAGGTACAGACCGCCGTAGAGGATCGGCACGCAGATCAGCGCGACCAGGGCGATGATGCCCATCCTGCTCGCTGTCAGTCGTCGGAACTCGGCGGCGATCATGGCGGGAACCTTCATCGCGTGCCTCCGTTCTCGTCTGCGGGGGTGTCCGCGATGTCGGGGACGGCATCGTCCGCCGGTTCGTCCCACACGAGCGGCTCGACCGGTCCGGAGGCATTGATCGCGTCGAACTCGTGCATCCGCTCCAGGGCCACGGCAGCGGATCCGCCGACGATCACGAGCATCGCGTAACCGCGGTCGGCGAACTCCGTGGCGATGCGCCACCATCCATCGGGGCTGCCGCCGTGACGGTCGGGCGACACGAGCACGATGCCCTCGACGCCGGAGCGGAGCACGGCCAGCTCGCACAGGATGCGCACGCGTGCCGCCGGATCGACGGTGCCGATGGGGGCGGCGGCGAGCTCGCTGTACCCCAGACGAGCGAGCCAGCGCCGGGCGTGGAGCGGGGTGGCGCCGAGGCCCGCGAACATGAGCTCCTCCTCGACGACGCCGACCAGGGCGACGTCGGGATGAGGGTCGCTGACATCCGGAGCGTCGACCAGGGCCACGCGTCGACGCAGGGACTTCGCGTCGACCGCGTCGTCGATGCTCACGCGCCCGGATTCCGGACGCATGCGGCCGCTCGCGATCAAGCCGAGCACGGTCGGTCGCTGCTCGGTCTCGGCGATCGCGAAACGCACTGCTCCGGTGTGGAACTCGAGCGACATGGGGGGCAGCGCCTGGCCGTTGCGGCCCTTGCTCACATCGCGCAGCGAGATCTTCATGCACGGTCCTCCGGATCGATGGGGGAGTCTGTGGGAGCGGCGGCCGCGGCGATGTCGGGGTGCGAGGCGAGCAGCTCGTCAGCTTCGCGCCAGGAGAGGCCGGCGATGCTCAACACGGTCCGCACGGCGACGTCAGCCGCACCCGTGCTGGTCGCGTCCGTGCGCGAGATCACGGTGCGGGCCATCTCCTCGATGAGGCGCGCGAGGGTAGGGGCGGCGAGGTCCGTGCGGAAGCTGCCGTCGTCCTGACCGCGTCGCACGAGTGCCGACACCGTGCGGCGCAACGGGGCCAGCGCGGCCGCCGTGTGCTCGACGTGCGCTTCATCGAGAGCGAGAGCCGCGGCCACCTGCACGTGCGCGGCCTCGTGCCAGAGCAGAGCGGCGAGGCGGGCGAGGGCGAGACGGGCGTCGATGTCGTCGATCGAGGTGGCGATGGCGTTGAACCGCTGAGTGCCGCTGGAGATGAGCTCCCGGATGAGGGCGTCACGGTCCTCGAAGTGTCCGTAGAGGGTGCGACGCGAGAGCCCGGCACGACGAGCGATGACGTCGATGGAGGCGTGCGGATGGACGGCCAGGGTCGAGCGCGCGGCGGAGAGGATGCCGGCGCGGTTCTCGACGGCGTCGCGACGAGGTGCACGAGTGGTCATGACCTCATGCTACGGATCATGCACATAGCTGTGCAAGATTATTCTTCACATTCGGAGAGCGTCCTCAGGTGCCGCTTCCGCGCAGCCGTCGCGGAGCCGAGCGTGTTATGTTACGCGTTGCGCGTGAGCGCGCACGGGGGATGGCGCCGGTCTCGGACGCGTGAGCGTCCGGTACGCGAGTGTCGACCGTTTTCAAGTGGTGGGGGACCGCTGTGGTCGAGGGGAGTGTGCTTTGGCAGGCATCGATGTCGTGCGGGAACGCCGAACGAGGAGCGATGATGTCTATCGCCGGTTGCGGGATGCGATCGTCGACGGTGAGCTGCGGCCGGGGGAGCGCCTTCGCGACGCGGAGCTGGCGGAGAGCCTGGGGGCCTCCGCCACGCCCGTCAGACATGCCCTGGCGCGCCTGGCGGAACAAGGGCTCGTCGAGATGCACCGCAACAGCGCCACCCGCGTGGCGCCGCTCGATCTCGATCACATCCGCGATGCCATCGCCCTCTTCGGCGACAGCTGGATCGGCTCGGTGCGCCATGCGATGCCGCACGTCCAGGAGGATGACGTCGCCTATCTCGTGGAGCTGACCGACGATATGTCCGCCGCGGGACGAGCGCGCGATGTCCTGGCCTACGGAGTCGCGTTGCGCACTATCGCCATCGGCTTCGCCCGTCTCGAGGGGAATGCCCTGCGGGAGTCCGTGATCGAACTGCTCGGGCCGCAGATCCGGCGCTTCACGCAGCGCTCTGCGGGGTCGTTCGACTGGGCGGCGAACGAGAGGTCCACGCGCGAGATCCGCGAGGCGATCGTCCGTCGTGATGCGGTGCAGACCCGGGCGGCCCTGGTGATCCTCTTCGACGATGTGCTGCCGGGTGTCGTCGACCGCACCGCGGCGCGAGCGCGCTGATCCCGAGCCGCACCTCTGAAAGCACGATGCGCCGGCACCCCGTGGGCGCCGGCACATCGGTGGATCCGTCGTCGTGTCAGTCGGTGCCGGAGTCGAAGGCTGCGCCCTCGGAGGCCGAGTCGACGGCGTCGGCCAACGTCTCGTCGGCTTCGGAGATCGAGCCGTGCACCGACTCGGTGATCTCGCTCGACTCGCCGGCGGTCACACGGCCGACGAGCTCGCCGGTCGCACCACCCACGAGGCCGAGGCCCGCGTACTGCTCGAGGCGTGCGCGCGAGTCAGCGATGTCGAGGTTGCGCATGGTCAGCTGGCCGATACGGTCGACCGGTCCGAAGGCTGCATCGCCGACACGCTCCATCGACAGCTTCTCGGGGCCGTACGAGAGGTTCGGCGAGACGGTGTCGAGGATGGTCCAGTCGTCGCCGCGGCGGAGGCGGATCGTGACGGTGCCCGAGATCGTGAGGCCGACCCAGCGCTGGATCGACTCGCGCAGCATGAGCGACTGCGGCTCGAGCCAGCGGCCCTCGTACATGAGGCGACCGAGGCGGCGACCCTGCTCGTGGTACGTGGCGAGGGTGTCTTCGTTGAGGATGCCGTTGACCAGGCGCTCGTAGGCGATGAACAGCAGCGACATGGCGGGTGCCTCGTAGATGCCGCGCGACTTCGCCTCGATGATGCGGTTCTCGATCTGGTCGCTCATGCCGAGGCCGTGGCGTCCGCCGATCGTGTTCGCCTCCATGACCAGGGCGACCGGGTCGGAGTATTCCACGCCGTTGATCGCGACCGGGCGTCCCGCCTCGAACGTGACGGTGACGTCTTCGGTCTCGATCGCGACCGAGGGGTCCCAGAACTTCACACCCATGATCGGGTCGACGGTCTCGAGCGAGACATCGAGGTGCTCGAGCGTCTTCGCCTCGTGCGTCGCCCCCCAGATGTTGGCGTCGGTGGAGTACGCCTTCTCGGCGGAGTCGCGGTACGGGAAGTCGCGGGCGACGAGCCAGTCGCTCATCTCCTTGCGCCCCCCGAGCTCGGTGACGAAGTCGGCGTCGAGCCACGGCTTGTAGATGCGCAGGCGCGGGTTGGCGAGCAGGCCGTAGCGGTAGAACCGCTCGATGTCGTTGCCCTTGTAGGTGGAGCCGTCGCCCCAGATGTCGACGCCGTCCTCCTTCATGGCGCGCACCAGCATGGTGCCGGTGACGGCGCGTCCGAGAGGCGTCGTGTTGAAGTAGGTCTTACCGCCGGAGCGGATGTGGAACGCGCCGCAGGAGAGGGCGACGAAGCCCTCTTCGACCAGGGCGGTCTTGCAGTCGATCAGGCGCGACGCCTCGGCGCCGTACTCCAGCGCGCGGCCCGGGATCGAGGCGATGTCGTCCTCGTCGTACTGACCGAGGTCGCCGGTGTAGGTGAAGGGCACGGCGCCCTTCTCGCGCATCCACGCGACGGCGACGGAGGTGTCGAGTCCTCCGGAGAAGGCGATGCCGACGCGCTCGCCGACGGGCAGGGACTGGAGGACCTTGGACATGGCCCCCAGTCTATCCGCGGCGGCGTGTCGCCCCGTCTCGCCTCATACGAGGTTGACCACGACGCCGAGCGCCGCGTATGTGCCCATTGCGCGACGGTCGCAGGTGACGAGAGGGAGCCCCGCATCGCGTGCGGCGAGGCCGACGAGCCCGTCGTAGACGGATCCTCCGGCGATGCCTGCCGTGGCGAACGTCGTGACAGCGGCCTGCGCAGAGGCCGCGGAGAGGGACGCGAGAACGGGGAACGATCGCTCGATGATCTCGCGCGCACGACCGGGGCTGACCCGTGCTTCGCCGGGTAGACGCGTGAGCACCGAATAGGTCTCGAAGGCTGCGTGCCCGGCGAGACCGATCACGCGGCCGCGTACGAGTTCGAGTACTCGTTCATGTGCCGGATTCCCTTCGTGGACCAGCGCTATCGCGGCGCTGGTGTCGAAAAGGAGGTCAGCGCTGGTCGGCAAGGCGGAGCTCCCGAATGTCGTCGACGGTGAGCGTCGGTCCGCCCGTGATGACGAGTCGTCCGTCCTTCTCCACGAGATTGTCGGGGGTCTCGATCTCGATTCGGATGGCGTTGCCGTCGAGGACGAGGTCGACCGGACCGGGGATCAATCCGACCCGCTCGCGGAGCGCGGCGGGGATGACGATGCGTCCTGCCTTATCCATGGTCGCCTTCATGCCATGAGATTACCATTTGAATGGTCGATGCGGCTTGTCGATGTCGACGACGAGTCCAGGGACTCCGCTAACGTGCTGCCATACGGAAAGCACTGTCGCGCCCCTGGTGGTTCATCGCGATAGGGGGCGGCATACTCCTCGCTGTTCTCTCCTTCGTGGCGCTTCAGGCGTTTCGTGGGTCGACGCTCACGCGACAGGATATGGATGCGAACCTCGTGTTCCCCGCGTCGTATGACGGCTTCGAAGATGCTTCGCAAGACGCGGGATTCACTCTCGAGGAGGACGGGACAGCCGAGGTGTCAGCGCTCATGCTCGGCTCCGAGGAGCGGAAGCTCGACGATGGGCGCGCGTGTCTCGACGGCGACGTGAGCCCTGTGACGGGGAGCGCGACCTGGAGGACGGATGACGCGGGATGGGTCGTGATCGAGGTGGGCGAACGGCAGACCCGGCTCCGCCAGGATGATCCGTTGCTCATGGGCTGGGGGTGGGGCAAGGTGTACGTCCTGACCCCCTGCACCCAGGACTACACAGCGACATTCGTCACACCGGACGTCTACCCCGACTGAGCGGAATCCTCGTGGCGTGCGGTGCGCAGCGGCGAGAACAGGACGATCATCGCCGCCACGAGGAAGACGACCACGCTGACCGCGATCGTCACGCGATAGCCGTACGCCGTCGCCAGACCGCCGGCGATCAGGGCCCCGACGAGGAAGGTGACGCGGTTCACGGTGCGAATCGATGCGTTCAGCCGTCCCTGCATCTGGTCGGGGGCGACCGCCTGGCGGTATCCCATCTCGTTCGGATCCTCCACCCCCATCCCGAGGCCGAACAGGAATTGCCCCACGCCCAGGGGGAAGGCGAGGACGAGGAGCGTCGTGTTCTCGGCGTGCGGGATGACGAGAACCGTCGTCCACGCGAGTGCCGAGAGCAGGCGCCCCGCGAGGACCGCGCCGCCGACTCCGAACCGGCGACCCGCCGTGGGGGCGAGGAGTGCCCCGATCAGGCCGCCGAGCCCACCCATCGCGAGCACGACGCCGAATAGCAGTGCGCCGACGCCGAGCTCTCGCAGCGCGTACGGCGCGAATGCCGTCAGCGCGATGCTGTTGCCCAGGAACCAGACGTTCACCGACACGGCCATGGGCGCAAGCGTTCGGTGGGAGTAGGTCCAGCGCAGGCCTTCCATGATGTCGTGCCCTAGGTGCCGGCCGTCGGTGCGGCGTGACGCTTTCACCTCCTCGACACGGATGCGGCTCAGGAGAACGGCGTTGACGACGTACGCGACGGCATCGATCAGGATGGCGAACGGTGCCCCCAGCCAGCCGACGAGTGCGCCGCCGAAGGCCTGCCCCGTCGTCTGGGCGACGGTGCCTGCTTGACCGAGTCTCGCGTTCGCCGCCAACAGCTGATCGCGGCGGACGAGGCGGGGCAGCATCGGCTGCGCAGCGGAATCGGCGATGAGCGTGAGCGCGCCGTAGAGCAGGAGCAGGGCGCCGAACGACCACACGGACAGAGTCCCCGTGAACCACAGCACCGGCACGAGACCCAGCGTGAGCGCGCGGCCGATGCTCGCGATGACCATGGCGGGCTTGCGCCGCCAGCGGTCCATCAGGGCGCCGACGATGAGCCCGAACAGCAGGTACGGCACGACGTTCGCGGCGTTGAGCAGACCGATCTCGAACGCAGAGGCCCCCAGTGTCGTGACGATCAGGACCTGGAAGGCGACGGCGGTCACGGAGCCGGTGAACGCGCCGAGCGTCGACGACGACCAGAAGAGGGCGAACGCCGGAACGCGCAGCACCTCGGTCGGTCTGTCGTGCATCTCCGCCTCGCTCCCGTTCCCGTCATCCTATGCATCGGCGGTGCGCGCGCCATGCGAAAACGGAGGAGCATCGCCCGCGACACGGTGTGTCATGGTGCGGCTCGCCGCGGCACGCGCGACACGTCTCCGTTTTCGCCGAGGCTGGGCCGGCGGAGGCGCGATGAAGTGGGAGAGTAGGCGCACGGAGGTCGGACATGGGCGCAGCAATCCTGTGGGGCGCGGTGGCAGCAGCACCGCTGTTCGTCGGTGCAGTGCTCGCACTGCTGCGTACGTGGCCGCCGAAGTGGCTCGGCATCGTGTTGGGCTTCGGCGCCGGCGCTCTCATGGCATCGATCGCCTTCGAGCTGTGGGAGGAAGGGCTCGACCTCGCCGGTCCCATCCCCCTCGTGGTGGGTGTCGCGGCGGGAGCGATCAGCTACTACATCGCCGACCGCATCCTCGATGCCCGAGCGGCGAAGACCAAGGAGCAGGCTGGCGGAGGACAGCTCGCGGTGGGCGCCCTGCTCGACGGCATCCCGGAGCAGCTCGTGCTCGGCATCGGACTCGCATCCGGTGAACCGGTCAGCATCGCGCTCGTGGTCGCCATCCTGGTCTCGAACCTGCCGGAGTCGATCGGCTCGGCTGCCGACCTGCTCGAAGGCGGCATGGCGAAGTCGCGGGTGCTGCTGCTGTGGGCGGGCGTGGCCGTGGTCTGCGCGCTCGCGACCGTCGCGGGGTTCGGCCTCGCGAGCATCACGGGCGACGACTTCCGCTCGGCGGCGAGCGGTTTCGCAGCCGGGGCGCTGCTGGTGATGCTGGTCGACTCGATGGTCCCCGAGGCGCAGTCCAAGGCCAAGGAATCCACGGGACTCGCGACCGTGCTGGGCTTCGCGCTCGCCGCGGGGCTGGCGCTCGCTTCCTGATCACGCGTTCGGCAGGAGGGCGTCACAGCGGTCGGCTCAGATCTTCCCCCGCGTGGATTCGCGGCGCACGCTGCGTCCGGCGATGCTCTCGATCTGGAGGGCGAGGGGAAGATCGCGATCCTCTCCCGCCCACGGATTGACGCGCGCGGCGACGCCGGCGACGTCGTCGTCCGCCACCCGAGACAGCGTGCCGTGCACCAGCACGCTCCATGCCGTGCTGCCGAGCGGGTCGTGGTAGTCCACCTCGAACGCGGCCGGCGTGGCGGCTTCTCGCGTGAGATCGGCGAGGACGCCCTCGGGCGATGTGCGCAGCACCAGATCGCGCCCTGACAGCGCGAAGTTCACCGGATAGATCTGCACCCGCTCCTCGTGGACGAAGCCGATCCTCCCGATCGTGGTCGTGGTCAGCAGCTCATAGGCCTGCTGTTCGTCGAGTACTCGAATCATGCGTGCACTCCTTCCCTGTGGCGCCAGGCTAGCCAGGGCGTCGATGCCCTTCAAGGGAGTCCTCACCCTCGGCGCAGGAGAACCCGCCACTCGGCGGACGCACGGCGCAGGATCGGCCTCGGCTGGCGGGTTACCCTCGGGTACGGTGTGCACGAGGCTGGCGGGAAGCCGCTGCGATGGCGGCCGAGGACAAAGGAGTTCTGATGACCGACACGACCCTGGCGCGACCGCCGTTCGATCCCGAGCTCGAGGCCGCTCTCGCCCTCGTCGCCGACCAGCTGCCGCCGACCCTGACGGCAGAGATGATCCCGCTGCTGCGCCAGTCGCCGGTGAGCGGGGAGGACGAGATCTTCGCCGTGCTCGCCGACCGCGGCTTCACCCGACGGGACGTCTCGATCGCGGGTCATGGTGGCGACGAGATCGTCGTCTCCGTGATCGAGAAGGAGGGCAGGACCGGCACCGGCCCCGGCTTCTTCCACACGCACGGCGGCGGCATGATCATCGGCAACCGCTGGCTCGGCGTGGCCGGCTTCCTCGACTGGGCGGAGCGCTTCAACGGCGTGATCGTCACCGTCGAGTATCGGCTCGCCCCCGAGTTCCCGGATCCGTACCCGGTGGAGGACTGCTACGCGGGCCTGCTGTGGACCGCGGAGCACGCCGAGGAGCTCGGCATCGACCTCTCCCGGCTGTTGATCGGCGGAGGCAGTGCCGGGGGTGGGCTGGCCGCGGGCACCGCCCTGCTCGCCCGCGATCGGAAGGGCCCCGAACTGATCGGCCAGCTGCTCATCTACCCGATGCTCGACGACCGAGACGAGTCCGTGTCGACGCACCAGATCGACGGGATCGGCGTCTGGGACCGCGGCTCGAACGTGACGGGGTGGACCGCGCTCCTGGGCGACCGCGTCGGGACGGACGACGTCTCCGTGTACGCCGCCCCCGCACGAGCGACCGACCTGAGTGGGTTGCCGCCCGCCTTCATCGACTGCGGCAGCGCGGAGGTGTTCCGCGACGAGGACGTCGCCTACGCCACGAAGCTCTGGGAGGCCGGGGTGCAGGCGGAACTGCACGTCTGGGCAGGGGGGTTCCACGGCTTCGACATGTTCGCTCCGCACACGGCGGTCGCGCAGGCCATGCTCGCCGCCCGCGACGACTGGGTGAACCGGCTGCTCTCCTGAGCCCGCGTCGACCGGAAGAGGGAACTCCCACCCCATAGGGTGGAATCCCCGTGCGATGGAGCCCGACATGCAAGATCTGCTGGGGCGTCTCACCGCCCTCGACCCGGATGCGAGCGAGACGCTCAAGGTCGTCACCTACTTCGACGCCCTCGTCGCCCGCTCCGTGGGAGTCGAGAGCATGCTGCGAGGTGCGGCGGTGCTGAGCGGCGCGACCGTCGGACAGCGTGACGGCAGACAGATCATGCGTGTGCGGGCCGACGGGGTGCGCATCGATCCCGTCGAGCCGTCTCACTCCTGGCCGGTACGGGAGAGCGGACCGGATGCGGTCGCCTGGATCGAGCGCGAAGGCGATGCGCACACGAACGACGCGATGATCCTGGAACGGCTCAGTCTCGCCCTCGGGATCATCAGGGCGCGCCGATCGGTCGGCCCCGAGAGCGCGGTCGAACTCGCCATCAGCTCCTATGCCGGTGCGGAGGAGAGGGCAGCGGCACTGCCTCGACTCCGCATCGCTGCGGACTCCCTGCGGCTCGTCGCCTCTCCTCCCGACCCCGCTCCGCTGCCGGTGCATCCCTCGGCTGTCGTCGCCACCCGGCACGGCCTGACGCGAGCGACGATCCTCGACGCCGAGATGCAGCCCGTCGATGCCTGGCCGCACCGTGTCGACCTGCGGTTGGGGCTCGGCATCGTCGGCCCGGCGGAGGGTCTTCCCGCGTCGTGGGCGTCGGCGCTCGTGGCCGTGCGACTGACCAGCCCGGAGGAGCCGGTGGTCGATGCCGCCGACCTCGGTGGTCTGCTGCTCGTCGCCGAGGCTGCGGGGCGGGGGCCCCTCCACCCTGATGCGGCGGCACTCGCGGCACTCGATGAGCGCAGTCGGGAGCTTCTCGACGCCGTCAGCGAGGAACGGAGCGTGCGCGCCGCAGCCGCGCGGCTCGGGCGGCACCACTCCAGCGTGCAGGAACGCCTGAGCGTGCTCGTCGATGCGCTCGGGTATGACCCGCGCACGTCCCGCGGCCACGCCAGGTACGTGGTGGCGCGGATGCTCTTGACCCTCGGCTTCTGAACGGCCGTCGAGCGCTTCACTCGAAGCCGGGGTAGTCCTTCAGCTTCTCCTGGAACTCGGCACGATCCGCCTCGCTGAGCACCCCGCTCGCGATCGCCGTCAGCTGCAGCCCTTCCAGCGGCTCGCCGGTGCGCGCGTTCTGCGCCTCCCGTGCGGTGCGGAAGCCGCCGTCCGAATCGTTCGAGAGGTCATTGATCGTGGCGTAGAAGCGGAGAGGGTCGGGGAAGTTCTCGGTGTAGTACTCCCACGTGGTCTGCGTGCGCGGGTCGTCGCTGCCGTACAGCTTCGCGATCATCGCGGGGTCGATGCCCGACACCGCGGGATCATTGAACGAGTACAGGTCCCACAGCCCGTGGTCGACGACCACCTCGCTGATCACGGCCATCACGGCGCGCTTTCGGTCGTAGCCCTGGACAGGCTCGTTGGTCGCCCAGGCGGCGGAGGTGAACTCGACCAGCATCGACTCCCCGCCGTAGCCGTTGCGCTCCGGGCGCAGGTCTTCATCGCCCACCCGCGTCCAGGTGAAGCCGAACTCGTCGGTGAGTCGCGCCCGGATGTCGGCGAACAGCGTCTCGGTCTGCGCTCGTACCTCGTCGAGCGACTGCTGAGACAACGCCTTCTGCGGATCGGTGCCCTTGATCCCGGGATAGGCTTCCGCGTGTCTCTGGGCGGCCGTCTTCGTGCCCTCGTAGTTGCCCGAGGCCGAGGTCTGCAGTGCGCTCATGCCGCCGACCGTCGCGACGTTGAACAGGATCGCGATGACCAGGCCGATCGCCCCGAGCTTCCGTCCGCGCACGGAGAAAAGCGCCGCGATGATCACGCCGGCGACCACGAGCTGCAGTGCGAGCATCGTGACCCCGTAGAGGAGGTCGGTGCCGCCGGCGACGAAGGTGCCGAGCAGGATGAGCGCGAAGAGGATGGATGCGGTGAGGGCGATCCAGCCGAGGGCGTTCGCGGGCTGTTTCGGCTCCTCCGCAGGCATGGAAACCGCCACGGGCGGGGCGGGCGTCGATCCCCAGGCCTCACGACGCGCCCCGCGATACCCCCCGGGCGGAGGAACGGGGGGAGCGCCCTCGGTGCCCGAGAGGTAGCGAGCGCGCTGCCTCTCGTGGTCGCTCACCACGGCTTCTCCGTCCCCGAGCCACCGGGGTCGTCGCCCTGCTGCTGGTCACGCTCCTGCGTGCCCTGCTCGAGCTTGTCCTGGAGGCCCTTCAGCTTGTCCTCGGAGGGCTGCTCCTTCTCGCCGGGCTGTGGCTGCGGTTGGGGCTGCTGCTCCTCCTGCTGCTTCTGCTTCAGCCGGTCCGCCGTGCCGTCGAGGGAGTCGGACATGTCGCGCTGCGGGTCGGGGGACTGCTGCTGTGCCTCGTCGCTGCGGCATTCCTCCGGGGTGTCGGCGGTGATTCCGAGCGCCTCGCCGTAGAGCGCCGTTGCGCCCGTGCCGTCGCCGTCCGCCCGGGCCGCATCGCCCATGCGCTCGATGATCAGCGCGAGGTTGATCCGCACCGCGCACACTTCGAGGCCGGTCGCGAGGTCGAGCGCCTCTTCGAGCTGGACACGGGCTTCGGGGAGTTGCTCGGCCGCACCGAGTGCCGTGCCGATGTTGAAGGGCGCCTTGTACGGCTCGAACCAGTTGAGGAAGTCCTGTCCACGCGCGGAGGCCTCAGCGCCGGCGAAGTCGTCGACGACGTAGGCGGTGATGGCCTGGTGCGCGAAGGCGTACATGCTCAGCAGCTTGCCCACGAAGAGAAGCGCGGCGAGTGTGAGCGGAATCGTCCCGATCGCCACCCAGCGGCGGACGCGGCGACGGTGGCGGTTGGACCGGAGAAGGGCGGCGGCGTCTGAGGACACGGTCACAAGGTTCCCCCCTCTTCGCTTCGAGAGCTCGAAACGTGCCTCGGGGCGCGGAGTCGTCGGAGCCGCGCGATCAGCATCGTGGCACGGGCGAGCTCGACGCCGAGGATGGCGAGGACGACGAGCGCGGCGATCCAGTACAGCTCGATGACGTTGCCGACCTCGCCCGAATCGGCGTAATCGGTCGTGGTGGACGGGGCAGCGGGAAGCACGGGCGCGGTGTCCGCCGTCCGATGCGAGTACTCCACACCGAGGTCATCGGCGATCGTCTCGAGGGTCGACTCGTCGATCACCGAGAGCGCATCGGCGCCCTGGTACTGGATGTAGTCGCCTCCCTGATCCGAGACGCCGCCCGTGGTGATGCGCATCGGCCCGCCCTCGGCTGTGCCGTAGCCGAACACGGCTCCCGAATCGGTGTACTTCTCGCTTGCGCTGAACGACTCCGGCGGCGTGTCGACCGTCTGCTCTCCGTCGCCGAAGTAGAACACCATGCGCGAGCGGTCGGGAGACGACTCGGCCGCCGACGCGAGCGTCTCGGAAAGCAGCGGAGCGGCGATGCCGATCGAGCTTCCGCGTGACTGGCTGGTGACCTCGGGGCGCAGCACCTGCAGCGAACCCAAGAGCGCGGTGGTGTCCGTGGTCAGGGGAACCCGCAGCTGGGCGGCGGCATCCGAGGTGATGAGCGCGAAGCGTGCCCCCGGGTACTCCTCCACGAGCGCGCGCACGTCCTCGCGGATGCCGTCGAGCCGCGGTTCCCCGTCGCCCCAGTCCTCGGCCACGATGCTCGCCGTGGTGTCGACCACCAGCACGATGTCGGTGTCGGTCGCGAGGGTCTGCGTGGCTCCGCCGGGAATGCCGGGACGAAGCAGGAGCGCGACGCAGGCGAGCACCAGCAGCAGCCGCATGGCCCACAGTGCACGATGCCCGGCGAGTGCGCGCCCGTCCGTGATCGGCACGCCGCCCGATTTCGGCGCACGGACAAGCACCCAGACGGCGACGGCGAGGACCGGTGCGCACAGCAGCGCGATCAGCAGTGGGTTGAGCACGGGTTGGAAGATCACAGTCGCACCCTCCACAGCACCATGACGAACCCGAGCACGCTGAGGCAGAGCACCACGATCCACAGGTTCGGGGTGTCGGTCCAGACCACCTGCGCCTCTCCGCGCAGCTCGGTCGCCTCCTGCTCCTGCACCTGGTCCACGATGTCGGAGACGGTGGTCGTGTCGCGCAGCCCGAACGCGGCGCCCCCCGTCGCCTCTGCTGCCGCGCTGAGCTCGGCGCTCACATCGGCGTCCTTGCCCTGGACGGGGTTCAGTGCGAAGACGCGCACGTCCTTCGAGGCGGCGTAGGCGGCGGCTTCCTCCAGCGTCACGATCGAGGCGCCGTTGACCTCGTTGTCGGTGGCGAAGATCACCGAGCGCGAACGCTCATCGTCCGGGTGGTCGAAGCCCATCGCGCACGCCGCGAGGCCGTCGCCGATCAGGGAGGCGCCGTTGCCGTTGAGCGTGCCGATCCAGTGCTCCGGAACCTGGTCGATGAAGTCGAAGCTCTCGGTCATGCTGGCCAGGTGCTCGCGGACGAAGTCGTAGTCGTCGGTGAGGGGGAAGATCTGCACGGGCGAGCTGTTGAAGATCGTCAGGCCGATGCGCTCCCCCTCGAAGCTGTCCAACAGCTCGTCGAAGACGTTCAGCACCTCGACGTCGACCTCGGTCATGGAGCCGGAGACGTCGAGACACAGCATGATGTCGCGGCTCGTGTTGACGGGCTGCACGGTCTGCGCAGACATCGGCCGCGCGGCAACCACCCCCGACACGATCGCGGCTGCCGCGCCGAGCGCGAGGACGCCGGACAGCGCGAGTGCCCGTCGCGTCAGGGCACGGCGGAACGAGGGCAGTGTGCGCAGGCGTTCGGCGCGGGCGACGCGGGCGGCGTCTCCTTCCCCGGCACGCCCCTCCCGTCGGAGTCCGAGGACGAGCCCGATCGCGAGCGCCACCAGCACGACGGCGACCGCGCCCACCAGCATCCAGATGTTCGCTAGTGCCATGTGCGCACCACCGTCCTCGCCGCTTCGGCGCCGGCCACGGGGTCGATCACCGGGCCGGGTCGGAAGATGCTCGGATAGTAGTGCCTGCCCAGCGCGTCGATGAGAGCCGGGTGGACGCCGCGCGCCACCAGGTCGTCGAGTGCGAGCACCGGCGCCTCCAGGCCGCTGTACTCGTTCACGAAGGCGCGCACGACCCTGCTCAACTCGACGTTCGCCTGCCGTGCCGACAGGCGCCGTTCCCGGTAGTCCGTCTCGATCTGCTGGATCCGGGCCAGGTACTCTGTGCGCAGCTGCGACAGCACGTCGATGATGAGCGGAGCCTGCCCGGCATTCGGGTCCGCGGTGGCGAGGGCGCGACGCGGTCGGGTGAGCGCGATCAACAGCCACGCGCCGAGCACCAGCAGCGCGAGGATGCCGATCGCGAGCAGGAGCCACCCCCAGCCGTACTGGGCCGGCGGGTAGAGGTCGTCAGAGCCGGGCATTCGACCTCCGGTTCAGCAACGTCAGCAGCTGGGCGACGGCATGGTCCTGCCCGTCCAGCGTGGAGTGGCTGATCTCCATGCGGGTGAGCAGATCGTCGAGGTGCGCGGCTTCGGCCTCGCGCTGGGCGGTCAGCTCCTGCACGATCTCGCGGTCGCCCTGCACGAAACCCGGCACCTGCCATCGGCTGTCGACGTCCCTGCGGATGCGCGCCGTGGCGTGATCGAGCACGGGCTCGGCATCGCGCAGCGTGAGCCACAGCACGTCGTGCTGCACTCGAAGTCGGCGCAGCATCCGCTCGGTCTCGCTCGTGAGGGGAGCCTCGTCGGTGATCACCACCACGATCATGCGGCGGGCGATCGTGCGTGTGACGAAGGAGAGCAGGGCGTCGCGGTCGCTCGGGGCGCTGCTCTCGTCCACGGCCCTGTCGATCGTGCGCAGCGCGTGTTCGAGAGCGCCCTCGCTGCGTCCCGGTGCGAGGCGGCGCACCTTCGCGGAGTCGCCGTAGACAGTGGTGAAGTCGTCGCCGTGACGCAGCGTCAGCACGCCGAGCACACCCGTCGCGAGGATCGCGAGCTGCTTCTTCGACTGCTCGTCCGCCGCGAGGGCCGACATCGAGCGCCCGGTGTCGACCACGAACAGCACGGTGTGCATGCGGGTGGCGCGCGAGCGCTTCACGAGGGGCGTCCCCAGTCGGGCGGTCGCACGCCAGTCGATGTCGCGCACCTGATCGCCGTACTCGTACTTGCGCAGGTCCTCGAAGTCGAGGCTCCGTCCACGCAGCAACGACGCGTAGGCGCCGTCGAGCGCGTGCAGCGACTTGCGCATCGAATGGATGAAGAGCTTGCTCTTCACCTGCGTGATCAGGCTGGGCATGTGGCGATGAGTCCCGAGGCGCCGGGTCAGGGGGTCGGGACCGAGGCGAAGATCTGGTCGATGATCTCCTCGCTGCGGATGCCCTCGGCGTCGGCCTCGAACGTCAGCAGCACGCGGTGCCGGAGGATCAGGTGCCGCAGTTCGCGGATGTCTTCGGGCAGCACGTGCGCGCGTCCCTTGAGGAGGGCCAGCGCACGGGAGGCCTGCAGGAAGGCGATGCTCGCGCGCGGACTCGCGCCGTACTTGATGAAGCGGGCGCGCTCCTCGCCGATGTACGGCGCGGGATTGCGGGTGACGTAGGCGATCGACACGATGTAGTTGCGGATCGCGGGGTCGACGTAGATGCGGCTCGCGACATCCTGCAGCAGGTGCACGTCGTCGAGGCTGACGGCGCTGGTCACGTGCCGGTCGGGGTCGAGCACGCCGGAGTCGATGCGGCTGAGCACCTCGAGCTCCTCGGTGGGGCTCGGGTACTCGACGATCTCCTTGAGCAGGAAGCGGTCCATCTGCGCCTCGGGCAGCTCATACGTGCCCTCCTGCTCGATCGGGTTCTGCGTCGCGATCACCAGGAACGGCTTGGGCAGGTGGTGGATCTCTCCGCCGATCGTGGTCTGATGCTCCTGCATCGCCTCGAGCATGGCGCTCTGCGTCTTGGCGCTGGAGCGGTTGATCTCGTCGAGCAGCACGAAGTTCGCATGCACGGGGCCGAGCACCGTGCGGAACGAGCCGGTCGCCGCATCGTAGATCTGGTTGCCCGTGATGTCGCTCGGCAGCAGGTCGGGGGTGCACTGGATGCGCTTGAACTGCGCCTTCACGGTGTCGGCGAGGGTGCTCGCCGCGGTGGTCTTGGCGAGTCCCGGCACGCTCTCGAGCAGAATGTGGCCGCCGGCGATGAGGGCGACGAGCAGGCTGGTGCGCAGACGGTCCTGGCCGACCATCTTCGCGGAGTACGAGGTCGAGATGACTCGCAGCACCTCGGAGGCCCTGGCCATCTCGGCGTCCGTGGGCGCGGTGTTGGTGGGTGCGGTGTTGGTGGGCGCGGCGGGAGCTGTCGGCGGGTGCGTCTGCGCGGGGCCGGGCGGAGGCGGCGGTGCGGCGATCGTCCGCAGGTCCGGTGTGGAGGACTCGGTCATCGGTAGGCTCCCTCGTTCGGGGACCCGTGTCGCGGCCGTCCCCCGCGGACCAGCGTAATCGCAACGACGGAGCGGCCGGCTGTGTGTGGTCTGACGATCACGCTCCGCTCACCTGCATGAACCGATCGCGGATGCAGGAGGTTTCGTCGTGCAGACCTCCTGCATCCGTCGAAGCGTCATGCATGCGGCGGACGTCACTGGCCGAACATCGTCGCGACGGCCGCGACCCCTCCGAATGCGAGGACGACGACGAGCGTGATGACCCAGAGGCTCATGGCGATCGCGTTGAGGGCGACTCCCCAGCCGGCCCTGGTGCGTGCCTGCGGCTCGTGACGCAGCGAGAGGATGCCGAAGATGAGTCCGATGACCGGCGCGAAGAAGGTCCAGCCGGCGAAGAGAGAGCAGATCCCGAGAACGAGACTGACTGTCCCCTTCGCGGTCGAGGTCGCAGGGGCGGACAGGGCTGAAGGGGAGACGGTGGTTGACATGTCTTCCACGCTAGGACGGGGCCGCAACACAGGGCATCGGCCCTGAGTGCCGACGTCGTACATCCAGCGGATGATCTCCCGGCGGAGGAGAGGCGGCCGTTCCTCGCAGATACGGCTACTGCGAGCGGCGGTCGAGGAACAGCAGTTCGAGCGGCGCGGGGAGCTCGGACCCCGGGGGCGGATCCGGGCTCCCCGCCCTGCGTCATCGCGCGGGATCCCCCGCCGGGGCCCGATCACCGGCCCTGCTAACGTCGAAGAGCAGCCGCTTTCCGGGTCGGTCGAGCTTTCCGCTCCCACCGGGACAGACCTGTTCCTCGCTCGGATGCGGCCGCTCATCGATACATGACGCAAGTGTGAGGACGATACGTGACGAACAGAGAACGAGTAGCGATCATCGGCGCCGGCCCCTCGGGCATGGCACAGCTGCGGGCCTTCGAATCCGCAGCCCGCGCGGGGGCGGAGATCCCCGAGCTGGTCTGCTTCGAGAAGCAGGCCGACTGGGGCGGACAGTGGAACTACACCTGGCGCACAGGGCTCGATGAGTTCGGGGAACCCGTGCATTCGAGCATGTACCGCAACCTGTGGTCGAACGGCCCGAAGGAGGCTTTGGAATTCGCCGACTACAGCTTCGACGAGCACTTCGGCCGTCCCATCTCCTCGTACCCGCCGCGCCCCGTGCTGTGGGACTACATCGCCGGACGCCTGGAGAAGAGCGATGTGCGGGAGCTGATCCGCTTCCAGACCGTGGTGCGCTGGATCGAGTTCGACCAGGAGCGCGAGGTCTTCACGCTCACCAGTGAGGATCTGCCGAGCGGCCGGTCGCACGTCGAGGAGTTCGATCGCGTCATCGTGGCCACCGGGCACTTCTCCTTCCCGAATGTGCCGGACTTCCCCGGGATCGAGACCTTCCCCGGCTACATCAGCCACGCCCACGACTTCCGAGGCGCAGAGGCCTTCGCAGATCGCGATGTGCTCGTGATCGGGTCGAGCTACTCGGCGGAGGACATCGGCAGCCAGGCGTTCAAGATGGGTGCCCGTTCGGTCACGGCGAGCTTCCGTTCGGCACCGATGGGATACGACTGGCCCGAAGGCATCGAGGAGCGTCCGGTCCTCGAACGCCTCGAGGGCAGTACCGCGTTCTTCGCGGACGGCTCCTCGAAGCACGTCGATGCGGTCATCCTGTGCACCGGATATCTGCACAAGTACCCGTTCCTGCCCGATGACCTGGCCCTGTCATCACCCAACAACGTCTACCCGGAAGGCCTGTACCGGGGCGTCGTGTGGCAGGGCAATCCGCGCCTGACCTACCTGGGCGCGCAGGACCAGTGGTTCACGTTCAACATGTTCGACGTGCAGGCCTGGTACGTGCGCGACCTCATCCTCGGCCGTCTCGAACTGCCCGACGAGCAGGAGCGCGCGGCCTCCATCGCCGAGTGGCGCGCCCGTTTCGACCGCATCGACTCGGCTGCGGCGGAGATCCGCTTCCAGGCCGACTACATCCGTGATCTCCTCCAGCTCACCGACTACCCGGAGTTCGACATCGACCGGGTCGTGGAGATCTTCCTCGCGTGGAAGCACGACAAGAAGGAAGACATCATGGGCTATCGCGACCGCACTTACGAGTCGGTCATGACGGGCACGATCGCCGTCGTGCACCACACGCCGTGGCTCGAAGAGCTCGACGATTCGCTCGAGCGCTATCTCGACGTCGATCCGGACGCCACCGAGACGACACGGATCATCGCCGGTCAGCCGCGTGATGATGACCGCGAGGCGCTCGCCGCAGTCTGAGCCTCTCGGTCTATGCCCCTTCCCTCCGTCTGTGGAGGGGAGGGGCATCGTCACGCGGTGTCGCGCGTGCCCCGAAACCGGCCGACCCAGACCACGAAGGCGGCGGTGGCGATGATGATCGCCGCGATCAGCAGCACCCAGAGCGCCACGCCCCCGTAGCCGCCGTTGAGGTGCGGATCGAGGAACGGATACGGATACCACCAGTGCTTTCCTGTCGCGGGCGCGATCACGAGGTTCGCCCGGATCAGCGTGTAGGCGACCCACACGATCGGGAAGACCGCGGCGATCCCGACCGCACTCCAGCCGAGCGCCCGACGGCGAGGCGCGAAGAGCAGGTCGACGAGCATGATGAGCGGGATGACCACGTGCAGCACCTCGTTCGACCAGAGGACGGTCGAGCCCTGCGGCAGCTCGATCCCGCGCAGCAGCGTGTTGTAGACGACGCCGGTGACGATCATGTAGGTGCTGGCGCACACCAGGAGCACCGCCAGCCACCGCGGTTCGGCCGACGTGGTCTTCCGGTTCGCGAGAGCCCAGATGCCGCCGATGGCGAGGACCACGGCCGCCAGCACGTTGGAGAGGATCGTGAAGAAGCTGAAGAAGTTCACGAACACCGTGGGCAGGTGTGCGCCCCACGCGGTCTCCGAGCTGAGGGCGATCTCGAGAGTGCGCACCAGCTGGGCGACGATCGCCGCCACGGCCAGAACCGATGCTGCCAGTCGTACGTAGGGCCACCAGGTCGTCATTTCGCCTCCGAGCGAAACTGTAGCGTCACTCGCGGGCCGCGCCGGTGGGGGGCGATGACTCAGGCGCGTCGCCGCCACCGCAGACGCGTGATCAGCACGCCCAGCAGACAGAGCGCGCCGCCGAGAAACATCAGCGGCGTCGGCACCTCACCCAGGATCGCCCACGACATCAGGATCGCGATTGCCGGCACGACATAGGTGGTGGCCGACGTCTGCCCCGCAGTGCTGCGCTGCAGAACGTACGCCCACGTCGTGAAGGCGATCGCCGTGGGGAAGATGCCGAGGTAGACGACCCAGAGCGTCGCATCGAGCGGTGCCGTCTGGAGAGAGCCGATGAGGTTGCCGGTCCAGGGCAGCAGTGCGACGGTGCCGACCCCCGCGCCGAGCCACGTGAGGGTGGTGGCGTCGACGCCCGAGGTGAGCAGACGCTTCTGCACGAGCGTGCAGCCGGCGTACATGACAGCCGCGAGGAGGGCGAGCAGGAGTCCCGTGATGTCGGGGCCGGCGCTGGAGGTGGAGTTCATGCCGATGAGCACGACCCCGAGGAAGGCGATGGGTGCGCCGATCACGAGCGGCTTCGGGAATCCCTCACGCAGGAACAGTCCGCTGAAGACGACGACCATGAGGGGCGCGAGGTTCACGACCATCGCAGCGGTGCCCGCATCGAGGGTCAGTTCCGCGCTGTTGAGCGCGAGGTTGTAGACGCAGAACCAGCCGATGCCCCAGACCGCGATGAGCAGCCAGTGGCGTCGGGCGGGGATGCGGATGCCGTGCCGGATCGCGATGATCGTCAGCACGGCCGTGCCGACGGCCATGCGGAGCAGCGCCAGAGCGCCCGGGTCGTAATGCGGACCCGCTCCGCGGATGCCGATGAACGCCGACGCCCACAGCACGACCGTGACGAGCGCGGCGATGAGGACGAGCGCACCCTGCTTCTTCGGTGCTCCGGTATCGGCGCGGATCCCGTCGGAGGTGATCTCGGGGTCGCCGGATGCGGCTGCTGGCATCCTCCGATCCTGACAGGGGTGTCCGACATCGAGCGAGCCGCGCGAGTGCCAGCCGTCGTCGTATTTCGGACGACGACCGCGCACGTGCGAGGGAGCTGATTCAGGAGATCGTTGCGCGCCGTTCACGTTCCTCATCCGAGTGGAGAAAAAGTTTCACCCGACTTCGTCTGTCATCTGAAATCCATAAGTTCTCATATGGGGACGGAAATCGGGGATTCACAGGGAAACCTCAGCGTCAAGTAGGCCGTTCGGGGGACAGACAACACTCACAGCCGACGGATAGAGTCCCGAGCGAGTACCGCCGCAAGCCCACGGTCGAAGCGTGACGGTCCCGTTCGAGGTCGTGGTCTGCGTGCGTTCCGCCGTGCTTGCGCGCGTGCGCCCTGACTCGCCGAGGGGCACCGTCACCGCTGCGCTCGCGATCTCCACGCGGTTCGATCCCTGTCGTGTCCCCTGGAGAAGAGTCCCGCGATGAAGACCAGATCTCACCGTCGGCGCCTGCGTTTCGCGCCTGTCCGGCGACTCCCGTTGGCGTTCGCCGCGATGCTGATGACGACCGTCGTCGCTGTGGGCCTCTTCCAGCCGCTCGAGGCGTCCGCGGCGACTGCCGCGGCGACCGCGCGCACGCAGGTAGCCGCATCGGAAGGGCTCTTCACGCCTTCGACGGATGCCGCCGGAGTGGTCACGCAGTTCACCGACGGCGGGCCTGCCGTGCAGGCGGCCGCGCGGCAGGCGCTGCTCAAGGGCGGGCAGAGCATCGAGAGCTTCATCACCACCGGGCAACATGAGGCGATCGCGCAGGACTACCGCCTCATCGCTCTGCGACTGAGCCTCGCGGGTGGCCGGGCCGTGCGCCAACAGGCGGAGTCCGCGCTCACGGCCAACAATCCCGATCAGCTTCGCGCGTTCGTCACCGAGGGGTGGAAGGACGCCTGGGAGGTCGACGACCGCTCGGCGACGTTCGTGCTTGCCGACACCGGGACGCCTACAGTCCAGCGAGAGGCCAACAAGGCGCTGGATTCGGACGACCCGAGCGCCGTCTCGCAGTTCCTGCTGATCGGTCAGTACGACGCCAAGATCATCGATGACCGGGCGGCGGCTTACGTGCTCGCCTCGACCGGGTCGCCCAGTGTGATCGCCGCGGCGGAGGCGGCGCTCGACGCCACTCTTCCGGATGGATCTGAGGACACGCAGGCCGTCGCCGACTTCCTGCGGTACGGGCAGTTCGTCGCCAGCGCGCGCGACGCCGAGACGGCGACGATCGCCCAACTGACCAATCAGGTGATCGCGGCGAACCTGGTCGCTCAGGAGGAGCGTCGCAATGCCGACAACGCTTCCGCCCAGGCGGTCCTCGCCGCCAAGCTCGCGAAGGAGGCGACGCAGCGCGCTGCTCAGCAGGCCGCCGCCGCGCAGGGCAACGCTGAGCAGGCGAGCGCTGCTGCGAGCAGAGCGGCGGGACTCGCTCGTCAGGCGGCCGATGCCGCCGATCTCGCTGTGCAGGCAGCTGCCGCAGCGCACCAGGCGATGAATGCGTCGATGAGCGCGGCCGGAACGGCCGCTTCGGCTGCGGCTCGGGCGAACCGTGCTGCTGCGAACGCCGATGGTGCGGCCGCGAATGCGGCGGGCCAGGCAGGCATGGCGGCCGCGGCGCGCGCCGAGGCGGAGAAGGCGCGCGACGCCGCCGACAAGGCAGCGAAGGCCAAGCGGGCCGCGGCCGAGGCGGAGACCGCGACGAACGCGGCGAACCGTGCATCTCAGGCAGCAGGGGCCGCGGCAGGCTACTCGGGCGAGGCGGCCGGGTATGCGATGGAAGCCTCTCAGGCGTCGGGAGTGTCGTCGGCTGCTGCCGCGCAGGCACGGGCAGCTGCGGCGAAGGCGAACGCGGCGAAGAACCGCGCCGCATCCGCGACGGCGCGGACTGATCGACTTGCCGCCGAGACTTCGGCTGTCGCACAGCAGGCGCGGGATGCGGCCGGTCGTGCAGCGGACAACGCGAACGCTGCTGCGATCGAGGCGGACACGGCAGCAGCTCAGGCCGGCGTCGCACAGGGGGCAGCCGCACGAGCGACCGCATCTTCGGCGAAGGCGGCCGCTGCCGCGGAAGCCGCGACGAAGGATGTCGAACTCGCGAAGACCATCTTCACCCTGGCGCGGAAGGCCGATGCGGAGCGTCTTGCCGCTGAAGAGGAATTCGGACTGGCACAGGCGGAGATCGCCGCAGCAGAGGAAGCGGAGGAGAAGGAGCTCAAGGACGAGGCGAAGAAGGAGGGCGCAGCAGCGGTTGCGGAGAGCAGCGCGTTCCTGAAGAAAATCACGGCTCCGAATGCCAACCTGCAGGAGCTGCTGCCGGAGGCGCGTTCGGCGATGCTGGCTCTGATCACGTCGGGAACCCCGTGGATCGCCGCCGCAGCAGAGCAGGCTGTCATCGGGAACGATGAGGCCGTCGTCGAGTTCTTCAAGAACGGGTACCGCATCGCGCTCGAGCAGGACCAGTGGGACGAAGCGAAGGCCCTGCTGTACGACGGCGACAACACCATGCTGCAGAGCGAGGCGTACGACGTCCTCGAGAACGGTGAGGAGTATGTCTCCGCATTCCTCACCGAACGGCTCCCCGAGATCCGTGACCTCGAGAACCGGCAGATCGCATTCGTGCTGGCCACCGAAGGTGGACCGGCCATGCAGCGCGAGGCGAACCGCGCGCTCGACGCCGACGACCCCGCGGTTCTCGCGAAGTTCATCGCCGAAGGACAGTACGACGCACTGGAGGTCGACCAGCGTGCAGCGGCCTTCGCCCTCAGCACGTCGGGTGGCCCCGAGGTGCAGGCGGCCGCGAACATCGCGCTCGAAGGTTCCAAGGCGGCGCTGAAGAGGTTCCTCGAGCAGGGCCAGTACGAAGCTGCCAAGCGCGACAACGACACTGCGGCTCACGTGGCGCAGATGCAGAGCATGCTGCATCTGGCCGACCAGCAAGCGGCCGCAGCGCGGGAAGCAGCTGCGCTCGCCGAGAAGGCCGCAGCGACGGCACGGCAGGCGGCGGCCGAGGCACAAGCCAGCGCCGACCTGGCTCGGAAGTATGCGCAGGAGGCGCAGGGCTGGGCTGCGCAGGCGGCTACTTCAGCCAACCAGGCGACTGCTTCCGAGAACGAGGCGCGTCAGTCGTCGCAGCGAGCGCATCAGGCGCTGACGGCTGCGACAGCGGACGCCAAGAAGGCCAACGGGTTCGCCGCGCAGGCGACATCGTCGGCGCAGTCCGCCAGCGCGGCGGCATCACGGGCCAACGATGCGGCGAGCCGTGCGGCCACCTCGGCGACGAACGCCGGACTGGACGCGCAGGCTGCGGTGAAGGCTGCGACCGAGGCGCGCGAGATCGCGGCGTCGAAGCAGCGCGCGGAAGACGGCGCGAACAACTTCCCGCCTCCCGCGGGCAAGGAGGGGGAGCTCACGCAGGCGCAGATCGACGCCGCGTACGCGCTCGGTGGTGATGCGGAGGTGCAGCGGCTGAAGGACGCACACGCGTTGACACAGCCTGATGCCCTGCTGAACTTCATCATCCAGGAGGGGGGCAAGGTCCTTCTCGACCTCATCGGCGTGACAGACATCATGGACTGCGTCACCAAGGGAGACGTCGGTGCGTGCTTCATGGCGATCATCGGATTCGCGCCCTGGGGCAAGCTCGCCAAGCTCGTCGAGTCGATCCCGCTGATCATGAAGCTCGCCGACAAGGTCGTCGGCTTCATCAACAAGGTCGGCGACGCTTTCAGCCTTCTCAAGAAGAACAAGACCAAGGCCGACGATGTCCTGAGCGGATGCACCGGGCCGGCGCCGAGAGACTGCGGGCCCTTCAAACCCACCGATTCCACCTACGACCCGAAGGACCCCGCTCATATCAAGGGGCAGAAGGGCGAGACAGCGGCGGGGATCCCGTTCTCGAGCCAAAGCCAGAAGACGACCTTCACCAGGTCGGACTTCCCGGATCTCGACCTCAAGAAGAATCGGATTCCCGACCACGTGACGGCAACTTCGATCATGGAGGTCAAGAACGTGAAGACCCAGTACTTGAGCAGCCAGATCCTCGATGACATCAAATTGGTCGAGGCGACGAACAGGTCGGAGTTCGTGCTGACTGTGAACTCTCAGACGCATCTGACAGCGCCACTGCTCAAGATGCTGTGCGACGGACACGACAAGATGTCCTTCGCCGTCAAATTCCTCCCGGATACCGTCGGAGGCAGTCTGTCCGATAACAAACTGCCGACCTTGTGCAAGTAAGGAGCATTCACTTGTCATACGACCTGGATGTGTTCGCGAGAGTGAGCCTCGCGCCGCGGGAGCTCGCAAAGATCGCATCGTCCCCTGGTGTGCGTGTGCAGCGTGACCGGGGGTGGGGAGCCAAGGGCATCAGCGCTCACGACGAACTCGACCGCCCTGTTTTCACGCTCGAGGGGCCGACAGGGGTCGACTCAGAGGACGTTCCCGCCAGCGTCGCCGAAACAGTGAGCGTGGCTGTGGTCTACAACATCCACGTGCCGTACGACGTCAGCGAGTCTGCAGAGAGTTTCCGAGCGGAGCCCGATCCGCGCCACCTGGCGGCCGCGCGCATCTACGCCTCCAATCTTGCGCGCGAGAGCGATGGTGTCGTCGTGAATCCGCAGATGGATGACGTCCCCGCGCAGCAGTCTCGGGCAAAAGGTGGCTCTTCGGGACCGAAGCTGTACGTCCATCTCGAGTGGTTTCGGAGGATGGAGGATTCGCCGGGGTCCAAGGCGCTGGCCGACAACTACCTTCGGTCCGCACGAGAGAGCTTCCCGCCCGCCGTGCCGGTACGCTTCGGTCCCCGCGAGCCCTTGAAGGGCCGCCTACCCCGGGATGGCGATGATGCGTTCGGAGATCTCTATCGGGCGGAATGCCGTCTGAGCGCAATGATGATGACGGGCAAAGGACTATCCGGGAGCATCTCAGCGTGGTCCAGCATCACGCGCACCGGTTATCAGAGCGCATCTGCCGTTTTCGAACTCGACGGTCTCGAAAAGGCCGGAGCTGTAGACAACGTTCACACGTTCATCGAGAAGATGGCGCGTTCGTCGGAGAGCTTCTTCGCATTCGCTGAGGTGAACAGCAGCAAATACGCGACGGCAAGGCCCCGTGGTTTCGACGGCGAATGGGGCGGTCTGCCCACCGATCCGCAATGGATTACCTGGTACGACGCAGAGTACGCGCCACTCGTTCGTCGGTTCTTGACGGAGGGAAGAGTCGAGGAATTCGCAGGCGGTGTGCTCCACAGGTGGTCCGAGGAACCAGCGCAGGCGGAAGATATTCGGCGGAGCCTGAAGCGGGACGAATGGGTTCCATCGGAACTCAGAGGCGTACTTGAAAACACCCCGAACGGTGTCCGCGGTCGTGTACCGGCGAAGGTGATGCCAGCTTCCCTGCGCCCTCCTCAATAGGCGTCACGCTGACTAATTCTCGCGGGCATCGAGCATCACCGCAGACCCGAGGCGCCACCGACCCTTGAAAGGCATTGCATGTTCTCTTTGAAAGTTCCCCGTCGGGGTCGTGGTGTGGCCGTGGGGGTGGCGGCGGCATTGGTGTCGGCGTTGCTGGTGTCGGTTCCGGTGTCGGCGGCGGTGGCGGATGATGCTCCGGGGTATCTCGTGGAGTCGGGTGCGTATCCGGATGGGGCCGCGGTGGGCGCGGCGGCCGGGATCGTTCTGAAGGACGGCAACGGTGGGTTGCGGGTGGTGACGTGTCCGGTCCCGGTTCCCGTCGCGGCCGGGCTGATCGAGGTGGAGTTCGAGAAGTCGGGAAAGCGCGCGAAGGTGTGCTTCGAGACGGTGTTCCGTCCGGCGGTGTTGAACCTCGAGATCGCGGCGTCGTTCGGCGTGAAGGCTGGTAAGCAGCCGATGGACGTGACCTATTCCGTGGCGGGTGGTCCGGAGACGGAGATCCCGGTTCCGGCGGGTGGGCGTCGCAGCGTTGATACGGGCCTGACGGGTCAGTCGACGATCGTGGCGGTCGAGGTGCAGGCCGACCCGGCCGTGGATGTCCCGGCGACCACGACCACGCATCCGCGGACCGCGATCACGAAGATCCGCACGGGGCTCGGGTCCTGCACCGGAACGCTCGTGGATCGCTCGTGGGTGCTCACGGCAGCGAGCTGTTTCGCGGCCGACCCGGCGACGCTTGCCGCGGGGGCACCGGCAGCTCCAGCACGTGTGCTGTTCGGTCCGGACGTCGCGAACGACAAGACCGCGAGCGGGACCGGGGATCTGGGCGTGAAGGTTACGCATGTGGAGCCCGCTGGCAATGGTCAGGACGCCGTTCTGGCCAAGCTGGAGACCGCGGTCGATGACATCGCCCCGATGCCGATCGCCACGACCGCTCCGGCCGCCGGTCAGGACCTGGCCTTCACCGGGTTCGGTCGCACGGACTCCGTTTGGGTGCCGCTGGCGTCCCGCACGAACACCTACCCGGTGACGGCCGTCGGGGCGGCAACCGTAACGGCTGCGGCATCCGGCGCTTCGCTCTGCCTCGGCGATGGCGGCGCCCCCGGCGTCCGCAACGTCGATGGAACCGACATGCTCGTCGCTGTCGCCTCCCAGTCGACGCAGACCGGTTGCTACGGCTCCGGCATCCCTGCGGGCACCGCTTCGAGCATCGCGACCCGTGGCGACGTGATCGCCGGATGGGTGGCTGCCACGGTCCAGAAGGGCCTCGACACGACCCCCGTCGCCGCTGCGGATCAGGCGCTTGCGCAGCAGATCGTGGCCACCGGACGCGTGAGCGGAACGGAGGCGCTCGCTCAGATCCAGGCGTATGCCGACGGCTTCAAGCGCGGCCACCTGATCGGCGGACAGATTCGCGACTGCACGATCGACCCCGTCATCCTCGCAGCCTTGAAGAAGGTCGTCGTCGATCAGAACTTCACGATCACGATCTCCGCTCTCAACGAGTACTGCACCACGGCGACACCGTCGGCCACGAGCTACCACGCGAAGAACAGCGGTGGTCACGCCGTCGACATCAGCGTGGTGAACGGCGTCGCGGCGACCGGCAACACCGCTCAGGACCAGGCTCTGGCGGCCGCCATGTTCACCGCGCTGCCGGCGCCGGCGGGAATCGGTCAGGTGGCGTGCCGCCCGGCGCTCACGGTTCCGAACGGCTGGGCGCAGACCGAAGAGGACTGCACCCACAACCACTTCGAGTACCACGGTGTGCCGCTCACGCCGGTGAAGCCGTCGTTCGATCTGAACAGCGACGGCAAGGCCGATGTGATCGGCATCACCTCGTCCAACGCGCTGTACATCTACCACGGCAACGGCAATGGTGGCTGGACCACCCAGACGTCCGTCAGCTCCGGGTGGGCGTCGGCCAAGACCATCATCCACGGCGACTACAACGGGGACGGCAAGGGCGACATGATGGTCGTCAACACCGACGGCACGCTCTGGTACTACCAGGGTGATGGTGCGCTGGGCTTCCCGACGAAGGCGCTCGCCGCCCGCGGGTGGGACACGAAGGGCCTGATCACGGGTGGGATCGACTTCAACGGCGACAAGAAGGCCGACCTCGTCGCTCGCGAGTCCGACGGCCACCTCTACGCCTACCCCGGGAACGGGAACGGGACATTCGGCGCCAAGATGAAGATCGGTCACGACTGGGGAGGGATCTCCAGGGTCCTCGCCGGCGACTGGACCGGTGACGGCAAGGGCGACATCCTCGCAACGACGACGACCGGACTGCTTCGTATCTACCCGGGCAACAACGTGACGCTCGCGGGTGGTCCGCAGGTGGGCAACGGGTGGAACAACATCACGGCCATCACCGGAGGCGTCGACTACGGCGTAGACGGAAAGGCCGATCTCTTCGGGCGAACGGGCGACGGCGGACTGTACCTGTACCCCGGGCTCGGCATCTCCGGGTTCGGAGCCTCCTCACGCGTGGGCAATGGGTGGACCTCGCTCCGCCTGTTCAGCTGAGCCCGCATTGCTCTCAATTGATCCGGCCGCGGGCCTGTCAAGTGCGGATGACAGGGGCCACCACCACCCGGGTTACCCGGCTTCTCCACTCTCCTTGTTGAAAGGCACTGCATGTTCTCGTTGAATCTCCGCCGTCGGGGTCGTGTTACGGCTGTGGGGGTGGCGGCGGCGTTGGTGTCGGCGTTGCTCGTCTCGGTTCCGGTGACCTCTGCGGTGGCGGATGATGCTCCGGGTTATCTCGTCGAGTCGGGGTCGTATCCGGACGGGGCCGCGGTGGGCGCAGCCGCCGGGATCGTGTTGAAGGACGGCAATGGCGGCCTGCGGGTCGTGACGTGCGCGGCGGGGACCGGGCAGGTCGAAGTGGAGTTCGAGAAGTCGGGAAAGCGCGCGAAGGTGTGCTTCGAGACGGCGTTCCGTCCTGCGGTGTTGAATCTGGAGATCGCGGCGTCGTTCGGCGTGAAGGCCGGCGCGCAGCCGATGGATGTGACGTACTCGGTCGCGGGGGGCCCGGAGACGGAGATCCCGGTTCCGGCGAACGGGCGTCGCACGGTGGATGAGCTGCAGACAGGTCAGTCGACGGTCGTGGTGATCGAGGTGAACGCGGTCTCGACCGACGTTCCGGCGACGACGACCACGCACCCGCGGACGGCGATCACGAAGGTCCGCACGGGCCTGGGTTCCTGCACGGGAACGCTCGTCGACCGGTCGTGGGTGTTGACCGCGGCGAGCTGCTTCGCTGCCGATCCGGCGACGCTGGTCGCGGGTGCTCCGGCTGCTCCGGCACGGGTGCTGTTCGGCCCGGACGTCGCGAACGACAAGGTCGCGAGCGGCACGGGCGAGCTCGGTGTGAAGATCGCCCGCCTGGAGCCGGCCGGCAACGGTCAGGACGCGGTCCTGGCGAAGCTGGAGACCCCGGTCGACGACATCGCACCCATGCCGATCGCGACATCGGCTCCGGTCGCGGGACAGCACGTCGCCTTCACCGGCTTCGGCCGTACGAACAACGTCTGGGTTCCGCTTGCCTCCCGCACGAACACCTACCCGGTGACGGCCGTCAACGCGGCGACCGTGACTGGTGCGGCATCCGGTGCGTCCCTCTGTCTCGGCGACGGCGGCGCCCCCGGCGTCCGTGACATCAACGGCACCAAGACGCTCGTCGCCGTGGCATCGCAGGCTTCGCAGGCCGGCTGCTACGGCTCCGGCATCCCCGCCGGCACCGGGTCGATCACGGCGACGCGCGGCGACGTCATCGCACCCTGGGTGGCCACGACCATCGAGAACGGACGCAAGCTCGCGGGAATCAGCGCAGCACAGGTGCTGGAGATCGAGAACATCGCTCAGGCTGGGTCCTGCGTGACCACGAAGGACCGGAACACCGGCGTGGGCAGCGTGATCGTCGGGGTGGGCTGCACCGAAGTCTGGCAGCAGCGTCGGTGGGAGCTCGTCGAGGTCACCCCGACAGTGTTCGCGCTGCGCAACTACGTGAACCGCGACAAGTGCATCGCCGCCGATGCGGCGGGGACCGGTGTCGTGCAGGCCGTGTGCGCCACGACCGACCCGAAGCAGCAGTGGACCTTCCGCGAGCAGCGCGCCGGTGCCGTGAGCATCGTCAATGCCGCCTCCGGCAAGGTGCTCTCCGCGCCGACCGCGACCACTGTCTCGTTGCGGGCAGACACCGGGGCGAATGCCGACCGATGGAAGTACCGGAACGTCACGAAGATGCGGTACGACGCCGCGACGATCGGCAGCTACGTCTCGCTGCGCACCGCCGTGGGTGGCAAGTCCGTGGTCGCGGGAGCCGCTTCGGCGCAGGTGACGGTGAACGACGTCGTCGCGACCTCGCCGCTGGCCACCCGCACGGCATCGACCTTCCGGGTGGTCGCAGGGCTGGCCGATGCCCAGTGCTATAGCTTCGAGTCGATCACGGTTCCCGGCCAATACCTTTACATGAACATGGGTGGCCTCGTCACGTTGACACCTCCTACGGTTCCGTACCGTGCGACGTGGTGCGCGGAGGATGCCGCGTTCGGGCAGGGCATCACCTTCTCGACGGCGACGGACTCGTGGCGGGTGATGCGCAGCCACGCGAACGGCCTCGTGTACGGCGGTGCGTCCTGGTACGCCGGGATCCCGATCGCCGACGACTCGCAGAACTTCGTCCCGGACACCGCGTGGACGATCGGTGAGGCCTGGGCGCCGCCGACACTGGCTCCCGCGCAGGTGCTCGAACTCGAGAGCGTCGCGCAGGGCGGCAAGTGCTTGACGGCGAAGGACCGCAGTGCTGTCGCGGGTGCGGTGATCGTCGCGGTGGGCTGCTCCGAGGTGTGGCAGGTGCGTCAGTGGGAGCTGGTCGAGTCGGGCGCAGGGGCATTCGCACTGCGCAACACCGTCACCCGGACGTTGTGCCTCGGGAGCGCGGACACGGCGGGCAGTGCGGTCGTGCAGGCGCCGTGCGACCTGACCGATGCCAAGCAGCGGTGGTCGTTCACCACTCTTCCCTCCGGTGTGGTCACCGTCCTGAACGCCGGGTCGGGCAAGGCTCTGGCGGCTCCGACGGCAGGCACCGTGGCGCTCGCTGCGCCCGTGGCCGCGTCGCCGCAGCAGCAGTGGCGTTACCGCAATGCGACCAAGATGCGGTACGACATCGCCCCTGTGGGGAGTCTCGTCTCGCTCCGCACCGCGGAGACCGGGAAGTCGCTATCCGCGACCGCGGGCGGTGCGCAGGCCACGATCCCGATGATCACCGAGGCATCAACGTCGAGCGCACGGAAGGACGCGACGTTCCGGGTGGTCCAGGGCCTCGCGAACCCGCAGTGCTACAGCTTCGAGTCGCTCTCGGCGCCGGGGCAGTACCTCTACATGAACATCGGGGGCAACGTCATCCTGAGCGCTCCCACCGTTCCGTACCGGGCGACGTGGTGCGCCGAGGATGCCGCATTCGGGAAGGGGTTCAGCTTCTCCGTCTCGGGTGACTCGTGGCGCGTGATGCGCAGCTACAAGAACGACCTCGTCTACGGCGGAGCCTCGTGGTGGGCGGGTATCCCGAACGCCGACGACACGCAGAACTACATCCCCGATGTCGCATGGACGGTCGGCGCCCCCTGGGTGACCGCGCCGTAGTCGACTACCAGGACGACCGCTCCGGTCGCGATATTCCATCTTCAACGGCCGCCGAGGCTGTCATATCGCGACCGGAGCGGTCGAGGAACTTCGACCGGAGCGGTCGAGCGGCCGGAGGGTCGTCGAGGAACCCTTCGATAGGATGGGACGGCCCGAAGAGGGCCAGCTCATCGGCCGGTGCAAACCCGGCGAAAGCCAGGGGGTTACCCATGCCAGGAATCGTTATCGTCGGCGTGCAGTGGGGCGACGAAGGAAAGGGCAAGGCCACCGATCTGCTCGGTGAGCGCACCGACTGGGTGGTGAAGTTCAACGGCGGCAACAACGCCGGACACACCGTCGTCGTCGGCGACGAGAAGTACGCGCTGCACCTGCTGCCCTCCGGCATCCTGTCGCCCGGCGTCACTCCGGTGATCGGCAACGGCGTGGTCATCGACCTCGAGGTGCTGTTCTCCGAGCTGGAGGCGCTCGCCGCCCGTGGCATCGACGTCTCGCGGCTGAAGGTCAGCGCCAACGCGCACATCATCACGCAGTACCACCGCACGCTCGACAAGGTGACGGAGCGGTTCCTCGGCAAGCGCAACATCGGCACGACCGGCCGCGGCATCGGCCCGGCGTACGCCGACAAGATCAACCGTGTCGGCATCCGAGTGCAGGATCTGTTCGACGAGAACATCCTGCGCCAGAAGGTCGAGGGCGCTCTCGACCAGAAGAACCACCTGCTGGTGAAGGTCTTCAACCGCCGTGCGGTCACGTGCGACGAGATCGTGGAAGACCTGCTCTCCTACGCCGAGCGGCTGCGGCCGATGGTCGCCGACACGGGCTACCTGATCGCCGAGGCGCTCGACCGCGATGAGGTCGTGGTGTTCGAGGGTGGCCAGGCCACGATGCTCGACATCGACCACGGCACCTACCCGTTCGTGACCTCGTCTTCGGCGACAGCAGGAGGAGCGGCGACGGGCTCCGGCGTCGGTCCCGGTGCGCTCGACCGCATCGTCGGCATCGTCAAGGCCTACACGACCCGCGTGGGCTCGGGTCCGTTCCCGACCGAGCTGTTCGACGAGCAGGGCGAGTGGCTGCGCAAGCAGGGCTTCGAGTTCGGCACCACGACCGGCCGCCCGCGCCGGGTGGGCTGGTACGACGCCCCCATCACGCGCTACGCCACGCGCATCAACGGCATCACCGACCTCGTGCTCACGAAGCTCGACATCCTCACGGGCCTGGAGCAGATCCCCGTGTGCGTCGCCTACGACGTCGATGGCGAGCGATTCGACGAGGTGCCGGTCAACCAGACCGACTTCCACCACGCGAAGCCGATCCTGGAGTACTTCCCCGGCTGGAATGAGGACATCTCGGTCGCTCGGACCTTCGAGGACCTGCCGCAGACGGCGCAGGACTACGTGCTGGCGCTCGAGAAGATGAGCAACACGCGCATCTCGGTGATCGGTGTCGGCCCGGAGCGCGACCAGGTCATCGTCCGTCACGACCTGCTCGACTGATCCGCACCCGATGACGCGCTTCTGGCTCGGCGGCTACGGCCCCGCGATGGACGGTTCGGCCGAGGGCATCGGCCTGCTCGCGGGGGACGAGGGCCGCGAGGCATCCACCCTCGCCTACCGTGGCGCTGCGGTGGAGGTTCCGTCGCCGTCCTGGCTGGCGCAGCATCCGACCCTCGACATCGTCTACGCGGCACTCGAGGGAGACTCCGCGGTGCAGGCGTTCGTCCGTGCGGGTGAGGGTGTGCTGGCCCCGCTGGGTGCGCCTGCGCCGGTCGGCCAGTACGTGTGTCATGTGGCGGTCGCCCCGAACGGCTCGGCGCTGATCGCCAGCTGCTACGGCGACGGTCGTGTCGTGAGACTCGGGCTGGACGCGGAAGGGCGCATCGTCCCCGCGAAGGCGGATGCGGCGGCGGCACTCCGCGCGGCCCTGTTCGGGGACGACGCGGATCCCGATGCTCCCGCTCCCACCCCTCCCGGAGACGGCGTCGCGGCGGTGGACCCGTACGGCATGGGCGGCGACCGTGTCTCGCATGCGCACGCCGCGGTGTTCCTCCCCGACGGACGCGTCGCCACGACCGACCTCGGGTTCGACCTCGTGCGGTTCTGGCGGCAGAGCGGCAGCGGGCTGGTGCTCGACCACGAGGTGGTTCTGCCTGTCGGCACCGGACCGCGGCACATGGTGCTGCACCCCAGCGGGCACCTCCACGTGGTCACCGAGTACTCGTGCGAGGTGTTCACGCTCGCGCGCGCTGCCGACGGCACCTGGAGCGTCGTGTCGGTGGCGCTGACGAGCCCGATCGCCGAAGTGGGCACAGACTTCCCCGCCGAGCTCGCCCGCACTCGCGACGGGCAGTTCCTCTACACGGCCCTGCGTGGAAGCAACACGATCGCGGCGTTGCGGGTGCGCGGCGGAGGCGAGGCCTTGGAGTCGGTGGCACTCGCCGATTCGGGCGTCGACTGGCCGCGTCACCACCTCGTCCACGAGGGCAAGATGCTCGTCGCGGGGCAGCGCTCCGACACCATCACTCTGATCGACCTCGACGAGCGCACGGGCGCGCCCCTCGGCGTCCGCCACGAAGCGCAGGTCCCGACGCCGACGCACTTCCTTCCGGTGCGCTGAGGCATCGCGAGATTCCTTCTTGACCTCAACCTCACTTGAGGTTCTACCGTCGTCATCATGACCTCGGAGACCGAGCAGGTGTCGACGCCGGATGCGGCCGCAGCCCGCATCATGAGCAGCCAATACGTGTGGATCACGATCGGCGCGTGCGCGCTCGTGTTCCTGGGGGCGTTCGAGTCCCTGGCGGTCACGACGGTGATGCCGACCGTGAGCGCCGACCTCGGCGGCGAACGGCTATACGCGCTGGCGTTCGCCGGTCCTCTCGCCACCGGAGTCATCGGCATGGTGATCGCGGGAAACTGGGCCGATCGTCGGGGGCCGGTCGCCCCGCTGTACACCGCGGTCGCGATGTTCATCGTGGGGCTCCTCATCGCCGGTCTCGCCCCGAGCATGGAGGTCCTCGTCGCCGGTCGGTTCGCGCAGGGTCTCGGCAGCGGCGGCCTGATGGTGGCACTGTACGTCGTCGTCGCCCGGGTCTACCCGCAGGAGCTGCACCCCGCGATCTTCGCCGGATTCGCGGCTGCGTGGGTCATCCCCTCGCTGATCGGACCAACGGTCGCGGGAGCCGTGACCGAGCTCTGGAGCTGGCACTGGGTCTTCCTCGGTGTGGTGATCCTGGTGCTCGTGGCGCTGCTGATGGTGATTCCAGCCCTTCGCGGTCTCTCGAGCGACGGCGATGCGACGACACCGTGGGCGTACGGCCGCCTCGGTTGGTCGATTCTGGCGGCGGCCGCGGTGCTGACGCTGAACCTGGTCGGCGACATCCCCGGTGTCGGCCCGGTGCTGGCGGTCGTCGCTGTGATCGTCGCCCTGATCGCGGTTCGCCCGCTGGTTCCCCGCGGAACCTTCCGCGCGCACCGGGGGCTGCCCTCGGTCATCCTCGTCCGCGGGCTCGCGGCTGCCGCGTTCTTCGGCGCGCAGATCTACCTGCCGTACCTGCTCACCGATCGCTATGACCTGTCGCCGACCCTCGCGGGGCTCGCCTTGACCGGAGGTGCGCTCTCGTGGTCGGTCGCGGCGACGGTCCAGGGGCGGATGGGCGTTCGCCTCTCGAGCGTGACGGCGGTGCGCATCGGCACGATCCTGGTCTTCGTCGGCATCGTGCTGACCGTCGCGATCACAGCCATCAGGGCGGACGCTGCACTGCTCGCCGTCGCCTGGATCGTGGCGGGTCTGGGGATGGGGCTCATGAGCCCACGTACCAGCGCGCTGACGCTCGCGATGTCGACACCGGAGAATCAAGGCTTCAACAGCGGCGCTATGACGGTCGCCGATTCGTTCGGCAGTGCCATGGCGCTCGCCATCACGGGGACGCTGTTCACGGCGTTGGCCACCGCGGACCCGTTCCTGGGAGTGTTCACCCTGGCTGCGGTGATCGCGATCGCGGCGGCGGTGCTCGCTCCACGGGTGAGCGCGGCCGTTGAACGGCTCGGGACACGGCCGGGGGGAGAAGCGTGAGCGGGGAAGCGGGCAGCGCGGAGGCGACGGAGCGGCGCACCATGCTCGCGATCGTGCAGCGCGACTTCGGAGAGGCCGGGGTGCTGAGAGCCGAGGAGGTGGCCGTGCCCATTCCCGCCGAGGGCGAGGTGCGGATCCGGGTCGCCGCGGCGGGTGTGCATGCCGTCGACACCGACATCCGTCGAGGCACCGCACCGGCGTCGATGCCGAAGCCGACACTTCCGATGACGCCGGGGCGCGAGGTCGCCGGGTTCGTCGACGCCGTAGGGTCCGGGGTCGACGCGGCCCTCCTCGGAACGCGCGTGGTCGCCCACCTCGGCTTCCGCAGCGGCGGATACGCCGAGTTCGCGCTCGCGTCCGCGCAGTCTCTGCACTCTGTCGACGCCGGAGCATCCTTCTCCCAAGCGGTCGCGACCATCGGTACCGGTCGAACGGCCCAGCTCGTCTGGGAATCCGCGAACATCCGCCCAGACGACGTCGTCCTCATCCCCGGTGCATCGGGCGGCCTGGGAAGTCAGCTCGTCCAGCTGGCGCTTTCGGTCGGGGCGACTGTCGTCGCCCTCTACGGCGGCGAGGTGAAGCGCCCTGTGGTGGAGCGGCTCGCGCACGGTGAGAGGTTCGCCGACGGCCTGCTGCTGCCGCTCGACGTGACGGTCGAGACGTGGCCGGAGCAGATGGCCGAACGTCTCGACGGCGCGCAGCCGTCGGTTCTGATCGATGGGGTCGGAGGTGCGACGGGCCGGACGGCACTCGAGACTCTTGCCAGCGGTGCCCGCGTCGTGATCATCGGATGGTCGAGTGGAGAGGCGCTCCGGCTCGACACCGACGACATCCTGCAGCGCTCCCTCACGGTCGCCGTCCCGCTCGGGCGGTCCATCGCCGACCTGCGTGCTCTCGAGTCCAGAGCGCTCGCCGCGCTGGCGGAAGGCCGCACGGCTCCGCCTGTGGACGAGTATCGCCTCGAGGATGCCGCCGCCGCCCACGAAGCCATCGAACGGCGCCGGCAGCGAGGGAAGGTCGTGCTGGTGCCGTCTCCGCGGTGACCTCACCGCGGAGGAGAGGCGAACGGAGCCGCACGGGCGCAGTTCACCTCGGGAAGCGTGAGCAGCAGCGCCGCGTTGTGACCCCCGAAGCCGAACGATGTCGACAGCACTGTGCGGACCGGATGTCGTCGCTCCTGGTCGCGCACGAAGTCCCAGCCCTCCGCGTCGGGGTCGGTCAGGTTGATCGTCGGAGGCAGCACCTGGTCGCGCAGGGTCATCGCAGCGATCACTGTCTCGACGACGCCGGCTGCGCCGAGCAGATGCCCGGTGGTGGACTTCGTCGCCGTGAGCGGAACCGACGGTGCCCTCGCTCCCAGCGCCTGCTCGAGTGCGATGAGCTCGGCCGCGTCGCCGAGCACCGTGCCCGTGCCGTGGGTGTTGACATGATCGACTGCGGATGCGGTCGCGCGGGCATCGGCGAGACAGGCGTTGATCGCCCTGGTCGCTCCCGCGGCGACCGGATCCGGTGCCGTGGCGTGGTGGGCGTCGCTGGTCGCACCGAACCCGGCGACCGTCGCGAGAGGGCGTGCGCCGCGTTCGCTGGCGAGGTCGGCAGCCTCGAGCAGAACCGCGGCGGCGCCCTGCGCCATGACGAAACCGCTCCGCGCACGGTCGAAGGGGCGGGAGGCCGATGAGGGGTCATCGCCGAATCCGGTGACGACCGAGCGCAGGTTCGCATGCGCCGCGAGATGCAGCGGACCGAGGCAGTCGTCCATCCCGACGACCAGCACCGCATCGGCGTATCCGTGACGGATGCGCCGTAGGCCTTCGCCGATCGCGATGGCGCCGCTCGCGCATGCCGCTGTGACGGCGTGGGTCTGTCCGAGGAATCCGTATCGACGGCTGAGGATCCCGGCGACGGCATCCGCGGTTCCATAGACGGCGAGGCTCGGCGGCACCCGGCGCCGACCGGTCTCTCGCAACGTGCCGGCTGCCTCCGTCACCGCGTCCACCGGTCCTGATCCCGTGGCGACGAGCACCTGCGCGGCATCCGCGTTCCACGGCAGGTCACCTGCGCCCGCATCATCCATCGCCTCATCAGCGGCGGTGATCGCCCACTGCTGCATCGGAGTGAGGTGGCGGGCGAGTGACGTCGGCAGGTCGGCAGGCGCGGCGAACCCGCCGACCACTCCGCCGACCTGCACCGGCCCGGAACCTTCGAGCTCAGGCGGAAGCAGCGTGATGCCGCTTCGTCCGGCGCGGACTGACGCCCACATGCTCGGCGCGGTGAGACCACTCGGGGTGATGGCGCCGATCCCGGTGACGACGACAGACCTCTCGACGCTCACGATGGCCTCCGCCCGAGCGCCACGAGATCGGCGACCGCGGTGCGACGAATCTTGCCGCCGGAGGTTCGTGGGAACTCCGGTAGGCGGTGCCAGCGGCGTGGCACGGATGCCGGAGGGAGCCGGTCCCTCGCCCACGTGCGCAATGTCGCTGCCGGTGGCGCATCGCCTTCGACGACCAGGGTGATCCGCGTGCCGAGGTGATCGTCACTCTCGGCGATCACGCAGATGTCGCCGAGGCCCGGCATCCCGTCGAATGCACGTTCCACTTCGTCGAGGGAGACGGTGTGCCCGCCGGTGGTGACGACATCTCCGCTTCTGCCGGCGAACGAGAAGTCCCGGCCCCGCAGTCGCCCCTGATCGTGCACGCTCGCCCAGCCGTCGGCATCCGTCAACGACGCGGAAGTCGTTCCCGGCAGGTAGCCGGTCGAGCACGAGGGGGAGCGCACCCAGAGCGTGCCGAGCTCGCCGGGTGCCAGATCATCGCCGTCGTCGTCGCGCACCCGGGCTTCCACCTGCGGGTAGAGCCGGATGCGTCCGTCGCCGGCGCGGTCGTCGCCGATGAAGCCGAGTTCGCCGGTGCCGAAGTAACTGAGCGTCCGGGTGCGGGGGAGTGCGTCGGACACTCTGGCTCGAGCCGACGCCGAGAGCGCGGCGCCTCCCGTGACGATCAGCTCGATGCCGTCGTACCTTCCCGGGTTGCGCAGCGCGGCGTCCGCGAGGGCGGCAGCTGCAGCCGGAACAGTGACCACTCGCGTGATGCGTTCGTCCCGCGCGCGGGGGGTGAGCCACAGGTCGTCGAGACGGTCGGCAACGTGCAGCTCGCCGCCGGAGGCGAGAACCTCGAACAGTGTGTAGAGAGTCAGGCTGTACGACATCGGGCCCGGTGCGAAGGTCGCGACGCGGTTGCTCGCACCCAGATACGTGCGCGAGACGTCGATGTTCGCGGTGTACTGCGCGCGGGTCTTGAGGAAGGGCTTCGGTCGTCCTGTCGTACCGGATGAGGTGAGCAGCAGGAACGGGGCATCGCCTGCTGGATCATCGGGGTCGACGAGGGTGCACGATCCCGAGTTCTCGAGGTCAGCGAGCCCGAGGATCAGACCCGGCCAGCCGCTCGCATCCAGCGCGGTTCGCAGCGCAGCGACATCAGTGATCACCGCCACCGCGCCGGTGGATGTGATCAGCTGCGTCTGCAGTGACACCGGCCAGTGCGCATCCACGACGCTGAGGATGCGATCCCCCGCCTCCATCGCGACGACGGTGCGTGCGGTGTCGAAAGCACGCCTCAGACAGATGGCGACGACGGGCGGTGGTGTCGAAAGGCCGAGTGCATCCGCCCGCGCCGAGTGGGCTGGGAGCATGCGCTCGAGAGTCGCCGAAATCCGCCGCGACTCCGTGTGGAGCTCGCCATAGGTCACGCCGGCATCGTGGTCGACGATGGCCGGCCGAGCGGGGTCTTCGACGGCGACACGGCGCAGCATCGGGGAGAAGGACGTGATGGCTCCTGGGGCGGGTTTGCGTGGAGAGGATGGCGTCCCTATTGTAATGAACACCGTTCAGGTGAACGGTGTTCAGGAGGATTCATGACAACGTCGCGCGCCACAGACGCCAGCGCATCGCTCGGACGCATCGCGGTGTTCGCCGCCCTGATCATCGTGCTCGGCGCGGTGATCGTGCCTCTGCCCGCCGGGGTGCCCATCACCGCGCAGACCCTCGGTGTCATGCTCGCAGGGCTCGTGCTGGGTCCGCGCCTCGCGCCTCTCGCCATCCTCCTCGTGCTCGTGCTCGCCGCCGTCGGGCTGCCCGTGTTGGCGGGCGGTCGTGGAGGACTCGGAGTGTTCGTCGGCCCGAGCGCCGGGTACCTCATCGGTTGGATCGCCGGCGTCGTCGTGATCGGCCTGCTCATGCGCACGGGGCGCTTCACCTGGTGGCGCTCCGCTATCGCGGCACTGGTCGGCGGTGTGTTCGTCGTCTACGCGTTCGGCATCCCCGTGCAGGCTCTCGTGACCGGCGTGCCCATCGGACCCACGGCGCTGTCGAGCCTCGCGTTCCTGCCCGGCGATCTGATCAAGGTGACCGCGGCCACGCTCGTCGTCGTCGCACTCCGGCGCGCCTACCCGCGGGCCTTCGCCGACGGTGTGCGGGTGCGGGAGCCTGCGAGGGTGGCGGCGTAGGCGTCACCGCCGCGGACTGGCCGCTCGCGGAGGGGTGAAGGCTCCGACCCCGACGGCCTCGCGCTGACGACGTCGACGACGTTCGAGCAGCCGGGTGCGGCAGGGTGGCTCAGGCGTCTGACCCGCACGCTCCCCGCCGGTGGGGCAGCAGGCGCACCGGCGACGGCCAAGAGTACCAGCACCTACTACGGCGATATCAACAGCGCCCCGGCGGTGTGCGGCCTTCCGGGGGGACCAAACAGTTCGGTCTCCTCAAGTCCACGACGGGACCGACTCCGGCAACGGGCACGCCGATCACCACGGAGTACGCGTATGACGCGTGGGGTCGCACGGTGGGGACGAAGACCAGCGGCGACACAGCGTGGTCGTGCACCGGGTACGACGGCCGTGGCAAGGTGATCTCCACGACGGTCGCCGGTCCTTCGGGCGTGGCGACGATCTCGAGCACGACAACGGAGTCGACACGAGTGACGAACGGTGGATACACCACCGTCACGAGCGGGGTAGCGGTCGCAGGGTCGCCGAACGGCTCGACCATCACGACCGTCTCCGACCTGCTCGGTCGGGTCGTGAGCTACACGGATGTGTGGGGCACGGTGACCACGCCCACGTACGACCCCGCTTCGGGGCGTGTGACGCAGATCTCGACGACTCCGGCCAGTGGTGCGGCGTCGGTGACGGCGTACACGTATGACGCCGACGGCAAGGTGAAGACGGTCACGGTCGATGGGCAGCAGCTCGCGTCGGTGACGTATGACGCTTTGCAGCGGTTGAAGCAGATCGCGTATCCGGATGGTTCGGCGTTGAACAGCGTGAGCCGTGATGCGGCGGAGCGGGTGATCGGCCAGGAGTGGCTGGTCGGCGGTCAGGTCGTGTCGGACGCCGTTGTGCGTTCGCAGTCGGGCCGTGTGGTGAAGCAGCAGTCGTCGACGGGGTCGACGTCGTATTCGTCGACGTACGGGTATGACACGGCGGGACGGCTGGTGTCGGCGGCCATTCCCGGGCACAAGCTCACGTATGGGTTCGGGTCGTCGGGTGGGTGCGGTCCGAATGCGGCGGCGGGCATGTCCGGCAACCGGACGGGTTCGACGGATGTGTGGACGGCGCCGGGTCAGGCGGCCGTGACCACCACGACGAAGTTCTGCTTCGACTGGGCGGACAGGCTACTGTCCTCGACAGTCACGGGGGCGGTCCCGGGTGCGACGACTGTCGCGGATGGTCTGTCGGCGTCGGAGGTCGTGTACGACGGGCGGGGGAACACGGTTCGTCTGGGTGACATGCAGTTCTCGTACGATGCCGCGAACCGACACATCGGGACGACGTATGACGACGGCACGACGGTGCGGATCGTGCGGGACGCGACCGGGCGCATGGCATCGCGGACGATCGATCCGACAGGTGCGGAGCCGGCGGTGACGACGAGCTACCTGTATGCGGCGGGTGGTGATGCGGCTTGGGGGCAGCGGTCTGGTGCGGGTTTGACGAGGAGTGTCGGACTGCCGGGTGGGGTGTCGTGGACGAACCAAGCCGGGGAGGTGACGTGGTCGTTCCCCGGGTTAGGTGGGCACGGCCTCGTGACGCGCACCGGGGCGACGACGAGCGCATTGCTGTTGTGGGATCCGTTCGCTCAGCCGGTGGACCCGGTGACGTTCGCGATCGGGACGGTGGCGTCGGATGACACCGGCCAGGTGGCGGGGAACACCCTCTGGCATCAGGGGGCGTTGAAGCCCGCGGAATCGGCGGGTTCGGCTCTGGTGGTGGAGATGGGGGTGCGGTTGTATGTCCCCGCCCTCGGGCGGTTCCTGCAGGTCGACCCGATCGAGGGTGGAAGTCATAATGACTACGTCTGGCCCGTTGATCCCATCTCCATGAACGATCTCAGCGGTGAGGCAATCCCTATTTTGCTTGGGCATGCCGCTGTCGTAACGAGCCCCGCGTTCCTGATAGGCGCAGCGCTGGTCGTTGCTGGCACCATTGTCGCCACGAACCCCTGGGTGCAGGAGCAGTTCGGGTACTTTTCACGGCAGATGGCCACAGTCAACGTCGTGCTGACGATGGCGGTCCCCCTGGCGATCGGTGGGATCATGCAGATGGCACACCGTAAGCGCGACAACACGCGCAACAACGACCGTGTCGGTCATGGCTCGCGCAAGCAGGGCAAGGCGACCAACAAGCATGAGAACGCTCAAAGTCACGGAGGCAAGCCGAAACCCAACTTCAAGCCGAATCAGAACAAGAGAAACAACATGATCGTCTTTGGCGGTCGGAGAATTGAAATCGCTTAAGGAGGCGACGATGGAGCCGGATCGACGTGCGGCAGAAGATGCTTTCGCCGCGGGACAGTACTTGGATTTCTTGCGAGCCGTCAGAAGCGATAAAGGCGACTTCGATCAGACGGTCATGCGAGCATTGATTCCCTCAGTCGATCTTGAGGAAGTCGATTTCAGCGCGGGGACTACCCCGAACACTCTGTTCGAACTGGCGGCCGCTGTTTGGGACGTAGACGAACTTCTCGCGATCTCGATGTTCCGCGAAGCCGCGAGCGGCGGCTCGAGTGCAGCGCTCGCAGCGCTCGGCGAAGGTCTCAATTGGATCGGTGACCACGAAGAAGCCACGCTCTGGTTACGAAAGGCGATCTCTGCGAACGCCGGAGATGCCGCACGTCTGGCAGGGCTCCTGGGTGAGAGTCTATTAAGCGCGGGGGACTCGGTTGGGTTCAGTGAGGCTGAGCATCTGCTCAAGCGTGGCCTTGCGGAGTCCGAAGAGTTTGGGGTACCGCTGGCGAAGCTTCTCCTTGCTCAGCAAAAGGTGGCAGAAGCGCGCGAGCTCTTGGAGCGGTTGGTTCGCGCGGACGTGTACGGAGCAGCGCTTCTGCTTGGCAATCTCCTCGCCGAGGAGCCGGGGAACTTCGAGGCAGCTGAGGCCGCTTACAGGGCGGGTATAGCCAGCGGTGATGGCCACAGCGCTCACAATCTTGCGGTGATGATGCTCGAGAACGGTGAACCTGCTCGGGCGCGGGAGCTTCACGAGCTCGCGAAGCTGATGGGGGATTCTTCCCCCCTGGAGACCGCACGCGATTAGACGCCACTCAGCCTGCCAGTGGAGCGTCGGCGAGCAATCGTCGAGTACCGCATCCCGCATGGCGCGATGGTCCTTCTGCCAGTTGCCGGTGCGGGCTCGTCTGGAGGCGTGCGCGCTCAAGCCGAGTTCACCTGACGTTGATCGGGATGCGAAGGGCGGTCCTCCCAACAGGTCCGTTGGAAGTCGCCACAGAGAAGCAATGGGTGAAGTTGGAAAAGGTAGCGGGCTCGGCGGCAGGTGCTCGAGTGGGTAGTTTGCTCTGGGGTACCGCTGCGAGTGTGTTGACGGTCGCCGTGAGTTGGGGCACTTCGTCGTGGTGGATCGGCGCATGCGTGTGCTTCTTTGCGGCGGCCGCGTTCGTACGATCGCTATTCCTCGGGGTGTGGGTGGAGCCAGGCGTGGTTGTCGTGTGCACCTGGTTTCGCAGACGCCACTTCAGATCAGGAGAGATCGTGGCCGTCGACGAGCAGCTCTACTACGGAGCCGGAGGAGCGGGTGTGGGCTGGCTCCCGCTCGTGGGTTCGGTTCGGATGATCGAGCTCGAGCGCGTCGATGGCAGGCGAGTTCCGTTGCCGTCGACCATCGGTCGTCGAAACCATGTGTTGCGTCTGGCGTGGCGGATGCGTGAGGCGCTCGACCTCCCTCTGCGCTGAGATCAGCGCCATCTCGTCCGCCGACGCCACGCCGAAGGGAACAACTCACCCGTGACTCGGCGTTGCTCATGAGCGAGACTGGGCCACGTAACCGGCTCACGGAGAGGTGCGACGCATGAACGCTGCGGAGAAGACCGACGAGTACGACCTGATCGTGTTGGGCGGTGGTCCGGTGGGCGAGAACGTCGCCGACCGAGCCGTGCAGGGCGGGCTCACCGCGATCATCGTGGAGAGCGAGCTCGTCGGGGGTGAATGCTCTTACTGGGCGTGTATGCCGTCGAAGGCATTGTTGCGTTCGGCGCAGGCGCTCCGTGCCGCGCAGCACGTGGGCGGTTCGTCCCAGGCGGTGACCGGAAAGCTCGACGTGCGGGCCGTGTTCGACCGCCGCGACTCGTTCACCAGCAACTGGTCGGACGACGGCCAGGTGAAGTGGCTCGACTCCGCCGGCATCGACCTCGCTCGGGGCCACGGCCGCATCACGGGTGAGCGCGAAGTGACGGTGACGGATGCCGATGGCGCGGAGCGCGTGCTCACGGCGCGGCACGCTGTCGCCATCAGCACCGGATCGGATGCGGTCATCCCGCCCATCGACGGTCTCCGCGATGCCAGCCCGTGGACGAGTCGGGAGGCCACCAGCGCCGAAGAGCTGCCCGACAGCCTGGCGGTGATCGGCGGAGGGGTCGTGGCCGTCGAGATGGCGACCGCCTATGCCGCACTCGGCTCGCAGGTCACGGTGATCGCCCGCAGCGGTCTGCTCGGCGGGATGGAGCCCTTCGCGGGCGAACGTGTCGCCGCGGGCCTCAAGGAGCTCGGTGTCGACGTGCGCACCGGCACGGGCACCACATCCGTGCGCCGCGGCGCGGACGGCGTGACCATCACCCTCGACGGCGGCGAGGAGATCACCGCGACCGAGGTGCTGGCCGCGACGGGTCGCTCGCCCCGAAGCGGTGACATCGGCCTCGACGTCGTGGGCCTGGAACCCGGTCGCTGGATCGACGTCGACGACACGCTCCGCGTCCCCGGATCCGATTGGCTCTACGCGGTCGGCGACGTCAACGGCCGCGTGCTGCTCACCCACCAGGGCAAGTACCAGGCGCGCGCTGCCGGCGATGTGATCGTTGCCCGTGCCAAGGGCGATGATGTCGACGACGCCCCGTGGGGTCGTCACGTCGCGACCGCCGACCAGGCCGCTGTCCCGCAGGTCACATTCTCGATCCCCGAGGTCGGATCGGTGGGGCTCACCGAGGCTCAGGCGACGAAGGCCGGCATCGCGGTGAAGGCCGTCGACTACGACCTGGGCTGGGTCGCCGGCGCGAGCCTCTACGAAGACGGATTCGAAGGCCAGGCGCGACTCGTGGTCGACACCGACCGCGACGTCGTGATCGGTGCGACGTTCGTCGGACCCGAGGTGGCGGAACTGGTGCACGCGGCGACCGTGGCGATCGTCGGCGAGGTGCCGATCGCCCGCCTCTGGCACGCGGTGCCGTCGTACCCCACGATCAGCGAGATCTGGCTACGACTGCTGGAGGGGTACGGTCGCGACTCCGCCTGATGGACGTCAGGGCTTGATCTCGCGATCAGGGGCAATCCGTTCGCGTGATCGCGTCGAACAGGATCCGGATTGTTTCTCATATTGACGAGCGCGGCGCAACCCTCACCCACGATGTCGCACCCGTCTTATACGCTCATACCCACATCCGAGGAGGCAGGACCATGAAGGCTGTACTCGCAGGAACCGTCATCGCCGAAGCTGACGAGAGCGATCTCGCCCGCATCGAGGGGAACTGGTACTTCCCACCGGCGTCCATCACGCCCGGCGTGCTCGTCGAGAGCCCCACGCCCTACACCTGTCCCTGGAAGGGGGCTGCTCAGTACTACTCGGTGCAGACCGACGGCGAGCTCCACACCGACTACGCGTGGTCGTATCCGACCCCCTACCCCTCCGCCTTTGATCGGGTGGGCAAGGACTTCTCCGGGTTCGTCGCCTTCGATCCGCGCGTCGAGGTCGGCCCGTAGGCATCTGAAGAGCCCCGTAGGCATCTGAAGAGCCCCGTAAGTATCAGAAGAGCACAGACTCGTCCGCTCGCACATCGATCGACCGACTGGAGACCAGCCCATGATCGAGTTCCGCAACGTCACCAAGCGGTTCCCCGGCGGCGCCCTCGCCGTCGACGACTTCAGCCTCGTGCTGCCCTCGCGCAAGACCACGGTGTTCGTCGGCTCGTCCGGCTGCGGCAAGACCACTCTGCTCCGCATGATCAACCGCATGGTCGAGCCGACTTCCGGTGAGGTCGAGATCGACGGCGAGAGCGTGCTCCAGGGCGATCCGGTGGCACTGCGCCGACGCATCGGCTACGTGATGCAGAACTCCGGCCTCATGCCGCACTTCACCGTGATCGACAACGTGGCCACCGTGCTGCGGTTGACCGGGGTGAAGAAGGGGCCGGCGCACAAGCGCGCACGGGAACTGCTCGACACGGTCGGCCTCGACCAGGCGCTCGCCGAGCGGTACCCGAGCCAGCTGTCGGGCGGCCAGCAGCAGCGCGTCGGCGTGGCCCGCGGCCTCGCGGCCGACCCGAACATCCTGCTCATGGACGAGCCCTTCGGCGCGGTCGACCCCATCGTGCGAGCCGACCTGCAGCAGGAGACCCTGCGGCTGCAGCGCGAGCTCGACAAGACGGTGGTGTTCGTCACGCACGACATCGACGAGGCGTTCCTGCTCGGCGACCAGGTCGTCATCCTCGACAAGGGCGCCCGCATCGTGCAGGTCGGCAGCCCCAGCGAGATCATCGAGAACCCGGCAGACGATTTCGTCTCGGCGTTCATCGGCGCCGAACGCGGACGCCGTGCTCTGCATCTCAAGCAGACGCCGCACGGCACCGTGGTGGTCGACGGCGAAGGCCGCACGCAGGGGTCGATCATCGATGTGCCTGATGCTGTGACCGACGCGCTCCTGAGCGAGGAGAGCGCGACGAAGGGCGCTCCGTGAACTGGATCGTCGACAATCTCGGCCTCATCCTCGAGCTGACCGCGATCCACCTGCAGCAGAGTGCGATCGCGATCGTGCTCGGCTTCGTGCTGTCGCTGCCTCTCGGGTGGGTCGCGTGGCGCTATCAGCTGGTCAAGGGGCCGGTGATCGTCCTCACCGGACTGCTCTACACGATCCCCTCCCTCGCGCTGCTGATCCTGCTCCCCTCGGTCGCCGGCTATCCCGCCCGCAGCCCCGTGAACCTCATCATCGGCCTCACGATCTACGCCGTCGCGATCCTCGTGCGGGCGGTGTCCGACGGCCTCGACTCGGTCGACCCCGCCATCCGCCAGTCGGCCACCGCGATGGGATACGGCGGCTTCCGCCGATTCTGGACCGTCGACTTCCCGCTCGCCGGTCCCGTCGTGCTCGCCGGTCTCCGCGTGGCAGCCGTGAGCACCATCTCCCTCGCCACGGTCGGCATCCTCGTCGGAGTGACCAACCTCGGCTACCTCTTCACCAACGGTCTGCAGCGACGCATCCTCGCCGAGGTCTTCGCCGGAGTGATCGCCGTCGTCGTGATCGCCCTCCTCATCGATCTGCTGCTCATGCTCCTGGGCCGCGCCCTCATGCCCTGGACCCGCGCCGCCAAGACGCCGTCCGCGGCGAAGCAGACCGCCGCACTGGGGGCCGCCGCATGAACGTCTTCACGGAAGCCTTCGCCTGGCTCTTCTCCCCCGACCGCTGGGTGGGCACCTACTCGCTGCCGGTCCTGTTCGGCCAGCACATGTACTACACGTTGATCTCGGTGCTGATCGCCGGCGTCATCGCGATACCGCTCGGGTGGCTCATCGGCCACACCGGCAAGGGCCGCGAGATCGCCGTCGCCGTGTCGGGTGCGGCGCGCGCCATCCCGTCGTTCGGCCTGATGGTGCTGCTCGTGCTGATCCTGGGTGTGCTGCGGGTGCCCGAGGCCGCGATCATCACGTTCGTGCTCCTCGCGATCCCCTCCCTCCTCGCCGGGGCCTACACCGGGCTCGAGGCCATCGACCGTCGCGTGCTCGACTCCGCGCGCTCGATGGGCATGACCGAGTGGCAGGTGTTCTGGAAGGTCGAGGTGCCCCTCGGGCTCCCGCTGCTGGTCGGTGGCATCCGCGCGGCCCTGCTGCAGGTGATCGCCACGGTCACCATCGCCGCGTACGTGAACCTCGGCGGCCTCGGTTGGCCGATCATCCAGGGCATTCCCCTCCGCAAGTTCGACCAGGTGCTCGGCGGCGCGATCCTCGTGGCCGTGCTCGCGCTGGTCGTCGACCTGATCTTCGCCCTCCTCCAGCACGCCGCCGTTCCCGCGGGCTTGCGCGCGCCGACCGCGAAGCGCCGCTCCCGTGCAGCCGCCGCCACACCGGCACCGGCCACCGCCTGACGCGTACGACCGCCTGACACGCACCACAGCCGAAACACGTTCCACAGCCTCACCCCCGTTGTCCCAGAGAAGAGGAAGTCCCATGTTCACAGCACGGAAGTCACGTCTCGCCCTCGCCGGTGCCGCGCTCGCCGCGGTGCTCGTCCTCGGCGGTTGCGCGAACAGCAACCCGCTCGACGCCCCGAGCGAAGGATCGAGCTCCGGCGGCGACACCATCGTCATCGGCTCGCAGGCCTACTACTCGAACGAGATCATCGCCGAGATCTACGCCCAGGCGCTCGAGGGCGCGGGCTTCGACGTCGACCGCCAGTTCAGCATCGGCCAGCGCGACGCCTACATGCCGGACGTCGAGTCCGGTGCGATCGACCTGTTCCCGGAGTACACGGGCAACCTGCTCGAGTACCTCGACAAGGACGCGACCGCCACGAGCCCGGACGACGTGTACGCGGCCCTGAAGGACGCGCTGCCCGACGGCCTGACCGCTCTCGACTACGCCGAAGCCTCCGACCAGGACACCTACACGGTGCTCAAGAGCTTCGCCGAGGAGAACGGCCTCACCACGATCGGCGACCTCTCCAAGGTGACCACCCCGGTCACGATCGGCGCCGCACCGGAGTTCGAGCAGCGCCCCTACGGCCCCGCGAAGGCCAAGGAGGTGTACGGCGTCGACCTCGGATTCTCCGCGACCGGCCCGACCACGCTGGAGTCCCTGCTCGCCGGTGAGATCCAGGTGGCGGACATCTACTCGGCCGACCCGGCGTTCCAGACCGAGGACATCGTCGCGCTCGAAGACCCGGAGAACATCATCCTGGCCTCGAACGTCGTGCCGATCGCATCGAGCGACGTCGCCGACGAGATCTCCGACGTGATCAACGCGGTCAGCAAGAAGCTCACCGCGGAAGAGCTCGTCGCCCTCAACGTGCAGAGCACGGTGGACCAGAAGTCGGCGGAGGACATCGCCAAGAAGTGGCTGTCCGACAACGACCTCAGCTGAGCCGCACAGACAGAAGCGCCCGGACCCTCACAGGGTCCGGGCGCTTCGTCGTTCGCGCTGGGTCAGATCCGGGCGTCCTGTTTCGGGACGAGGACCTGTTTGATGATGATGAGGATCGACGCGGTCACCGGCACCGCCACCAGGGCACCGAGCAGACCGAGCAGGGTGCCTCCGGCCAGGGCACCGATCACGACCAGCGAACCGGGGACCGACACCGCCTTGTTCATCACACGCGGGGTGATCACGTACGCCTCGATCTGCATGTAGACGAGGTAGATCGCCGCGAAGACCAGGGCGGCGATCGGGTTGGTGAACAGCGCGAGGCAGGTGCCGAGGATCCAGAACAGCACGGAGCCGACCAGAGGGATCAGCGTGATGCAGAAGGCGATCGCCGCCATCAGCGGCGGGAACGGCAGTCCGAGGAACAGGTACAGGAAGAAGGCCAGCGTCGCGTTGCAGAACGCCAGGATCACCATCCCCATCACATAACCGCCCACCGAGTCGGTGATCTGGTCGGCGATGTCCCCGGCGCGAGCCCGGTCGCGGGCCGGAGCGAGACGCAGCATCCCCTGCTTCATGGTGGGGAGCGATGCGAGGAAGTACAGCGTGAGGACGAGCACGACGATGGCGCCGGAGATGCTGGTGGCGATCGAGGCACCGACGGCGAGGGCGCCGCCGCCGATCGTGGCCAGGTTGCCGAAGTCGGTCAGGAACGACTGCACCTGGGCGACGAGGTCCTGGAACTGATCGCCGAACTGCGCTTCCAGGGTCGCGTAGATGTCGCTGTGGGTGAAGTCCTTGATCATGCCGGGCACGGACTGCACGAAGCTCACTATCTGATCGATCACCACGGGGACGATCATCCAGATCACCAGGGCGAACACGACGATGAGCGCGAGGATCGTGATGACGACCGAGATGACGCGGGAGAGACCGCGGCGCTCCAGGAAACGCACGGCGGGGTCGAGTCCGAGTGCACCGAACAGCGCCAGTGCGATGTAGATCAGCACCGTGGACAGGTTCGACAGCGCGAGACCGATCACGATCGCGCCCAGGCCGCCGAGAGTCACCAGGAACCCGAACACGAACGGACGATCGATGCGCGTCCAGAAGGAGCGGCTCGGCGTCGTCGGCTCGATCACGACCGGACGAGGCGAGTCGGCCGCCGACGCGATCACCGCGGCGGCGGGGTCGGATGCGGAGTGCCGGCGGCGCCCGGGGGTCGGTGCGGCGGGAGCGGTGGCGGGTGCGTCCTCGTCGTGCGGCGCGGTTTCCGGCGACTCTTCGTTGCTCATGTGCTCACGATAGCGGTGGCCCGGATCGAAACCAGGTTGTCACGCGGCTCTAGAGTAGGGGGCATGACCGCCGCCGAAGACCCGAAGGCCGAACTGCTCCGTCTTCGTGCCACCATCGACAACATCGACGCCGCACTCATCTTCATGCTGGCGGAGCGCTTCCGCGCCACCCAGCAGGTCGGGCATCTGAAAGCGGAGCACGAGATGCCGGCGTCGGACCCGAACCGGGAGGAGCAGCAGGTCGCACGACTGCGTGCCCTCGCCGAGGAGGCGCACCTGGATCCGGAGTTCGCGGAGAAGTGGTTCAACTTCGTGGTCGCGGAGGTCATCCGCCACCACACCGAAGCGGCCGAGAGCCGCTGAGAAGGAGGTGCCGGACGGGCGACGGTGTGTGCAGCACTCGCCCGTCCGGAGCTTGAGGTTCATTGACCAACTAAGTTCAATGAATAAACTTAGGGAGAGACTACGGATCGCGCGGCGATCTGTCAACAGCTCGCAAGGAGCGAGCCTCGGGAACGGGAACACATGCTGAGCACGGATGACGGCCTCGACACCCAGGCGTCCGTTCGGCGTGCGAACCTGCGGCGGGCACTGCAGCTGGTCTTCCGGAACCCGGGAACGCAGACGCGCGCGGGCATCGCGCGCTCGACCGGTCTGACGGCCGCCACCGCGTCCTCACTGGTGGCCGAGCTCATCGAGAACCGGCTGATCGTGGAGGGGGAGCAGGCGGCGAGCACCGGCGGCAAGCGGGCGACCACCCTGAGCGTCGACGCGGATCACCACGTGATCCTGGTGCTGGTGATCCAGCCTCGTCATGCCGACATCGCCCTCGTCGCGCTCGACGGCACCGAGGTGGACGGCCGACGCGTGAACTACTCCGTGGAGAACCGCGACCGCACCCTCGACGATGCCGTCGCCACCGTGGCAGCGGAGTTCGGCGGTCGACTCCTCGCCGCCGGTGTGCAGCTGCCGGGCACCACCGACGGACGTGTGGTGCTCGAGAGTGTGCAGCTGAAGTGGCAGAACGTGCCCCTCGCGGAGCGGTTCGAGCGGGCGCTCGGTGCGCCGGTGCTACTGATCAACGACGTCGATGCTGAGGCCATCGCCGAAGCCGGCATGGAGGAGTCGCCGTCCGGCTACCGGCTCTTCATCCACCTCGGCGGCGGCGTCGGTGCGGCCGTCACCCTCGACGGCGAGCTGGCGCCGGGGCCGCGCGACCGTGCGGGGGAGATCGGGCACGTGCAGGTCGTGTTCGGCGAGGCGGCCCGTGCGTGCCGATGCGGTCAGCGCGGATGCCTCGAATCGGCCGCCGCCCTGGGTGCGATGCTGGGCGAGGAGTTCTCCGACGCCATGGACGCTTCCGAGATCCGTGCGCTCGCCGCGCAGGCCGACGAGGAGCATCTCGACGAGGGCGCGCGGGCACTGGCCAGGGCGGTCAAGCTCATCAGCGCTCTGCTCGATCCGATCGAGGTGGTCATCGGGGGACCCGCGACCGAGCTCGGACCGCGCTTCCTCGACAGGGTGCGGGAAGAGACCGAGTACCCCGCTCGCGGGACCGCCCAGGTGCCGGTGCGCTACGCCGATCCTCGCGTGTCGCTCGCGGCCGGGGCGGCGCAGGCCGCCCTGACCTCGGCCTTGGGTGTGCGGTGGAACCCGGAGCAGCTGCGCGCCGCATCCACGTCGCGCAGCTAGGGCACCCGTTCCGAAAAGGGCAAGGCCGTCGCGACCTCCGGGATGAGGCGGCGACGACCCTGCTGTGGACCCGCGTGCGGTTTACCTAGACGTGATCAGGAAGGTTCGCTCAAGATGCGTTCGGCCCGATCAAGGTCATCTGATCGAAGAAGTTTCGATGCCTGAAGGATCTCGACACCGAGAAGATGCCCATCTGCATCGAAATCAAGGATGATCTCCCCCACTCCGTGAGGGTTTCGAATCTCCGGTACTTGTGCAACAGATTCCCCCGCTTGCACTTCGTGCCCGACCGTGAGGTAAGCGGCATCCACTTCGGGGTCATATCTGATGTGCATCAGTGGTCACTTCACGCTGCCGGCGGTCAGTCCGCCGACGAGGCGCTTCTCGATGAGCATGAACAGGATGACCACCGGCAGGATCGCGACGATCGAGACGCCGAACACGTACTGCCAGCTGGTCTCGTACTGACCGACGAACTTGGTCAGGGCGACCGACAACGGCTGGTTCTTGTCGGTCGACAGGATCACCAGCGAGGCGGCGAACTCGTTCCAGCACGCGACGAACGTGAAGACGATCGCGGTGACGATGCCCGGCCACACCAGCGGCAGGTTGATCTTGAACAGCACGGTGAAGCGTCCGGCTCCGTCGATCTGCGCGGCCTCGTCGACCTCCTTGGGGATGCCCGCGAAGAAGGAGTGCATGATCCACACCGCGAACGACAGGTTGAACGCCGCGTTGATGAAGATCATCGCCATCCAGGTGTCGCCGAGTCCGAGAACGGTGAACTGGCGGAACAGGCCGGAGGTCAGCACGGCCGGCTGCAGCATCTGTGTGACGATCACGAGGAACAGGAACACCATGCGGCCGGGGAACTTGAAGCGTGCCGTGTAGTACGCCGCCGGAAGTGACACCAGCAGCACGAGCAGCGTCGCGAACACGGCGATGACGATGGTCGAGATCAGGTTGTACGGCAGGGGCGTCTCGGGGGTGGACCACATCGAGATGTAGTTCTCCCAGTGCCACTCGGTCGGGAGGTAGGTGGGATCGACGGACCGGATCTGCGCTTTGGTCTTCACCGAGCCGAAGAACATGATCAGGTACGGCAGCACGAAGATCGCGAGCACCAGGAATCCGGCGACGGTGCGCAGGATCACGCGGGGCAGCGTCACCTGATCTTCGGTGTAGCGGCGCTTGCGTCCGGGGGTCGGAGGGGTGGTGCGGCGGCCGCGGCCTCCCGCGGTGGTCACGAGCTCGGTCTCGGTCACGGTCATGATCAGACCTCCTTCATGGGCTTGACGATCTTCACGTACGCCGCGACGATCACGATGACGATGAGGAACGCCACCACGGAGAGGGCGCTCGCGACGTCGACCTTCTTCTGCAGCTCGATGTACTTGAAGATCAGGGTCATGATCGTGTCGGCGCCGTAACCCGGGATCGAGCCGGTCATCACCTTCAGGATCGGCAGCGAGTTGAACACGTTGATGATGTTGATGAGGATCGCCACGGCCAGGGCGCTGCGCAGTTGGGGCAGCACGATCGACCAGTAGGTGCGCGCGGGGCCGGCGCCGTCCATCTTCGCGGCTTCGATCGCATCGGCCGGGACCGACTGGAGCCCGGCGAGGATCGTGTACGTGGTGAAGGGAAGCGACACGAAGATCGCGATCACGATCGACCAGGTGAAGGCCGTCGCAGGGTTCTTCGTCCAGCCGTAGCCCACCGCGTCGTCGGAGAGCCCGATGTCGTAGAGGAACTTGTTGAAGATGCCGAAGTACGGTTCGAGGCTGTAGTAGAACACCATGGTCGTCATCACGACGGAGGCGGCCCACGGCACGATCACGGCCATGCGCACGAGCTGACGCCCGGGGAAGGCCTTGTTCAGGATCTGCGCCAGACCGAGCGAGATCACCACCGTGAGGGTCACCACCGCGACCACCCACACGATCGTGCGGAAGAAGATCGGCCAGAACTCGGTGAAGGTGAAGACCGTCACGAAGTTGTCGAAGCCCACCGAGCCCTTGTCGAGGCCGGACAGGGAGATGTCGCGCGTGGAGTTGAAGAACATCACCCCGGCGGGGAACAGCACCACGCCGAAGATGAGAAGCAGCGCCGGTGCGATCCAGGGCAGCGCCTGGAGGAGGTCCTTTCCGCCCGGCCTGCCGCGCGTGGCATCCGGGGTCTTCGGAGTGCGGGGGCGGCTGCTCGCCGCCCCCGCGAGGTTCGAGGACTCTGTCTTCTGGCTCATTCGGGTACCCGAACCTCTCCGATCAGCGGGCTCAGCCCGCGTCGACCTGTGCCTGGATCTCGGTCAGCACGTCCTGCGCCGGCTTCGACTGCAGCTGGCCGAACAGCGACTTGAACGCACCGTCGGCGGCGGACCACTTCGGGTTCGTCGACGGGTAGAACTGCGCGTCGGGCAGCACGTCGAGGAACGGCTTGAGGGCCTCCTCGCCGGAGAGCTGCTCGGCGCCGGACTTGGTGACGGGGAGGAAGCCCTCGGCCTGCACCCACGGCACGTACACGTCTGCCGAGTAGTAGTAGTCGAAGAACTTGGTGATCGCTTCCTTCTTGTCGTCGTCGTTCTGGAACGCCATCAGCTGGTCCATGACGCCGAGCGTGAACGGCGAGCCGTCCTTCGTCGGGATCGGGACGATGGAGTAGTCCAGCTCGGGGTTGTTCTCCTCGATCTGGCCGACCGTCGGCGGGAGGCCGACCTGCATGCCGATCTTGCCCTGGATGAAGATGTCCATCAGCGGGGAGCGCTGGGTGGAGCCGGGGTCGGCCTGGGTCGCGCCGGCGTCGATCATCTTCTTGATCTGCTCGGCTCCGACCAGGTTCTCCGGGGTGTCGATCGTGATCTCCGATGCGTCGCCGAACGATCCGCCGCCGCCCCACAGCCACACGGCGGCCTCGGCCTGAGCCTCTTCCGATCCGAGCGGCATGCCGTATCCGGCGACTCCGCCCCCGAGCGCGGAGACCTTGGTCGCGGCGTCGAGCAGCGAGTCCCAGTCGGTCGGCGCCTCGACACCGGCCTGGGAGAGGAGCGCGTTGTTGACGAACAGGGCGCGAGCCGAGGCGATCAGCGGCAGGGCGTACGCGGTGCCGTCGACCTCGGCGTTCTTGAGGAATGACTCCTGGAAGTCCGAGTAGGTGTCGTCCGAGACGACGTCCTTCGTCGGGTAGAGCAGCTCATCGCCGACGAAACCCGCGAAAGGCCCGCCGTTGTAGATGTCCGGTGCCTCGCCGGCCTGGATCTTGGTGGAGACGACCTTCTCGAGGTTGTCCCACGACTGCACCTCGAGCTTGACCTTGATGTCGGGGTTGGCCTTCTCGAACCCGTCGATCACGGTCTCCCAGTTGGCCTTGGTGCCGTCGGAGTAGCTCGGGACGAGGAGGTCGAGCGTGGTGGATCCTTCCGCGTCGCCGCTGTCGCCGGAAGAACCGCCGAACCCGCACGAAGCGAGCGAGAGCGTGGCGACGGCCGCAATGGCGGCGGCGCCGAACCGCAGTGACTTCTTCATGTGTATTGCATTCCTCACTGTGATGTCCGAACCCTCGGCGGCGGGGCCGCGTCGGGAGGGGGGTGTGGTGCACAGTCGCAAGCACATCACGCGACAGTGCGTGGGTGACCGCTTCGCCTGGTGGCAACCGCGATCGTTCAAGCCGGGGCTCGGGTGGAACTTGTCCGATTATTTGTCAGGAGAACAAACAAATCAAGGTAAAGCTGTTGACGACTCGATTCGACGCCATACTATGATCGAATCAAGCTTGAAACGATCACAAGTATGCAACATATCGCCAGAAAGGCACCTCGATGACTGAATCGCTGCCCGGCGCACACATGCGCGAAGAGCTCAACTCCCAGCCCGAGATGTGGACTCGGGCTGCAGACCTGAAGGCCGAGCAGGCGCTGCTCCCCGCTTCCGGTGCCCGGATCGCCGTCGTCGGCTGCGGTACCTCGTGGTTCATGGCGCAGTCGTACGCGGCGCTGCGCGAGTCCGCCGGCCACGGTGAGACCGACGCGTACGCGGCATCCGAGGCGTTCCTCGACCGCGGGTATGACGCCGTCGTCGCCTTGACCCGTTCAGGGACCACCAGCGAGGTGCTCGAGCTCGTCGAGCGCATCAAGGGGCGCATCCCCACGGTCGGCGTCATCGGAGACCCGGACTCGCCGCTGGTCTCCCTGGTCGACGACGCCGTGCTGCTGCCGTTCGCCGACGAGAAGTCGGTGGTGCAGACGCGTTTCGCCACCACGGCGCTCGCCCTCTTCCGCGCCTCGCTCGGTGAGGACCTCTCCGGCGCCATCGCCGACGCCGAGGCCGTGCTCGCCGAGGACGGCGACGACGAGCTGCGCGACGCGGAGCAGTACACGTTCCTCGGTCGCGGCTGGACCATCGGCCTCGCCCACGAGGCTGCGCTGAAGCTGCGCGAGTCGTCGCAGTCATGGACGGAGGCATACCCGTCGATGGACTACCGCCACGGTCCGATCGCGATCGCGGCCCCGGGCCGCGTCACCTGGCAGTTCGGCGAGGCACCCGAGGGCCTCTCGGCGCAGGTCGAGGCCACCGGCGCCCGGTTCGAGCAGCGGGCGATCGACCCGCTCGCCGACCTCGTGCGCCTGCACCGCACCGCACTCGACCGGGCCGTCGCCCGAGGCCTCGACCCCGATCAGCCCCGCAACCTCACGCGATCCGTCATCCTGGATGCATGACGCAACCCGCCGCCGGAGCCGACCATGACCCGAGCTGACGGGACGACCGACGTCCCCGACGTCGAGCGGGATGCCGCAGGGGAGAAGCTCGCCGCCGTGCGGACTCTCGGCGGCGGCGCGCCCGTGCTGGCGTTCGACGTGGGCGGCACCGACATCAAGTCGGCCCTGTTCGATGCCGACGGCACGGCTCTCGGGCTGCGCCGCACGCCCACGCCGATCGCCGAGGGCGATCGCACGCAGGTGCTCCTCGACCGCCTCGAGGTGCTGGCGGGAGAGCTCCGCGCCGCGCACCCCGACGTCGTGCCGCAGGCCGTGGGGCTCGTCGTCCCGGGGATCGTCGACGCGGATGCCGGGCTGGGGGTGTTCGCGAGCAATCTCGGATGGCACGACTCCCCGTTGCGCGATCTGGCCGCAGAGCGTCTCGGGCTCCCCGTGGCGTTCGATCACGATGTGCGTGCGGCGAGCTGGGCGGAGCGACGACTCGGCGGTGCGCGTGACTACGCCGATGCGGTGGTGCTCGTGATCGGAACCGGGATCGCGGGCGCCCTGCTCGTCGGGGGCGTCCCGTACACCGCGGGAGGATATGCGGGTGAGATCGGGCACTCCCCGATCGCGGACGGACCGATCTGCGCGTGCGGCGCTCGCGGCTGTCTGGAAGCCGTCGCCTCAGCCGGAGCCATCGCCCGTCGCTATCAGGAGGCGACGGGAATCTCCCCCGAGGGGGCGAAGGACGTGATCGCGCGCGCGGCGGCGGGCGATGAGACCGCTGTGGAGATCTGGAACTCGGCACTCGACGCTCTGACGATGTCGCTGGCTCAGCTCACCGCCGTCGTGGCGCCGGAGGCCGTGGTGATCGGAGGCGGGCTGTCGCGTGCCGGTGGTGCGCTCTTCGACGAGCTGCGCACGCGCTTGGCCGCGCGGCTCAGTTTCCACCGCATCCCCGCTCTGGTCCCGGCCGAGCTCTCCGGCAACGCGGGTCTGCTGGGCGCCGCGCTTCGAGCTCGGGAGCTCACGTGATCCTCACCGTCACCCCCAACCCCGCACTCGATCTCACCTGGCGCGTCGAGCGACTCGTCGAAGGGGGAACGCACCGCACGGACGCCGGAGCGGCGCGCGCGGGTGGCAAGGGGCTCAACGTCGCCCGCGTGGCCCACGCCCAAGGGGCCGACGTGCTCGCGGTCACCACCGTGGGCGGTCGGGTCGGCGAGGAGTTCGCGGAGGAGCTGCGGGCGAGCGGCGTCCCGCACGCCCTGGTGCCGGTCGCCGCCGAGACCCGTCGCAGCATCGCGGTGGTCGATGCGGCACTCGGCGACACCACGATCATCAACGAACGCGGCGTGAATCCGACCGACGTGGAGTGGGCGGCACTGCTTGCCGAGGTGGTCGAACGGCTCGCGGGCACCCGGGTGCTCGTCGTGTCCGGCAGTCTGCCGCCCGGTGCGCCCGAGTCGTTGATCCCCATGCTCATCGCGGTGGGAAGGGATGCCGGCGTGCCGGTGATCGTCGATACCTCCGGCCCTGCTCTGCTGCTCGCGGCCGACGCCGGAGCAAGCGTGCTCAAGCCGAATGCGGCCGAGCTCGTCGAGGCCACAGGCATCGCCGACCCGGTCGACGGAGCCCGATCCCTCATCGCCAGGGGCGCGGAGCTCGTGCTGCTCTCGCTCGGCGCCGAGGGCATGCTCGCCGTCACCGCGACCGAGCTCGTGCACGCGCGCCTGGACGAGCCGCTCTCCGGCAACCCGACGGGTGCGGGCGATGCCGGTGTCGCAGGGTGCGCCGTGCTGTACGCCGCCGGGGTGCGCGACCCCGAGCAGATCCTCCGCCGTGCCACGGCATGGTCCGCCGCCGCGGTGCTCACGCCACTCGCGGGCGACATCTCCTCACGCTGGACCGAGCTCGCACAGCACTTGCGCATCTCGCGCCCCGACCCTGAATCCTTCCGGAAGGACCCCTCGTGACCCTCGTCTCCGCTCGCGACCTCGTCTCCGCGGCATCTGCTGCCGGCACGGGCATCGGCGCTTTCAACGTGATCCATCTCGAGACTGCGGAGGGCTTGGTTCGGGCAGCCGCGCTCGCGCAGCTCCCCGTCATCCTGCAGATCTCCCAGAACTGCGCCGACTATCACGGTGGGCTCGAACCCATCGCCCTGGCGACTCTCGCGGTGGCACGGCGCGCGCAGACCCCCGTGGCTGTGCACCTCGACCACGCCGAGCGGCCGGAGCTCGTCGACGAGGCCATCGCGCTGGGCTTCGGCTCGGTCATGTTCGACGGCGGCGCGCTGCCCTACGACGACAACGTGGCGCTCACGGCGGCGGTCGCGGCGCGTGCGCACGAGGCCGGCGTGTATGTCGAGGGTGAGCTCGGCGAGGTGGGGGGCAAGGACGGAGCCCATGCGCCCGGTGTGCGCACCGACCCCGACGAGGCGCGGGCATTCGTGGCAGCGACGGGAGTGGATGCTCTCGCGGTCGCGGTGGGCTCTTCGCACGCGATGACCGACCGCACCGCCTCGCTCGACCTCGACCTGATCGGGCGCCTTCACGAGGCTCTTCCCGTGCCGCTGGTGCTGCACGGATCATCCGGTGTGGCGGATGCCGTGATCGCCGATGCCGTGCGCGCCGGCATGACCAAGATCAACGTCTCGACGCACCTGAACGGCTTCTTCACGCGCGCCGTCCGCGAGAAGCTCGACGCGGACGAGCGCCTGGTCGACTCCCGCAAGTACCTCGCGCCGGCCCGTGATGCCCTCGCGGACGAAGCCGCGCGCATGCTCCGGCTGTTCGCGTTGCAGACGACGGAAGCCGCGACCTGATGAAGCGGGCCGCCCGGCTGAACGCGATCCTCGACCTGCTGGCCGCGAAGGGCGAGGTGACGGTCGAAGAGCTCGTCGAGCGATTCGAGGCCTCGTCGGCGACCACGCGTCGCGACCTCGACACGCTCGCCGAGCAGCGCCTGCTCACCCGGACGCATGGCGGTGCGGTGGCGCAGACGGTCGCGTATGAGTTGCCCATCCGCTACAAGAGCCACCTGCGCACGCATGAGAAGGCCAGCATCGCGCAGACCGCCGCCGGCCTGGTCGCACCCGGAATGGTGGTCGGGCTCTCCGGCGGCACGACCACGACCGCGATCGCCGCTGCCCTGGCCGCACGGGACGACCTCGCGGGGAGCGGGGGCATCACCGTGGTCACGAATGCCGTGAACATCGCTGCCCAGCTCGCCACGCGCCCCGACATCAAGGTGGTCGTCACCGGTGGCGTCATCCACTCGCGCACCTACGAACTGGTCGGTCCGTTCGTGGAGCAGCTGCTGCGCGGAGTGCGGCTCGACATCGCCTTCATCGGTGTGAACGGGATGGACGCCGTCGCCGGTGCGACCACACAGGACGAGCGCGAGGCCGCGGTGAACCGGATGATGGCCGAACGCGCGCGCCGAGCGGTCGTGGTCACCGACGGCAGCAAGCTCGGCGTCGAGGCGTTCTCGACCGTCGGCGGCGTCGAGCTCTTCCCGACCGTGATCACCGACGCCGGGGCTGACACCGAGGTGCTCGCAGCCCTCCGCGCGGCCGGATACGCGGTGCTGGTCGCCTGACGCCGCCGCATGGAGCGCGGTATACTCAAAGTATGACTACGACGATCAAGGTGAGTGACGACCTGCGCGACCGGCTGAAGGAGCAGGCCACGCGTGACGGTCTCACTCTCGGCGCGCATCTCGCTCATCTTGCCGACGCGGAGGACCGCCGTCGGAGACTGCAGTCGCTGAAGCATGCGATCGAACGGACGGCTGCGGCCGACAAGCAATCGCATGCTGCAGAAGCCGCCGAATGGGAGCGGACCGACCTGACCGACGCGACCGCGTGACCTCCTCCTCAGAGCTCGCACCAGGACGAGTCGTCTGGGCCGCACTCGAGCCGGTGCGCGGCAGGGAGCAGGGGGGACATCGTCCCGTTCTCGTCGTGGCCTCGGCTGGATACTTGGATGCCGTGACCACGCTGGCCATCGTGCTGCCGATCACGACGACCGACCGGGGCTGGCCGAATCACGTCGTCGTGGACGGGCCGAGCGGACTGGACCGACCGTCGTGGATCATGACCGAGCAACCTCGCACGCTTTCCCGCGACCGCCTCACGGGGACGGCAGGTGAGGTCACGGAGGAATGCCTGGCCTCGGTACGCGCCTGGCTCGGGGACTTCCTCGAGCTCTGAAGAGCGTCGCTCCCCCGGCACACCCAAGGGCCCCGACGTCCCCAGATCGTCGAGGCCCTCTGAGGGTGCCGCGGCGGCCTGCCGCATCATCCTCGAGCAGATGGTGTCCGTGTCGTGTTCGCGCTCCCCAGTGCGCCTGATCCCCAGATCCGACTGCGCCTCCCTCGCGCCTCTCCCTTCGAGGCCCTTCGCATGGCACCTTCCGAAGAACAGGAGCGAGCGGCCTCCCTTCTGATACATCGAATGGAGGAAAAGTTTCAGAATCCGCGGCCGTGGCACTGGAACGGGGCGCTCAGGCCGGTCTCGGCCGATGCCCGCGCGAGCGCGACGGCCGGTGCGGCACCTTCGGACAGGCCGGTGTGCACGGCGCTGAGGAGCTCGGCCGCGACGTCATCCGGAACGGCGACGGGGGCGGCGATCACGCAGTCGGCGCCCGCGTGCAACCACACCCGCGTCATGCCCAACGCCTCTTCGCCCCACCGCACCGAGGAGCGCCCGAGCTCGCACGCCGACAGGATCACGGTCGACGGGACTTTCGGGATCAGGTCGACGTCGTAGCCGAACAGCACGCCGTCCGCGAGCTCGAAACCGGAGAACAGCGGATTGTCCACCGCGTGCCTGCCGTGAGCCGCGATGTGGAGCACGTCGGTGGCCGCTGCGAGCTCGGTGACGGCGGCGACCGTCGCGTCCGAAGGCACCAGGATTCGCGGAGTGCGGCCGGTTCCCCGCCAGGTCGCCGCCGCGCGCTCGATCTCGTCGGCGGCGCGCGCTACCCGGGGCCCGGCGGCGAAGCCGATCATCGACGGTGCCGTCGTCGTGCGAGAGGGGACGCCCAGCAGGCGGGAGGCCGACGTCGCGAGGGTGAAGGGGACGCCGGAGATTCCGGGGAGCATCGCCCAGGGAACGCCGCCGAGCACACCGGGCACCGTGATCGCGAAGCGCGCTGCGGACGGCGCGGCGGACCTCACCGGGTCGAGCAGCTCCGCGTCGAGGACCGCCAGCCGTGAGGTGAGCGCCCGCGCGGTGACCGCGCCCATCAGTCCCCCACGCGTCAGCGCGGCCATATCGAGATCGGCGCGGAGGCCGTCGAGCGCCGTCTGCACCCGTCGCCACGACAAGTCGACGATGGTCGCGCCGGCCGGTGTCGCGACCACGGCCTGCAGGTCGGATCCGGTGAAGATGTATGACAGGACCGCCAGGTCGGGGGCGAGCAGCGCCGTCGCCTCCGCGAGCCCGAGCCGCTCTCTGGTGCCGCCGGAGCCGGTCGCCGCCCACTGCCGCTCGCGTACCCTGTCGCGCAGTTCCCGCACTCTGGCATCCGTCGTCCAGTCGCCCCCGGCCAGCTCGGCGCGCAGCATCCGCAGCTCGGCCAGGTCCACCGCGAGCGACTCATCGTGTGGGGGTCGCACCGGGGCGACCTGCTGGCTGAGGTGGCGCGCACGCTCGGACCACTCGAACAGCGTGGCGGGGTCGCGCAATCGCGCCGCAGCGGAGAGCCCCGCGAACATCAGATCGCTGCCGTGCATCGCGACGGAGGCCTGGAGGTCGAGGGCGCCGAACGCCTGCTGCCAGGCGGTGAGCAGCTCGAGGCCGTCGGCGGCGGCGCGCAGGGCGTCGCGGTCACGGCCGGCAGCCGCGGCGCGCGCGGCACGCACCTCCTGGGCACGGATGCGCAGCGGTGTCGGGGCGGTGTCGGCGATTCGCGGCAGGCGGCCGGAGCCATCACGGCGTGCACTCAGTCGCAGTCCCGTCGCCTCCGTGTGGAAGCCGCTCCGTTCGAGGGCTTTCGCCGTCCGCGCGAACGCCGCGTCGTCGATGCGGAGATGCGGCTTCGCTCGCTGCTGCGCCTCCAGCCGCACCGCCTCTGCCCGGGCCGCCCACCCGTCGTTCGCGAGCGCGGTGAAGCGTCGCGCCGCGGTGCGTGCTGCGCGTTCGGCTGCGGCAAAATCATGACGCAGGAGAGAGCGAGCCAGATGGAACTCCGACTCGCCTCTGGCCTGTCGCATCCGTTGGGTACCGAACTGGGCGGCGACCTGCTCGAGGAGTGCTTCGGCCTCGGTCGTGAGTCCCGCGTCGCGCAGCACCTCCGCGCGATCGAGGTCGCTGATGGCTGCAGCGAGATCGCTGATCGCGGCGAGCGTCGGGCGGGAACGTGTCATGAGCGTGAGCGCGGTGACGAGGTCTCCTCCGAGCAGGGCCGCGTACCCGAGGTTGTGCCTGGCCTCGGCGAGTGGCTCCTCGTCGTCGTTCGCCTCGTACACGGCCACCGCACGCTGCAGATCCTCGATGCAGGTCTCGAGTTCGCGCTGCTGCATCCGCACCACCGAGCGGTTCATCAGGCAGTTGGCGAGCTCGGTCGTCTCGTCTCCGATCGCGCTGATCGTGTCGATCGCACGGCTGAGTTCGATCTCCGCCTCGGCCAGCCGACCACCGTGCATGAGCAGGGTGCCGAGCTGTCCGCTGAGCACCGCGATGGTCTCGCTCCGCAGACCGGGCCGGCCGAGCGCTTCGCGGCACAGCTGTTCGGCGGCTGCCGGCTCCCCCGTCTGCGCGAGGACGTAGGCGACCGTGCCGTCGATGCGTGCGCGGAGATCGGGATCGTCGGCGCGGACGGACGCCGCGCCGAGGGCGCGCCGCGCCTGCGCGAACCGCCGGGCGTTCGCCGCCTCGACTCCGCGCCGGTGCAGCTCGATCGCGGACAGGGGCATCCCTCCAGGATGCCGTGCTCCAGGGCTGCGGGGAAGAGCGCGGATCGAGCGCGACACTCGCCGGGAGAAAGTTCATTCGTCGGATGACGCGCCGCGTCCTGATCCGGCATTCGTGCATTCGTCCTGCAGGTGCACCGCCGGGCGCCCCGGGCAGCCGCCCGGCACCAGGACGAGCCGCCCGCATCGGTACGGACGGCTCGTCCCGGGGGTGCGTCAGACGGGATCGACCGGGCTCGGCAGCGACTTCAGGACGGCGGCCACCGCCTTCGCCGCAGCGCTGGGAGTCGCCCCACCGACCGGCACCGTACCGAGCTGCGCGGCGACCCGCGCCGCGACATACGGTGCCGAGAACGACGTGCCACTCCACACCGCGAAGCCCCCGCGGTAATCGTCGGGGTCGATCGTTTCGCGGCGCAGACCCTCGACGTCGGCCCTCGTCGCTGCCTGCGTGCCTCCCACGAACGCGGGCGAGGTGCTCACCACCGCGGCTCCGGGTGCGTAGGCCTGCACCCACGGACCGATGTTCGAGAACAGGGCGACCGACTGGCCGGACGGATTCAGCGCTCCGACGGAGACGAGCGGTGCGTCCTTGTCCCGGCGGATGCCGTTGTCCGCGCCCGGCCATGGCCACAGGGATGCCGGGAAGGAGGGGCGATCGATCGCGTCGTTCCCCGCAGAGCACACCACGACGCAGCCGAGTTCGCGTGCCTTGGCGAGCAGCCGGTAGAGCGTGAGGCTGAACAGTCCGTCGGTCGGCGTCTCGTGGTAGTAGCTGAGCGACAGGTTCAGCACATCGATCGGGAAGCCCGTCTTCGGGTTCTCGCGGTGGCGCGCCAGCAGCGTCACGACCTGGGCGACCGTCTCGAGGAGCGTGCTCTCGTCCACGACGCCGAGCGCCCCCGCGACCCGGATCGAGAGGATGTCGGCGTCCGGAGCCGCCTGTCGGACGATGCCCGCGATGAAGGTGCCGTGTCCCGCGACCGCGTCGATCTCCCCGTCGAGCTGCCCGTACAGGTCGGGGTAGCGCTCCGGATCGGCGTCATCGGTCAGCCCGACCGGCACGCCGTCGAGGTCGACGGTGCGGGTGACGATGTCAGCGGGAAGCCAGGCGTGCTCGCCGCAGCCGGTGTCGAGTACAGCGACGACGGGTCGTCGTCCGCGCTTGGGGCTGGGACCGCGCACGGGCGCAGGCCCCAACCAGGTCACCGGTTGTCGGGCTCCGCGTCCGGGCTCGAGGTAGTCGTCGCTGCCGCCGGCGCCCCCCGCACCGCGCACCGGGTTGGTGCGGGTGAACGGATTGGTGCGGGTGAACGGGTTCGTCCTGGTGAACGGATTGAGCCCGACCGGATCGATGGAGAGCACGTGGTCGAGGCTCGTGCGCGGCATCGTCGAACGGGACATGCGGCGTGCGCGCTGGAGCACGCGCCAGGCATCCGGTGCGACGGGCGATTCACCGCGCACCGGCTCGTCCGGCGTGCGCAGTCGTGCGCGCAGGAAACCGGGAACTCCCGGCACGAGTTCGCCGTCGACCGCTGAGCGGGTGTCGTCCTCGATCTCGAGCTGCCAGCCGAACGTGTCCGCCGCGTCGCGGAGCGTGCGCACCTCCCGGTCGTAGGCCTCCTCATCGCCGAGAGCGCGGGTGATCAGCAGGCGTTCCGGCAGGTACGCCGTCGGAAATGCACGGATACCGTCCACCGGCTCCGTGCTCGGGTCGAGCGCCGTGCCCCGTCGGATCGATCCCTCCGCGCGGTCCTGCCAGGTCCATCCCTTGGGCTGATCCATGCGTCATCCTCTTCCTGCGGGTGGACCCGCGTCTTCATCGACGGGCGGCGCCCGTGGTCACAGCTCGAACTGCGGGGTCGCCAGTGTGCGCGTCTCGTCCCCGATCACGGTGGTCAGCTGAACGCGCGTGAGGCCGGGCGGGACGTCGTCGAACACGAAGCGTCCGGTCTCCTCCGGCGTGATCGACCTGGTCTTCTCGCCCTGGGTCAGGACGATCTCGGCGGCTGCGGTGTCGACCCAGCCGTCGACGCGGCGGCGTCCGGAAGCCGTCGTCGTCACGTGCAGCAGGATGCTCGTCGATCCGTCGCTGAACTGCAGGGTGAGCGCGTCGGCCTCGCCCCGCACCGCGCCTAACTGTCCTTCGACCAGCGTGAGCAGCGCGTATTCACGGTTCAGGCCGTCGGCGGCGACTACGGCGACCATGCGGTCGATGAGGCCGGCGGGCATCGGATCCACCTCGCTCCACAGGGAGCGGAGCCGGGCGAACATCTGGGCGTCCTCGTTTTCGGTCATGCGAATCCCCCTGCCTGCGCTGTCGGTGGCGCGTCCAGCAGGGCGCGTAGTTTGGCGAGGCACCGGTTCCGAGTGGGGCCGATGCTGCCGACGGGCATGGCGAGGTCGCTGGCGATGCGGGCGTAGTCCGGACGATCCTCGAAGGCGATCACGCGCAGCAGCTTCTGGCAGCGCTCGTTCAGACGCCGCACGGCCGCCCACAGCCGCCGGTTCTCGTCGCCGAGGGTGGCGTGCTCTTCGGCCGACGCCTGTTCGGGCAGCAGCGTGTCGAGGTCATCCGCTTCGGTCGTGTCGACCTTGCCGTGCGCTTTCGCGACTTTCCAGGCCTCCCGGCGGGCGGTGGTCGTGAGCCAGGCCGATACGGCCCGTGAGTCGCTGATCGAGTCGTGGCCGCGGACGAGTCGCAGCCAGGTGGTCTGCACGACGTCTTCGGCGAGGGTGCGCTCCAGCCCATAGGCGCGCACGACGTGCCAGAGCACGGGCGTCATCAGCCGTACGAGCTCGTCCATCGCGCGGCTGTCGCTCTCGCGCCATGCGTCGAACAGATCCGCGGCGCGCTCCCAGCGTGCGCGCCCGTCGTCCGAGGCAGGATCGTGAGCGGTGCCGGGTGCACCGTCGATCATGAAGCCCATTGTGATCACATCTACCAGGAGCGCGGCAAGGGCTTTCTGATACATGTCTGCATCCAAGAATCCGCGCGGATGATCGTGCGGGGAGGCCCATAGAAGAAGTCGATACCGTTGAGGGGTGATCCCCCTCGCCATCGTGCTGTTCCTCAACGCCGCCTTCAACGCCCTGGTCTGGCCGCAGTTCTACAAGCGCGTGTCCAAAGACCCCCGCGCGCGGGACGAGAACGGCAAGGCCACGGCGTTCCTCAAGGTGCATGCCGTCCTCATCGCGGTCGCGCTCGTGCTGGCTCTTGTGTCCCTGTTGGCGGGGATCGCCGCGCTGACCGGAGCGCTCTAGCGCCGACCGCCTTCTCCCGGGAGCTCAGGCGCTCTCGTACTGCTTCGCGTGCTCGGCCCAGCGGGACTCGACGGGCAGAGCGCGCAGCGCCCGGTTGCCGAGGGCCATCGCCACGGCGACGAGGCAGAGCGCTGCGCACACCAGGATGGTCCACTCCCGGCCGATCCAGGCGAGGCCGAAGCCGGCGATGAGTGGTGCCAGCGGCATCGCGCCCATGCCGAGAACACCGGCAGCGCTGTTGGCACGCCCCAGCAGGTGGCTCGGGGTCGCGACCATGAAGTAGCCCATCATGCCGGCATTGAGTGCCGGGACCAGCAGTACCGAGACGCCGAGCACCACGGCGATGATCAGCGGGTCGGTGACCATCGACAGCACGATGGCACCTGCCGAGATCACGGAGAGCCCCGCGATCGCCAGGATTCCGGCCTTGATGCGCGGGATGAGCAGCGGGGCCACCACGGCTCCCGCGAGCATCACGGCGCCGATCGACGCGCTCAGGGCGCCGATGAGGAGCTCGGAATGTCCGTCCTGCTGGAGGGCGTAGATGATGGTGGTGATCGTGGCGTTGAAGCCGAGGTTGATGACCGTCGTGATGAGCAGCACCCCGCCGAGGTCGGGACGGGAGAGCAGCCAGCCGAACCCCTCGCGGAGCTCCTTCCACGCGTCGGGCTTCGCCGCGGGCGGGGTCGTCGAGGTGCCGAAACCCAGACCATCCGCCGTGCCCGCGGCGTGTTCGGGCTCGACGCGCCGCGCAGCACGCAGGTGGTCTGGGTTTTCGCCCGCATCGACCACTCCGGCGCGACGCGCCTGACGCCCCAGCATCCACGCGGTCAGGGCCGCGATCACGTGGCACAGGGTCATGACCACGCCGACGAGCCAGCCGCCGACGCCGAGCAGCAGACCGCCGAGCGGACCACCCGCGAGCTGGAGAGCGGCATCGCGCCCCTGATTCGCGGCCTGTGCGCGCCCCATCGCATCGTCGGGAACGATCTCCTTGATGGCGCTCTCGCCCGCAACGTCGAAGAGTCCGCTGCGCGCGGCGAGCAGCACGTCGACCACGAGCAGCGACCCGAAGGTCAGGGCGTCCCCCAGGGCGAGAAGCGTGAAGCCGCCGGCCAGCACGATGCCGATGAGCGAGCCGAGGAGCATCAGCGCGATACGGCGATGGCGGTCGGCCAGCACGCCGCCCGCAAGAGTCGTGAGGAGTCGGGCCGCCATCCCGACCCCGCCGATGATGCCCGCCTGAGCGGGGTCGTTCGTCACGATCAGAGCGAGCAGGGGGATCGCGAAGGCGAAGAGAGCGCCGGCGAGCCCCTTGCTCGTATCGCTCACCAACCAGGTGAGGTAGCGCGTGTTCCGCCACAGGCGATGAGGCTCGGTGAGGGTGGTCATGCGTCGAGATTAGATGCGCAAGAAGTATTGCGCAAGTCTTATTGCGCAATTGGAAGTGCGGGTAGGATCGGGGGATGACGGAGGATCGCACGAAAAGCGCGCGCGATGACCCCGCCTGGATGACATCGGCCATGCTGAAGGCCTACTCGCACCCGCTTCGGCGCCGGATGATCCGCCTCTTCGCCCGGCGGGACTTCCTCCGCGCCGCCGACATCGCCGCGGAACTGGGTGTGCCGGCGAACAGTGCCAGCTTCCACCTGCGCGCCCTCGCCGATGCCGGGCTGATCGAAGAGGCACCGGAGAAGGCCCGCGATCGGCGCGACCGCGTCTGGACGGGGCACAAGGGTCCCCTCAACGTGGGCGGCCCGGAGAGTCCGGTCGCCGACGAGGAGCTCGGCAGTGCCGTGATCGCCGCGCTGGTCGAGGATCACCACGACCTGATGCGCCGCGTGACCGCCTGGACTCCCGAATACGTCGCCGGTCGCACGGCAGAGGTGCACGCCGCCTTCACCCAGCGCACGATGCGGCTGACCGAGGCCGAGTTCGACGACCTGATGGTGAAGATCAACGACGTGATGAGCGCTGCCGACGATGCGCACGATGACACCGACCCCGATGGCCGCTATTGGCAGGTGGATGTGATCGCCGCCGACGACACCATCTGACGCGGCTACTCGACCTCCTCTTCCCTCTTCTCGGAGGGGGAGCCTGTACCGCTCAGGATCAGGATGCGTCGCAGGTGCATCGCGGTGAGCACTCCCGGACCCATCGATCGTCGGACGTCGACCGTGCGGTCGTCGACGGTCTCGAGGAGCAGCCGGATCGTGCGCGCCGCCTCGGCGCGCACGCGGTGATCCTCGCTCGAGGAGGCATCGCCGTGCGCGATCACCTCGGCCACCGCATGGCACGCGGCCGACAGCGGACCCGGGAGGGCTGGGTCGAGCGCGAGCCCGGCTGGCCGCTCCCAGATGGTGTCGGCGATCTCGTCGGCGATGTCGCGGATGAGGTGGCCGATGCGATCGAGGGCGGCGAGCTCATCGTGGCTCTGCTGGATCCGCGAGCGGTGCCCCTTGGCGCGAGGATTGCCGCGACGACTGTCCTCCGCTTCGGTCAGGGCCGCCCTCAACTCCGAGGAGGTATCGGCCAGCGAAGCCGCGTCATCAGCCCACTGCTCGTGCTCGGGAGGCCACGACTCCGAGACCGCCGAGCCGATGTCGTGCAGATGCGCGGCCAGCTGCTCGCGGAAGTCGGCCACCCGTCCTGCTGCTGCCATGGTGAGCGGCGCCGGCGCGATGACCAGGTTCACCACCAGGCCGACGACCACCCCGACCGCCATCTGCGTCAGATACCCGAGCGAGTAGTCGTCGGCGTTCTGTCCGCCGATGATCAACACGAACAGGGCGGCCATCGGCACATACTCGCGACCGACGCCGAACCAGCCCGTGCCCGACACGAGTACGCCGAGGCCGACGACGAGAGGGATCGACCACCAGGTCGGACCCACCGTGATCACGATGAGTGTCGCGAGGCCGATTCCGGTGGCCAGCCCGAGCAAGGTCTGCAGACTCGATCTCGCCGAGCCCATCAAAGTCGGATACATGCTCACCAGCGCGCCGAGCGGAGCGTAGTAGGGGTACTCGTCGGTGACGCCGGGCATGTGCGGTGCGATCGCCCACGCCAGCCCGACCGCGAGCATCGTCTTCGCGACGAGCAGGAGCCGCGCGGGGAGCACGGCTTCATGCAGCGAGCGGGCGATACCCGAACGGCGGGCCCGCAGACGGGGAGGGATCTTCACGCGCACCGAGCGTAGTGACCGTCGCGGCTCTTCGGCACCCGGTTGCTTCCGCCGTGCTCCGAAGCTAGGGGGATCCGCTGACGAAAGCCACGATGCCGCGACCGCACGGGGTGTGCGGTCGCGGCATTCGTGTTCTCTCGCGGAAGATCAGGGGATGGTCCTGCGGAACGCGAGGAACGACACTCCCGTGAAGACCGCGGTGAGCACGAGACCCCACAGCGCCAGTCCCACCGCCCCGAGGTCCATGATCGTGGCGCCGACGTGGTTCCACAGGTCGAGCCGGGTCGCCAGGAAGACGAGGCCGATGAGCACCAGCGCCAGCCCGATGCCCACGATGAGCAGGACCAGCTGCCCCCAGCTCTTGTAGATCGTCGCGCCCGTGAACCCGAGCACGAAGAAGAACAGGGCGAGTGTGAAGTAGACGACGAAGGGGCCGAGGGGCCCGGCGTCCCACAACCACGGCAGGTAGAAGACGTAGCCGTTCACGCCGTAGCCGTTCGTGGCGACCTCGATGCCGCCGCCGATCAGGAACAGGATTCCCATGAGGGCACTGCCGAGGATCGCCGTCAGCAGCGTGCCGAAGAAGAACTCCCTGCGGGTGATGCTCATGGCCTGCGAGAACGGGAAGGTCAGGGTCATCGCCGACATGCCGATCGCGAAGAAGTACCAGAGGGGCGCTTGGCCTCCGCCGCCGTACTTGGGGGTGTCGACCGGGATCATCGCGTAGATGATGATCGAGATCACGACGGCAGCCGCGAGGATGATCAGCGGGTACCAGACGAAGGTGCCCTTGTTGATCAGCTGCAGGCGGACGACGTTGAATGTGCGTCGCATCAGCGCACCTCCTCTTTCGCTGCGCTTTCTCTCGTGGAATCGGTCGCGACCTTCTGCGTGAGCCGCACGACCAGCTGCTGCAGCGAGACGGGTGCGAGGTCGAGTCCTGACGCGGTGATCTCGGCGCGATCCTCCGACGACACGGCACCGAGGACGGTGACCGACGCGACCCGGCCGAGCGACTCCCGGTGCAGCACTTCCCGCGCACCCACCCAGGCATCGACCTTGGCGGCGTCGCCCACCACGGTCACGGCGCGTTCGCGGACCGCATCCGTGTCTTCGTTGAGCAGGATGCGCCCATCGTCGATCACGATGACCTTCTCGATGAGGTTCGACACCTCGTCGATCAGGTGCGAGGACAGGATGATCGTGCGCGGATGCTCCGCGTAGTCCTCCACCAGTCGGTCGTAGAAGATCTGTCTGGCGACCGCGTCGAGACCGAGGTACGGCTCGTCGAAAAAGGTGATCTCGGCGCGCGAGGCGAGACCGATGATGACCCCGACCGCGGACAGCTGGCCGCGCGAGAGCTTCTTGATCGTCTGCTTCATCGGCAGCTGGAACTCGGCGATGAGCTCGTCGGCGAGCGCCTGGTCCCAGTTCGGGAAGAACAGGCTCGCAGCCTTGAAAGCGTGCTTGGGGTACGCGTCGTCCGGATACTTCTGGCTCTCGCGGACGAAGCAGATCCGACTGAGCACGTGCGCGTTCTCGTACGGGTGCTCGCCGAAGACCTTGATGGTTCCGGATGATTCGAAGTTCTGCGCGGTGAGGATGGACATGAGCGTGGTCTTGCCTGCACCGTTCCGGCCGAGGAGGCCGTAGATCGCGTCTCCCTCGATGGCGAGCGACACGTTGTCGAGTGCTCGCTTCTCCTTGTAGCGCTTGGTGAGGTTCTGCACCTCGATGACGGCGGTCATGCGGGGGTCTTCCCTTCTGCGTCGATGGTCAGTGCGGCGCGCTGCCTGAGCAGTGCCGCGAGATCTTCCGCGCCCAGCCCGAGCGTGCGGGCTTCGGCGAGGAGCGGGTCGATGTAGCGATCGGCGAACGCGGCGCGGCGCTCGCCGAGGAGCAGCTCCCTGGCACCGTCGGCGACGAACATGCCGATGCCTCGACGCTTGTAGAGCACTCCCTTGTCGGTGAGCATGGCGACTCCCTTCGCTGCGGTGGCGGGATTGATCCGGTAGAACGCGGCGAGCTCGTTCGTGGAAGGGGCCTGCGCTTCCTCGCTGAGTGTGCCGTCGACGATCGAGTCCTCGATCTGCTCGGCGATCTGGAGGAAGAGCGGCTTGCCTTCTTCGATCACGTGTCCTCCGCGTGGTTCGTGGGTTAGTTACTTGACTAAGTAACCATATGACTTGGATGAGTGTCAAGGGGCTCGCCACTGGTGCCGAAACCCAGACCATCCGGTGCCCGCTCGGCGCGTTGGTATCCGCCTCCGGGGAGACACGCCGGGCGCGGACGAATGGTCTCCGTTTTGGCAGGAGTGCGCGGGCGCGGGCGCGGGCGTGGGTGTGGGTGTGGGTGTGGGTGTGGGAGTGGGGGCGAGGGTCAGGAGTCGCGGCGGAGGGCGCGCCAGTCCTCGACGATCTGCAGCATGCGGGTGGAGAGGAAGCGGAAGAACTCGGCGAGCTCGATCGCGCGGTCGTGGGCGCCCTGATCGTCGTCGTGCTCCGCGGCGATCTCGTCGATGTACTCGGAAAGGCGCGAGTACACCGGCATGTTCCCGACGATCGAGCTGTAGAACGGATCGTGCACGAACTCGTAGCGGTCGCGCCGGTCGCCGGGGCGCGATCGACGCTGGATGAAGTGCAGCTGCTGCAGGTAGCGCACCGCGCCGGAGACGGCAGCGGCCGAGACGCCCAGACGCTCGCCGAGCTGCGCGGCCGTGTACCCGCCCTCGGGAGCGGCGATCAGCGCCATCATCACGCGCGCAGGCATCCGCGGCATCCCGGCCGCGGTCATCATGGCGGCGGCCTGCTCGGCGGGTTCCATCCCGCGGTGGGAGTCGGGCGAGGGTGCGTCGCGGTCGTCAGACATCGTGCTCCTCCTAGGCTCCGGGGGCGAGCTCACGGCGTCGCATCAGGGTCAGGGCTCCTGCGCCTCCCGCGACCAGGGCGAGCACGAGCCACCACAGGCCGCGCACATCCACGCCGCTGCCGTCCACCACCGGGGTCACCCCGAAGGGCGAGAGGTTCATCGTCCATTCCGGAAGTCCGAACAACGGACCGAACATCCCGAACAGGGTCGCCAGCAGGACGAGGCTCCACGCGACGGCCGTCGTCGCGCGGGGGAGCAGCACGAAGACGAGCGCGGTGAGGACGGCGAAGACCGATGCGGCGAACGCCTGGCCGAGCCCCGCCACCGCCACGATGCGGTACAGCGATTCAGCGCCGCCGTTCACCCGGATGCCGACCCACCCGGCGAGCACCGCGGCGGCGACCACGATCAGCACCGCGACCACGCCGACGATCACGTAGTCGGCGAGCCAGCGCACACGACCGACCGGGGTCGCCAGCACGGCCTCGGCTGTGCCGTGCGCCTCCTCCTGCCGTGCGCGCACCACGATCTGCACGGCGCAGCACGCGGCGAGGATGCCGAGAAGGGTGAAGAACACGGTGACCACGACCTCGTCGAGCCCGCCTGTCGCTCCGCCGATCTTGGTCAGGATGTCGGCCACGGCCGGGTTCTCGCCCGAGATCCGGTCGACCAGTCCGCTCAGGGTGGTGGCGAGGATGCCGGTGATCGCTCCGCCGACCGCCCACCCCACGATCGCCCCGGACGTGAGCCGCCACACCAGGGCATGCGGCGAGGCGAGCGCGGGCCGTGCCGAGACCCTGCCGGGGCGCTCCGCGACGAAACTCGCATCGATGTCTCGCATCGACTGCAGGGCGACGGATGCGCCGGCGAGCACGAGTCCGAAGGCCAGGCCGAGCAGCACCGGCCAGACCAGGTCGGAGTCGTAGGGGCGGGACTGCTCCACCCACCCGAAGGGGGACAGCCACGCCGGCCACGCGCTCGTCATGCGGGTGAGATCGTCGCTCGGGGTGCCCGCCGCGTTGCCGATGCCGCGGATCAGGAACATCGCCACGAGCGCCCAGACCGTCAGGGAGTTCGCGCCTCGAGAGGTGCGCAGAAGCTGCGCCGCGAGGAGGCCGACGCCGAGGAACGCGATGCCGCAGGACGCCGCTGCGGCCCCCGCCAGGACCGATCCTGCGAGCGGAAGGTCGGTGGCGACCAGCGCGAGCGCCGTGAGCAGGGCCAGGGCGACGTTCGCGAGGACCCCGTGCGCGATCGTCGCGACCGTCGGAAGGCGGCGCCCGGCGGGGGTGGCCCAGACGAGCTCAGCCCGTCCTGCCTCCTCGTCGCCCCGGGTGTGCCGCACGGCGAGGAATGTGCTCATGAGGGCGGCGAGGAACGCCAGCCACGGCAGCACCTCGAAAGCCAGGAACGCCCCTTCGGAGGTGCCGGACGGCAGCCCGCGGAACATCAGGATCACCGGATTCGCGAGCGCGGCGGCGAGGATGTTCTGCCGGTCGGCAAGAGTCGAGTACGACTGGCTGACACCGGCGTATCCGGCGAAGGCCATCAGTGCCGAACCGACGATCCACAGCGCGAGCTGCAGCCGATCGCGGCGCAGTCGCTGTCTCAGCAGCACGCCGAACGTGGTCATCGCGCACGGTCCTTCAGTGCGCGGCGGGTGGAAGGCACTTCGTGCTCCGCCTCGCCGTCTTCGGCCGCTTCGAGGCCGGCGAGGTCATCGCCGTAGTGGCGCAGGAACAGCTCCTCGAGCGAGGGCGGAGCGACGCGGAGGTCGCTGATGCCGAGGGTGGCGAGTGCGGGGAGAACCGTCGCCGTGCGATCGCTGTCGACGGAGAGGCGGATGCGGTCGCCCTGCTGCACGGGGTCGTGCACGTCCGGGATGCGGCCGACCTGTTCGAGGGTGGCGCCGGCGGAGGCGAACGACACGTCGCTGCGGGTGAGGTGACGCAGCTCCGCCAGGGTTCCCGCCTCCACGACGCGGCCCGCGCGGATGATCGACACCCGGTCGCACAGCTGCTCGACCTCGCTCATGATGTGGCTCGACAGCAGCACGGTCGCGCCGTTCGCGTGGGCGCGGGCCACTTCACGCTGGAAGATGACCGCCATCAGGGGATCGAGTCCGCTGGTCGGCTCATCGAGGATGTAGAGGTCGGCAGGCACGGCGAACGCCGCGATCAGAGCGACCTTCTGCCGATTGCCCTTCGAGTAGGCGCGGCCCTTCTTGCGCGGGTCGAACTGGAACGCGTCCATCAGGCGCTTCTTCTCGTGCTGGTAGGCGGCGTCCTTCGCACGGGCGCCGCGCAGTCGTGCGAGCAGGTCGACGGCCTCGCCCCCGGACAGGTTCGGCCAGACGCTGACGTCTCCTGGCACGTAGGCGATGCGTCGATGCAGGTCGACGGCGCGATCCCAGGGGTCTTCGCCGAAGACCTCGACCTCACCCCCGGTGCGCCGCGCGAGGCCGAGGAGGATGCGGATGGTGGTCGACTTGCCCGCGCCGTTCGGGCCGAGGAACCCGTGCACCTGGCCCTGCTCGACGGTGAGATCGAGGCCGTCGAGTGCGTGCGTGTGGCCGTAGTGCTTCGTGAGATTGCGGGTGGCGATGACGGTGGTCATGCGCGGGAGCGTACGCCCGATTCACAAAGTTGTGAATCGGGCGAAAACAACACATGCGAAATCCTTACGACGCCCGCGTACAGTGGGCTGGTGCCGGAGTTCCCCTACAGTCGCCTGCGCCGCTGGCCCGACGTCGAGGCGGACAACCTGCAGGCATATGACGCGACCGACCTGCTGCTCGTGGAACGGGCGCTCGCGCTCGACGTGGACGGCTCCGAGACGGTCGTCATCGGCGACGAGTACGGCGCGATCACGCTCGCTCTTGCCGCGGCAGGGCGCCACGGCATCCGCGTGCATCAGGACCTCGCGACCGGCCGCCTGGCACTGCAGCGCAATGCGGAAGAGCTCGGGCTTGCGGGTGCTTCCGGCCGAAACGGAGACGACCTCAATGCGGCAGGGCGCGTCGCGGGGCAACCCGCCGAGCGTGAGACGGATGGTCTGGGTTTCGGCCGACTGTTCCACCCGCACGAGCTCGATGCCGACCTGCTCACCGGCGCGAAACTGGTGCTGCTGCAGCTGCCGAAGTCGCTCGCGGAACTCGAGGAGATCGCCGACGCCGTGGCCCGCTGGGCTGCTCCCGACGTGGTGCTCGTCGCCGGAGGCCGCGTGAAGCACATGTCCCTCGGCCAGAACGAGGTGCTGGGGCGGAGCTTCGCGCACGTGCAGGCCCAACGCGCCGAGCGGAAGTCGCGACTGATCGTGGCCGCGGAGCCGCGCCCCGCCGCCGCGGACCGGCCGTTCCCGGTGGCGGCGCAGCACGAGGGGCTGACGCTGGTCGCCCACGGAGGCGCGTTCGCGGGGCCGCGCCTCGACATCGGAACCCGAGTGCTGCTCGAGGTGCTCGGCCTGACCGGTGCGCAACTCGGCAAGAATGCCCCGGATCGGCGCGATTCGCACCGGAGCGGGCCGGAAGATGGACGTCCTTCCGGAGTCGTTCACGACACTGCGGCCCGACGTGTGCTCGACCTCGGCTGCGGCACCGGTGCGCTCGCCGTCTCCTATGCCCTCGCGCACCCCGAAGCGCAGGTGACGGCCACCGACCGGTCTGCCGCTGCAGTGGCATCCGCCCGCGCGACGGCGGCTGCGAACGGAGTCGCCGACAGGGTCACGGTCACCCACGACGACGCCGGCTCCGCGCTTCCCGATGCCTCCTTCGACGTGGTGCTCCTGAACCCGCCGTTCCATCTCGGCGCGAGCGTGCACACGGGAGCGGCGACGCGGCTGTTCGAAGCCGCGGCGCGTGTGCTCCGGCCCGACGGAGAACTCTTCACGGTGTACAACTCCTCCCTCGCCTATCGCCCTGAACTCACCCGGCTGGTGGGGTCGACCGAGCAGGTCGAACGCACCCCGAAATTCACCGTCACACGCAGCATCCGGAGCACGCAGACCTCGGATTCCTGACCGCGAAACCACCGCGGGAGGGATTGTTGAATACCCGTGCAATCCCCCGGTCAGCCACCGAAACGAGGCCGCCCCGCGCGACCGGGATTTGCCCCTGATCGGCCATTTCGTTACGTTGGTCTGTGGGCCTGACGGCCCGAAGACCAGTCCGCGACCACGTCCTTCTTTCGATGAGCTGTGCTGCGAAGAGGCGTGGACGTACGGTCGATGCTCTATCGCGGTGGATCCGAAATCCGCCGTCCGTGCCGCCACAGCAGACATGTCGAACGGCCTTGAGGGGATCACCCGGGCGTAACCGAAGCAGGCTCAGCCACCCGAAGGCGAGCCGCAGGGGAAACGTGTCCGAAATCGCTCTCGAAGCGCGCAATCTGTACAAGGTTTTCGGTAAGAATCCGAACGCCGCCGTCCGTCGACTGAAGGCCGGTGAGAGCCGAACCGCCGTCGCGGATGCCGGCACTGCCGCGGTCATCGACGCCAGCTTCTCCGTGAACCGCGGGGAGATCTTCGTCATCATGGGCCTGTCGGGATCCGGCAAGTCCACCATCATCCGCATGCTCAACGGGCTGCATGACGTCACCGACGGCACCGTCACCGTGAACGGCGACCCCATCACCGGTATCCCGTCGTCGCGACTCCGTGAGATCCGTCGCGACCGCATCTCGATGGTGTTCCAGCACTTCGCCCTGCTGCCGCACCGTACGGTCGCCGCGAACGTCGCCTACCCGCTCGAGCTCAAGGGCACCCCGAAGGCCGATCGCCTGGCGAAGGCGGAGGAGATCCTCTCGCTGGTCGGACTCGAGGGACAGGGCGAGAAGCTCCCGTCCGAGCTCTCCGGCGGTATGCAGCAGCGCGTCGGCATCGCCCGTGCGCTCGCCGCCGACAGCGACATCCTGCTGATGGACGAGGCGTTCAGCGCGCTCGACCCCCTGATCCGGCGCGAGATGCAGGAACAGCTGCTCGAACTGCAGCAGAAGCTCCAGAAGACCATCGTGTTCATCACGCACGACCTGAACGAGGCCATGTTCCTCGGTGACCGCATCGCCGTGATGCGCGACGGCCGCATCGTGCAGATCGGCACACCGGAAGACATCCTGATGGACCCGGCCAACGACTACGTCGAGCAGTTCGTGCAGGACGTCGACCGTGCCCGCGTGCTCACCGCGGCCAACGTGATGGAGCGCCCGCGCCCCGTCGTGCCGCACACCGCGGGACCCCGCACCGCCCTGCGCCAGATGCGCGACGCCTACATGTCGGCCACGTACGTGGTCGGCAAGGACCGGCAGCTCGTCGGCGTCGTCACCGACCGTGACGCGGTGAAGCTCGTGCGCAACGGTGCGACCACGCTCGACTCGATCATCAAGCCCGTGCTGCAGAGCGTGCGCGAGGACGACGTGCTCATGAACCTGTTCGTGCCGGCCGTCGAGTCTCCCCTGCCGCTCGCGGTCACGGATGCCGAAGGCCGTCTGGTCGGGGTGATCCCGCGCGTGACGCTGCTCGCCGCCCTCGGTCCCGGACCCGGCGCGACCGAGGAGATCACGCTTCCGCTGATGCCGATGCCGCAGGCCGAGATCGATGCGGTGCTCGATGACGGGTGGACCGCCGACCCGGGCCCCTCGACAAGCTCAGGAACCCAGGTCGAGACGGAGGAGGTGCGCTGATGGATGGCTTCCGCATCCCCGTGGGAACCTGGATCGAGTCCGTCGTCGACTGGGTCAAGGACAACCTCGACGGTCTGCTCGACGTGATCTCGTTCGTGATGAGCTTCCTCGTCGACGGCCTCACGAGCATCCTGCTCGCCCCGAACTTCGTGGTCATCATCGTGATCGCCGCGCTCATCGCCTGGGTCGTGCGCTCGTGGCAGCTCGCGATCGGCACGGTCGTGTCGTTCGGACTGATCGTCGGGATGGACCTGTGGGTTCCCGCGATGCAGACCCTGGCGCTCGTGCTCGTCGCCGCCATCATCGCGGTGCTGATCGCCGTGCCGCTGGGCATCTGGTCGGCGCGCAACGCCACCGTCCGCGCCGTGCTCAAGCCCGTGCTCGACTTCATGCAGACCATGCCGGCCTTCGTGTACCTGATCCCGGCGATCGTGTTCTTCGGCATCGGCGTGGTGCCCGGCCTCGTGGCGACAGTGATCTTCGCCCTGCCCCCAGGTGTGCGTCTGACCGAGCTGGGCATCCGCGGTGTCGACTCCGAGACCGTCGAGGCCGGTCAGGCGTTCGGCGCGAAGCCGGGCCAGATCCTCCGCGGCATCCAGCTTCCGCTCGCGATGCCGACCATCATGGCCGGCGTCAACCAGGTCATCATGCTCGCCCTGTCGATGGCGGTCATCGCCGGAATGGCGGGAGCGGACGGCCTCGGGAAGATGGTGGTCGAGGCGATCTCGACCATCAACATCCCCAAGGGCGTCGAGGCCGGCCTCGGTGTCGTGTTGATCGCGGTCTTCCTCGACCGGGTCACCGCGGCGCTGGGAGCTCCGGGCGAGAACCGCTCGTCGCTGCTCGGCATGCTCGCACGGCGTCGCACCCCGCGCGGAAACGGTGGCGGAACAGCATCCGCTCCCGCTCCCGAGACGTCCGCGCAGCAGGACGCCGCGAACCCGGAACTCGTGCACTGAGTCCCATCCCCTACGGAAGAACACCCATACGGAACGCAAGAGAGAGAAATCACATGAAGAAGAAGATCCTCGCAATCACCGCACTCGGCGCCGCAGCGGCGCTCACCCTCGCGGGCTGCAGCAGCGACGGCGCCGGTGGCACGGGCGGCGGTGACGGCAGCGGCGACGACAAGGGCACCATCACGCTGGGCTTCCTGCCCTCGTGGACCGATGGGCTGAGCACCGCCTACCTGCTGCAGGACCAGCTCGAGAAGATCGGCTACACGGTCGAGATGAAGACGCTCACCGAGGCAGGCCCGCTCTACACCGGGCTCGCCCAGGGCGACGTCGACATCTATCCTTCGGCGTGGCCGGAACTCACCCACGCCTCCTACATGGAGAAGTACGGTGACGACATCGAAGACCTCGGCAAGTACTACGAGAACGCCAAGCTCACGCTCGCGGTTCCGGAGTACTCCGAGCTGAACTCGATCGAAGACCTCGTGGGCAAGGGCGGCGAGTTCGACGGCAAGATCTACGGCATCGAGCCGGGCGCGGGCCTCACCGCCCAGACGCAGAAGATGATGCCCGAGTACGGTCTCGATGGCGAGTACGAGCTCGTCACCTCGTCGACCGCGGCGATGCTCACCGAGCTGAAGACCGCGACCGACAAGCAGGAGGACATCGTCGTGACGCTGTGGCGTCCGTTCTGGGCCAACGACGCCTTCCCCGTGAAGGACCTCGAGGACCCGAAGGGTGCGATGGGCAAGGCCGAGGGCCTGCACTTCCTGGGCACCGACGGCTTCGCCGAGGAGTTCCCCGAGGCCGCCGAGCTGATCGAGAAGATCAAGCTCGACGACGAGCAGTACGGTGCGCTCGAAGACCTCGTGGTCAACGAGTACGGCGAGGGCAAGGAAGCCGACGCGGTCGACGAGTGGCTGAAGCAGTACGGCGACCAGTTCGACTGGACCGTCACCAGCTGACACCGCTCCCGCTTCACGAAGGAGGGCCTCCCGCGCCGGGAGGCCCTCCTTCGCGCTTGCGTCACCCCCCTTACACTGGGCGACCACGAGTGCGACGATGGCCGTTCGAGGACCCGACCGGGCCCCGGAACGGAGAGGGAACGATGTGCACAGGACTGAGCTTCACCACCGTCGACCACTACTTCGGGAGAAATCTCGATCTCGAGTTCTCGTACAACGAGACGGTCACCATCACGCCGAGGAACTTCTCGTTCCCGTTCCGCCGACTTGCGTCCATGCCTACGCATCACGCGATCATCGGCATCGCGACGATCTCGGACGGGTACCCGCTGTACTACGACGCGGTCAATGAGAAGGGGCTCGGTATGGCCGGGCTCAACTTCCCCGACAACGCGTACTACCCGGCGGAGGATTCCGAGGCGACCAACGTCACCCCCTTCGAGTTCATCCCGTGGGTCTTGGGGCAGTTCGACTCCGTGGCGCAGGTGAAGGAAGCGCTGGAGACCGTGAACCTCGCCGACATCTCGTTCAGCGCGCAGTTCCCGCTGTCGCCGCTGCACTGGATCATCTCGGACGGTGCGGCCTCGATCACGGTGGAGAGCGTCCATGACGGCCTGAAGGTGTACGACAATCCCTGGGGCGTTCTCACCAACAATCCCACGTTCGACATCCAGAGCTTCCGGCTGAACGACTTCATGCATCTGTCGACCCGGCAGCCGCAGAACACGTTCGCCCCTGACGTGCCTCTGGATACCTACAGCCGGGGGATGGGCGGGATGGGTCTCCCCGGGGACCTGTCGTCGTCATCACGATTCGTGAAGGCGGTGTTCACGCGGATGAACTCCGTTTCGGGGAGCTCCGAGTCGGAGTCGATCAGCCAGTTCTTCCAGATCCTCGGCTCCGTCGCCCAGCAGCGCGGATGCGTGCAAGTGGGCGACGAGGAGAAGTACGAGATCACCATCTACTCGTCATGCTGCAACGCCGACAAGGGGATCTACTACTACACGACCTATGAGAACAGCCAGATCACCGGGGTCGACATGCACCGTGAGGACCTCGATGGCTCCGAGTTGGTCGCCTACCCGCTCGTCGAAGGGCAGCAGATCTCCATGCAGAACTGACGTATGACCGGAGCCGTGTGAGAGGGGGGCAGCGGCCGGGGGCTCAGTAACCCAGTCGTGCCCGAACGTCGTTGAGCAGCTGCGAAGAGCGCAATGCCGCATCGGGCGCGACAGCGGAGATGCCCTGGACCAGTACGTCTGAGATGAGGATCGCCGAGAGGCTCTCGGAAGTCAGTCCTGTGGGGGTGTGGGGTGCGGTCAGGATCGCGTCGACACGGGAGGAGAGCCTCTCGTGGAGCTCGTCGGTCACGAGGATGACGCCGGCGCCCATCAACTGTGCGTGGTCCAGGAGTACGTCGATGTCGCGGGTGACCCGTCCAGGCGCGAAGATCACGAGGACGTCCTTCGCCTCGAGGTTCAGGACCTCGTCTGCGAGACGGAATCCGTCGGTGCTGAGCCGCCGAGTGGAGAGTCCCGTCCGTCGTAGGCGCAGTGCGAGGTTGTCAGCGGCGATCCCGGAGGCACCGAGGCCGTAGCAGTAGATGCTCTCGGCGCGCATGAGCAGCGTGATGGCGGCGGAATACGCAGCGTCGTCGTTCGAGCTGCGTGCGAGTTCGATGAGCGACGCCGCCTCATCCCAGGTCTCCTGCTGGATGCGGGCGAGGTCCTGGCCGATGTGCTCGATGCGGGTCTTGAGGCGCACCTCGGGCGAGACGCTGCTCGAGAACGGAGCGGCCACCTCCTGCTTCAGATGTGAGAGCCCCGAGTATCCGAGCTTCTGCAGGGTGCGCACGACGGAGGCGTTCGAGGTGCCGCTCTGGGTGCCCAGTTCGGCGGCGCTCGCATAGAGGATGTGCTCAGTTGACGTCGATGAGAGCACGCGACAGACGGCACGTTCGGATTTCGAGAGGTCGTTCCACGTCCTGGCGATGCGCGCGCGGAGGCCGGAGAGCGCAGGGTTCTCTGTATCGCTTGTTACAAACGGTTCCATTGCTGTATCATTCTGTTCGAGAGGCGCATCATCCGTAACGGATGGTTCAATCATCCCGGGTGCAACCTCATTGCGCAACAGGCGCACCTGACAGGGAGGTCATATGGCGGCCATGACACCGATCCGCACGATCGAGATCAGTGGGGCGCCCCGCGAGCGCGGGCGCCGATACGGCGAGGCCGCCGCCGACCTCATCGCCGGCTCGATCGAGTACTACACGGAAGCGCTGACCCAACAGACCGGCATGAGCTGGGCCGGGATCACGGATTCCGTCTCGCGATGGGTTCCGATCAGCGAGCAGATCGCGCCGCACCTCGTCGAGGAGATGCGGGGGATCGCGGAGGGGGCGGGTGTCGCCTTCGCCGAGATCGTCACGCTGAACGTGCGCGGCGAATTCGTCTACGACCACCAGGGACCGTCGCGAGTCACGAGGACCGCGGCCCGTGCCGCCGACGACGAGCGCGACGACGCCGTCGACGGCTGCACGTCGTTCTTCCTGACAGGTGAGGGCAGCGGCACCGGGCACACGCTCGTCGGGCAGAACTGGGACTGGCGCACGCGCACCGCGGGAACGACCCTCATCGTCCGCGTCGTGCAGGATCCGCTTCCCACGGTGATCATGCAGGTGGAAGCCGGGCAGGTGGGACGCCACGGTGCCAACTCCGCCGGTATCTCGCTGAACGCCAACGGCCTCGGGGGGAGCTTCGGGGCGGCGGTCGGCGTGCCGCAGACCCTGATCCGCCGGCTCGTGCTCGATCAGGGCGATATCGCGAGCGCGCTCAGGATGCTGGTCAAGACCCGTCCCCATATCGCGAGCAATGCGCTCCTCGCCGACCGCAGCGGGTTCGGCATCGACCTCGAGACCACGCCGAGCGGCGTGGACTGGATCTATCCCGAACGCGGCGTGATCGCGCACACCAACCACTTCCAGGCTTCCGTGCCGCCGCAGCTCGCCGGGTCCTACCTTCCGGTGGCAGCGGATTCGCTGCTTCGTCTGCCGCGTGTCCAGGCCGGGCTGGCGGCGGTCGCTCGTGCGGAGAACCCCGAACACAGCTACGCGCTCGTGCGTGAGGCGATGTCGGATCACCTCGGCTTCCCCGAGGGCGTCTGCACACATCCGCATCCCGACTCCCCCTCGGTGAAGCAGTGGTCGACGCTCCTCTCGAGCTGTGTCGACCTCACCACCGGCGAATACCGCGTCGCGAACGGATTCCCCTGCGAAACCGAGTACGAGGTGCTGCCCTGGAATCTCTACGACGGCCCGCACGACGAACTCCCCTCCCCCTGACCGACAGCTTGAGAACCCGAGGAGATAGCGTTCAATGAAGAAGCAGCATCACCCCATCACCGTGACGATCGGCGTGCTCGCCGCCTCGGCATTCGTGCTCGCCGGCTGCAGTTCGGGGTCGAAGGGCGAAGACGGCGACGCCGCCCTCGACGTGCCTTTCGGTGCGACGACACCCGCCGCCTCCGGTCCGCTCGAGAGCGTGACGTGGATGCTCGGCGGCGAGCCGACGACACTCGATGCCGACATCGATGCCACCACCGCCGACGACACGGTTCTCGCGAACGTCTGCGACCGGCTCATGCAGGTGCAGCCCGACCTGACCCTCGGTCCCGGGCTGGCATCGGACGCCGAGTGGACCGACGACACCCATCTCGTCTTCACCATCAGGCAGGGGGCGCTGTTCCACGACGGCAGCCCCGTGAGCACGGCGGACGTCGTGTGGAGCATGCAGCGCCACTCCGAGGACGGTGCCGCCGAATCCGACGAGTACCGGAACGTGGTCTCGATCGAGCAGACCGGCACCGACCAGATCACTGTCACGACATCGCAGCCGGATGCGATTCTGCTCCAGGCGATGGCGGGCGACGGCGGTATCGTCTGGAACCCGCGCGTCATCGAAGCCGAAGGGGAGGACTTCGGCAGCCCCGGCTCCGCCTCCGCGTGCAGCGGTCCGTACCAGGTGACGTCGTGGGACGCGGGGTCGCAGCTCACCATCACCAGGTTCCCCGAGTACTGGAACTCCGACGTCGATGCCCTCACGGACGAGGTCGTCTTCCGATGGGCCGACGAGACCGCGATAGCCAACTCGGTCACGACGGGCGAGGCCCAGGGGTCGTTCCTCGAGAACGCCGGCGCCGCGCGGAGTTTCATCGGGAGCGCGGACGTGTCCGTCTATCAAGGCCCGTCGACGAACGCGTGGGTGCTCGAGACGACCGATCGCGGCGCACTGACGGATGAGCGCATCCGGCAGGCCCTCTCGCTCGCCCTCGACCGGACCGGCGTCGCCACGGCTGCCTTCGGCGGTCTCGCCCAGCCGTGGAAGACACCCGTCGGTTCGGGAGCCTGGGGATACGAGGCCGACACCTTCGAGCAGGCCTACGACGCTCTCGAGGGCGCGCCCGCGAAGCCGAGCGAGGCCGATCTCGCGGCGGCCGAGGACCTGATCGCCGAGGCCGGCGCCCCTTCCGCCCCGATCGTCGTCGCCTCGAACGGCTCCTCGACGCACAACGTGATCGCGAATGCGCTGGTCGCCGCGGCGCAATCGATCGGGCTCGAGGCGGAGATCACCGTGATCCCGCAGGTGCAGTACGGCGACTTCTACTCCGACCCCGACCTCCGAGGCCAGGCCGATCTGTGGCCCGACGAGTACTACATCTCGAAGAACGACCCCCTCGGCTTCTACAAGAACGGCGCGTCCGATGCGAGCGTGAACTTCGGCGTCTTCTCCGACCCGGAATACGATGCGCTCGTCGACGAGGGCTACGCCGCGACGGATGACGTCGAGCGCGCCGAGATCACGACAGAGCTGCAGAAGCGCTGGGTGGAGCACGCGGTGTGGATCCCGGTCGTCGCGACACCGTCGACGCTCATCATGTCGAAGGCGGTCACGGGTGTCCCCGCCTCTGCAGCGTTCATCTACTACCCGTGGGCCGTCGATCTCGGCAGCGCGAAGGGGTAGTCACGATGCCATTCGCGCTCCGCAAGCTCGCCGGCATGGTCTTCACGCTGGTGATCGCCTCCTTCATCATCTTCGCTGCGATGTACGCAGCGCCGGGTGACCCGGTCACGTTCCTCATCGGCAACCCCGAGAACCTGACCCCGGAGCGGATCGCGAGCGTCCGGGCCCAGTACCACCTGGACGAGCCGATGCTCGTCCAGTACTGGCACTGGGCCTCCGGAGTCCTCACCGGCGACTTCGGACAGTCGTTCCAGTACCACCAGCCCGTGAGCGCGCTCCTGGCGGCGAGGGTGCCCATCACCCTGTCGCTCGTCGCCTACGCGGCCGTCGTGCTCACGGCCGTCGGGATCGGGCTCGGCATCGTCGCGGCCGTCCGGCGGGGGAAAGCAGCCGACACCGCCGTCGTAGGCTTCACGACGCTCGCCGCGAGCATCCCCTCGTTCGTGCTGGGGATCGCCTTCGTCGCCCTCTTCGCCGTCGAATTGCGCTGGTTCCCCGTCGCCGGGGCAGGATCCGCGGGGCTCGATCGCGTGTGGGCGCTCACCCTTCCGGCGCTCACCCTCGCCATCACCGCCCTCGCCATCGTGAGCCGTGTGACGCGACAATCCATGATCGAGCAGTTCTCTTCCGATCACGTCGAGGTCGCTCGTGCCTCGGGGCTTCGGGAGAGGTACGTCGTGCGCGATCATGTCCTGCGCGGAGCCTGGGGACCGATCATCACCATGGTCGCTCTCGTCATCGCAAGCATGATCGCCGGAACCGTTGCGGTCGAGACCGTGTTCGGCATCTCCGGCGTGGGTTCGCTCCTCGTCGATGCGATCAACACGCACGACTTCCCGGTGGTTCAGGCAGTGCTCCTGTTCATGGTCGTCGCCTACATGATCGTCACGACGATCGTCGATCTGCTCCTTCCCGTGCTCGACCCCCGTATCCGACGAAGGACGGTGTCCGCATGACCTCCGTGATCCTCCCGCGGCTGCGCCGCCGTCGGCGGTCCGGATCCGATCTCCGTTTCTGGATCTCCTGCGGCCTTCTCGCACTCATCGCGGCGGCGGCCGCGTTCGCCCCGCTCCTCGCCCCCTACCAGCCCGACAGCGTCGACTTCGCCGCGATCTGGGAAGGGCCGAGCGCACAGCACCTGCTCGGCACGGACCAGCTCGGGCGCGACCTCTTCTCCCGGCTTCTCATCGGAGCGGGTGAGACACTCGTCGGACCGGTCGTGCTGCTCGCGCTCGCCACCGTGCTCGGGGTGGCGATCGGTGTCCTGGCGGCGTGGCGAGGCGGATGGATCGATACGGTCCTGGCCCGCGTGACCGACGTCATGTTCGCCTTCCCCGGACTGCTCTTCGTCGTGCTCGTCATCGCCGTGTTCGGCAAGGGACCGGCCACGGCGATCGTGGCGCTCGCGTTCGCATACGCGCCGGTCATCGCGAAGTACACGCGCAGCCTGGCTCTGAGCGAGATGACGCGGCCCTACATCGACGCGTACCGGGTTCAGGGGCTCGGCGGCCTGACGATCTGCGTGCGCGGAGTCATCCCGAATCTGCTCCCTCCGCTCGTCGGGTATCTCGTCGTCCTCTTCGGCGAAGCCCTCATGAGTCTCGCGACGCTCAGCTTTCTCGGGTTCGGGGCGCAGCCTCCGAGCTCGGAGTGGGGCCTGATGGTCCAGGAGGGGCAACCCGGAATCATCCAGGGGGAGTTCCTTCCCACGCTCGTCCCCGGTGCCGCCATCGCCATCGTCGTCATCGCGGTGAACGTCGCCGGGGTGCGCGTGGCCGACCGACTGCTTGCGAAGGGATGAATGATGCTCCTCGACATACAGGACCTTGATCTGGCGTTCGGCGAAGGCGACGACGCGGTTCGGATCCTCACCGGCGTCAGCCTCGTGGTGGACCGCGGCGAGCTCGTCGGGCTCGTCGGAGAGTCGGGCTCGGGCAAGTCGACGACGGCGCGCGCGGCCCTCGCCCTCTACGGCGATGAGGCGACGATCGCGGGGAGCATCCGCGTCGACGGGACCCAGATGGTAGCGGCCGATGAGAAGACCCGGCGGCGCGTGCGCTCCGAATCCGTCTCGCTGGTGCAGCAGGATCCGCGTTCCGCGCTCAACCCCGTGCGTCGCATCGGGGATTCACTCGCCGAACGACTCGTCCGTGTGCACGGCTGGCGACGAGGCCGCGCCGAGGCGCACATCGTCCAGCTCCTCGCCGCGGTGGGACTCACCCACCCGGAGCGGCGAATGCGACAGTACCCGCATGAGCTCTCGGGCGGCATGCTCCAGCGCGTGGTCATCGCTTCGGCATTGAGCACCGATCCCGCGCTCCTGCTCGCCGATGAGGCGACGAGTGCGCTCGACGTGACGACGCAGGCCGAGATCATCGCCATCTTCCAACGCCAGATCCGAGAACGTGGTCTCGGCGTGCTCTTCATCACCCACGACCTGGCTCTGGCCGGGGCGATCTGCGATCGGATCCATGTCCTGCGCCAGGGCGAGATCGTCGAGACGCTCACGAAGCCGGGGCTCTTCGCGGACGCGGTTCATCCGTACACGCTCTCGCTGATCGCCGCGGCCCCTGTACTCGACACGAAGGAGGCGTCATGAGTCTGGTGGAGGTCTCCGAGCTGTATCGGGCCTTTCGGATGGGTCCGGGATCCGAGCGCGTCGTCGCGGTGAACAACGTGAGCTTCGCCATCGAATCGGGTGAGGCGCTCGGCCTCGTCGGTGAGTCGGGTTCGGGCAAGTCGACGATCGCTCGGATCCTCGTCGGTCTGGAACGCGCCGACGCGGGGTCCGCGGTGATCGACGGCGTCGACCGCCTCAGTCGACCGCGCGGCAGAGCCGAGCGTCTTGCGAGGGCTCGTGCGGTGCAGATGGTGTTCCAGGATCCGAACGGGTCGCTCGATCGACGGCTGACCGTGCGCGAGGCGCTGCGGCGAACCCTGAGGCTGCGGGAGCAGGGCACGGGGTCGCACCCCGACCGCACGATCGGCGAACTGCTGGATCGCGTGCGGCTCACCGAGCGGCACGCTGACGCGAAGCCCCATGAGCTGTCGGGCGGTCAGCGACAGCGCGTCGCGATCGCGCGCGCCCTGGCGGTGTCTCCCCGTCTCGTCGTGCTCGACGAGGCAGTGTCCGCACTCGATGTCTCCGTGCAGGCGCAGGTGCTCGAGCTCCTCGCCGAGATCCAGCGGGAGTCGGGGGTGAGCTATCTGTTCGTCAGTCACGACCTCGCCGTCATCGGCGAGCTCTGCTCCCGCGTGCTCGTGCTGTTCCGCGGCACGGTCGTCGAACACGGAGAGACCGGCCAGGTGCTGCGAAGCCCGCAACACCCGTACTCGCAGCTCCTCATCGCCTCGACGCCCGGTCCGGGGTGGGACCCGGAGCGGGTCGTGCAGGACCGGATGACGTTTACGCAGCGCATGGAGGTCGTCGGTCGGGGCGACCGGAAGTAGGCCGGGTCAGAGCGGGAGGACGATCGCGGCGATCAGGCCGCCGCCTTTACGGGCGCGCAGGCGCACCTCGCCGCCATGGGTCTTGGCGATGCTCTGCACGATCGCGAGTCCCAGCCCGGTGCCGTCCGGGCCGGCCGAGGTGCGACTCGCATCGCCGCGGTAGAACGGCTCGGTGAGCAGCTGCACGGTGGCAGGCGTGATCTGCGCCCCGGTGTTCTCGATCTCGATGACGGCTCGTCCGCGTTCCCGTCGGGAGCACACCCACAGCTCACCGCCGGGCACGTTGTGGCGGATGCCGTTCTCGAGCAGGTTGCGCACGGCCCTGGCCAGCAGCACCGCATCGCCCTCGACCGTGAGGTCGCGCAGGTTCGTGTGCACCTCGATCTCCTGGGCGTCGAGGTCGTCGACCTGGTCTTCGATGAGCGTGCGCAGCTCCACCGGTTCGACCTCTTCCAGGCCGGTGCGGGCACGCGCGAGGGCGAGCAGCGCCGTGATGAGCCGCTCACTCTGCTCGGTCGCCCGCAGTGCCCGCTGCATGTTGGCCTGCAGGTCCGCCGGCACCGCTCCCTGTTCGAGGGGGATCTCCAGCGCGGTGCGCGTCGTCGTCAGCGGGGTGCGCAGCTCGTGCGAGGCGTTCGCCACGAAGCGGTCCTGGGCGGTGAACGCCGACTGCAGCCGGTCGAGCATCCCGTCTATCGTGTCGCCCAGCTCCTTGATCTCGTCGTCGGGCCCCGGCAGGGCGAGACGTCGGCCGAGGTCGCGTTCGGAGATGTCGCGCGCGGCGGCCGTGACCTCTCCGATGCGGTCCAGCGAACGGCGCGCGAGCCAGAACGCGATCGCGGCGGCCACCCCGGTGAAGGCCACGAGCACGACCACCGACCACAGCAGCAGCCCGTTGCCCACCTCGTCGGCGAGGAAGCTCGACTGCTGCAGCACCGCGCCTTCCACGGCGTCGAAGGTCAGGGTCTGGGACGGCACCGCGAGCTGCGCGTCGATGGATCCGGCGTAGTACCCGCAGCCGGTGCTGGCCTGGCCCCAGAGGACGCTGCTGCTGTCGGGGAGCGGAGTCACCTCGCTGACGTCGGGTCCATCGGTCGCGCTCGACCCCTCGCCGACCTGCAGGACCGCCGCCATCGGGAGGCAACTGGCCTCGGTGGTGGTGATGGCCGTGGAGAACAGTTGTTGCACCACGAGGTACTGCACGGTGAGCAGGGCGGCACCGGCCGCGATGAAGACCGCGGTGATGATGATCACCAGTCGGGTGCGAAAGCTCATACGTCTCATGCGGTCGTCCCCACTCGATAGCCGTGTCCTGCCGCGGAGTGGATCACCTCGGGCGAGCCGAGTTTGCGTCGGAGCGTGTGCACCACGATCTTGACCACACCGCGTGTGCGCTCCTGCGGTTCGTCCCACACCTCGTCGAGGAGATCGTCCGCGCTGACGTAGCCGCCCTCCGCGGCGAGAAGCGTCTCGAGCACCCCGAATTCCTTGAGCGTCAGCCGGATCGGGCTGCCGTCGCGCTCCACGATGCGTCGAGCGCTGTCGAGGCGCACTCCGGCGAACTCCTGCACGGCACTCGTCCGCGCAGATCCGCCACGACGGCCGAGCGCTCGGATGCGGGCCAGCAGCTCCACGTACGCGAACGGCTTGGCGAGGTAGTCGTCGGCGCCGAGGTCGAGACCTTCGACACGGTCGTTCAGGGTCCCGGCGGCCGTGAGCATCAGGATGCGCGCCGGATACTCCTGCGCGACCAGAGTGCGGCACACCGCGTCGCCGCTCAGCACCGGCAGGTCGCGGTCGAGCACGATCACGTCGATATCGTTCGAGGCCGCGGAGGTCAGGGCTGCGGCTCCGTCACGGGCGACCTCCACCAGGTAGCCCTCGCGTCGCAGGCCGTCGGCGAGCGTGTCGGCCAGGTCGGCCTCGTCTTCCACCAGCAGCAGTCGCATGGCACCTCCCTCATCCGAGGGTGCGTGTGCCGCGGTTAGTTTCCGGTTAGGCGCCGTCATACCGACAGCAAACCACCGCCTCCGTAGAACTGACTGCACGTCGCGGATGAGCTGCGACCGCGAGAAAGGGAACCTCATGTTCGATTCGAGAGCAGTCCGATCGTGGGCGGCGATCCCCGCTGTCTTCGCACTCTTCACGCTCGCCGCGTGCAGCGCACCATCGGGAGACGACAAGGCGAAGGACGGGGCCAACGATGCGGCGGCCGCTCGGTTCGTGACCTGCCTCACCGAGGAGGGGCAGACCGCGAAGATCGTCGAGGGGGGACAGGTGGGGATGCTGATGCCCGACGGTCCCGCGAGCGGCACCTCGACGGGCGGCATGATGTCGGTCGAAGCGGGCTCGGGCGACGACGAGGACCTCGCCATGACGATGGTCTTCTCGGACGACGACGGTACGTGGCTCGCATCGACTGCGGCATCGGGCTACCCGGAGGAGGGCGGGCAGCGCGTCGCGTGGGAGACCTGTGAAGAGAAGGTCCCCGAGTTCACGCAGCCGAAGCCCGACATCTCGGACGCCGGAGCGCAGACGCAGATGATCTCGCCGGAGGAGATCATCGAGTCCGGTCTCGCCTTCGCCTCCTGCGCCAGAAAGAACGGCTTCGCCGACTTCGCCGACCCCGATGCTGACGGCATGCTCACCCTGCCGAAGGGGATCAGTGAAGACGAGGCGCGCACGCTTCTCGAAGCCTGCGCGGACACCACGGGCGACATGCCCCCGATGTTCACACAGGAGAGCATCGAAGCCGTCGACTTCGACTGGTTCGCGGTGATGAGCGAGTACTTCGAGGGCATGGTCTCCGCCGCCACCGTCCTTCCGTCGAAGGATGACGAATGAGCCGCCGGCTGACCAAGGTGCTCGTCCCGGTCGGAGTGCTGCTCGTGGCGGCCGCCGTGACCGTGGCTGTGCTGCAGCCCTGGAGCTCGGTGGCCGAGTCACCGGACGAGGAGAAGGCGCCGGTGACGGTCGAGGCGGAGCTCACCACGCTCACCTCCGATCTGCGCCTCAACGGAACCCTGAGCTACGGGGCGTCGGTCGCCCTGCCGGGCCGTGCCGGCACGATCACCCGCCTGCCGGCGGCGGGGGAGCAGATCGGTGTCGGGCAGGCGATCTACGAAGTGGACGGGAAGCCGGTGATCGCGATGCGGGGGGACCGTCCGTTCTGGCGCGACCTGGGCCTCGGCGCGGAGAAGGGGCCGGATGTCAGGCAGCTGGAACAGGCTCTCGCCGATCTCGGCTTCGGCAAGAACATGACGATCGACGACGAGTTCACCGCGGTCACCGAGACCAACGTGAAGGCGTGGCAGAAGTCGCTCGGGGTGCCGCAGGACGGCATCGTGAAGCTGGGTGACGTCGTCGCGATCAGCGCCGCATCCGTGCGGGTGGAGTCGGTCACGGCGAAGCTAGGAGACCCGGCGGGGTCGAGTCCGCTCAGTTACACGAGCACGACGCTGCGCGTGGTCGCCAAGCTGACGGATGCACAGGCGCGCGAGATCCTGCCCGCCACGAAGGTGACCGTGATCCTGCCGGACGGGACGGAGGCGCCGGCGACCGTGACCGCCGTCGACCCCGGCGGGCAGCCGACCGAGAAGGAGGGCGAGACCACTCCGCCCACCGCAGACGTCGAATTCGACGACCCGGCCGTCGCCGAGGGCATCGGGCTGCGCGCGGTCAAGGTCGTGTTCGCGACGTCGGAGGTGAAGGATGCTCTGGTCGTGCCGGTCACAGCCCTGGTGGCGACGACCGACGGCGGATACGCGGTCGACGTGCTGCGCAAGGGCGGAAAGGTCGAACGCGTCGCCGTCGAGGTCGGACTGATCGCCGACACCAAGGTGCAGGTCACGGGCGGAGAACTCGCCGCCGGCGATGCCGTGGTGGTGGCGCAATGAGCCCGGACACGGTGGTCGAGCTCGTCGACGTGATCAAGGAGTACCCGGGCAACCCGCCGCTGCGCGTGCTGCATGGCATGAGCCTCGCGATCGAGAGCGGTGAGCTGGTGGCCGTGGTCGGAGCATCCGGATCGGGCAAGAGCACGATGCTCTCGATCATGGGCACCCTCGACGACCCCACGAGCGGCACCGTGCTGATCGATGGGACCGACGCCGCGGTTCTGCCCGAACGCGAGCGTGCCGTGCTGCGCGCTCGCCGCATCGGCTTCGTGTTCCAGCAGTTCTTCCTCCTGCCCGCACTGAGCGCGCTCGACAACGTCGCGCTCGGTCTGCTCTACTCCGGCGTGCCGTCGGCGGAGCGTTCCACCCGGGCGGCCGCAGCGCTGGAGCGGGTGGGCCTCGGCGCGCGCATGAAGCACAGACCCGGTCAGCTGTCCGGCGGTGAGCAGCAGCGCGTGGCGATAGCCAGGGCGATCGTCGGCGCTCCGTCGGTGCTGTTCGCCGATGAGCCGACAGGTGCGCTCGACTCGACGACGGGCGATCGCATCCTCGAACTGCTCACCTCGATCGCCGATTCCGGCACGGCCGTCGTGATCATCACGCACGATCCGCACATCGCCGAGCGCACGCAGCGGCAGGTCGGCATCCACGATGGCCGGATCGTGAGCGACACCGGCTCGCGCGTGAAGCAAGAGGTCGCCGCATGAGACGCAGGGGGGAGCGGATGCCGCGACTCAGTGTCGTGGACAGCATCCGCACGGCACTCATCGGACCGCGCAGTCGCAAGATGCGCACGGCCCTGTCGGCGCTCGGCGTCGCGGTCGGCATCGCGGCGCTCACAGCCATCACCGGCATCGCCGCATCGAACCAGGCAGAGTTGCTGGCCAAGCTCGACGCCCTCGGGGCGAACATGATCGTGGTGCAGCCCGGGTACGGGCCGGACAACAAGCCCGTCGCGCTGCCCGAGACGGCCGCCGGGATGATCGAGAGGGTGAACGGGGTCGAGCAGGTCGGGGTGCTCGAGAAGGTGCCGGACGACACCGGCGTGTACCGCAACGACCTCATGCCGAAGAGCCAGGGCAACGGGCTGACCGCGTATGCGGCGAGTCCTGACTTCCTGTCGTCGGTGGAGGGGTCGGTCGCGAAGGGGTCGTGGTTCGACGAGACCGACCGCTCGCTGCCGGTGACCGTGCTCGGGTCGGCGGCGGCTGCGCGGATGGGCATCACCGAGCCGGGCGTGCGGGTCTGGATCGGCGAGCAGTGGTACACCGTGATCGGCATCCTCGACTCGGCGGGACTCGCCGAATCGATCGATGCGAGTGCATTCCTCGGCGATCACTGGGCGGCCGAGCACGTGTCGGCGAAGGGCGATGACACGATCGCCTCGATCTACGTGCGCATGACCGACGGGGGCACGGGAGAGAAGGTCCGTGATGCGATCGCCCGTGCGGCGAATCCGTCCTCCCCGTATGTGCAGGTGACCGGACTCGGCGACCTCGCCGGGGCACGGGACACCGCGGATGACTCGCTGTCCGGCCTCGCGGTCGGACTCGCGGCGATCGCTCTGCTGGTCGGAGGGATCGGCATCGCGAACACCATGGTGGTGGCGGTGTTGGAGCGGCGCGGCGAGATCGGTCTTCGACGTGCGCTCGGCGCGCGCTCGGGGCAGATCGCGGGCCAGTTCGTGGCGGAGGCGATCGTGCTCGGCGGGCTGGGGGGCCTGGCCGGGCTGCTGCTCGGGGCAGCGGGTGTGTTCGTCTACGCCTCGGTCCAGGGGCAGGCGGCGACGATACCTTTCCTGGTGCTCCTCGGTGGCCCGCTCGTGGCGCTGGTGGTCGGGGTGATCGCCGGGCTCTATCCCGCGATCAGCGCCGCGCGCCTGTCGCCCACGGCCGCGCTCCGCACGGTCTGAGGCCTGGGTTCGATCGCGCGAGTGGCCCCTCGGACCCGCTCCTGACGGGAGCAGAAGGAAAGGCCTGCGGGCCGCCGAGCGCGGCGAAACGCCCCGGCCGGGGAGAATTCCCCGGTCGGAGCGTTCCGTCTCGCTTGGCGTCGATCAGCTGACCTTCTTCCGGTAGGAGATGATCGCGAACACGTAGGCGACCACGAGGATCCCGACGCACCAGGCGAGGGCGACCCAGATCTCGGACCCGACCGGCTCCTGCGCGAACAGCGCCTGGATGGTGTTGACGATCGAGGTGACGGGCTGGTTGTCTGCGAACCACTGCACCGGTGCCGGCATGGTGTCGGTGGGCACGAACGCCGAGCTGATGAACGGCAGGAAGATCAGCGGGTACGAGAAGGCACTCGCGCCGTCGACCGTCTTGGCGTTCAGGCCCGCGATGATCGCCAGCCAGGTGAGTGCCAGCGTGAACAGCATCAGGATGCCGACGACTCCGAGCCAGGCCCAGAAGCTCGCCCCGGTGCGGAAGCCCATGAGGAATCCGACGCCGAATATGATCGCCAGGGTGATGGCGTTCGCCGTGAGGGACGTGAGCACATGGGCCCACAACACGCTCGATCGGGCGATCGGCATGGAGTGGAACCGCTCGAAGATGCCGCTCTGCATGTCGGTGAACAGCCGGAACGCCGTGTAGGCGATGCCCGACGCGATCGCGATGAGCAGGATGCCGGGGAGCAGGTAGTTCACGTAGTTGTCGACGCCGGTGCTCTGCTGGAGGGCGCCGCCGAAGACGTACACGAACAGGAGCATCAGGGCGATCGGGGTGACTGCCGTGGTGATGATCGTGTCGGGGCTGCGGAAGATGTGCCGCATGGAGCGGCCGGTGAGTGTCGCCGTGTCGGCGGCGAAGTGCGTGGTCATGCTGCCTTCTCCTTTCCGGATGAGGGGCCGATGAGGGTGAGGAAGATCTCCTCGAGGGTGGGCTGCTTCTCGACGTACTCGACCTTCGCGGCCGGAAGCAGGCGCTTGAGTCCGGCGAGGGTGTCGTTCGCGATGATGCGGCCCTCATGGAGGATCGCGATGCGGTCGGCCAGCTGCTCCGCCTCATCGAGATACTGCGTGGTGAGCAGCACGGTCGTGCCGGTGTTCGCGAGCTCCTTGACCACGTCCCACACCTCGATGCGCGCTTCGGGGTCGAGGCCGGTGGTCGGCTCGTCGAGGTAGATGACCTCGGGGTGTCCGACGAGACTCATCGCGATGTCGAGACGGCGACGCATGCCGCCCGAGTAGGTGCCGACCTTGCGCCCGCCGGCATCCGTCAGACGGAACGTGGCGAGCAGGTCGTCGGCGACCTTCCCGGCGTCGGGCAGATGCCGCAGCTTCGCGACGAGCACGAGGTTCTCGCGTCCGGTGAGGATCTCGTCGACCGCGGCGAACTGTCCGGTGAGGCTGATGCGCTCGCGCACTCCGACCGGGTCTGCGGCCACATCCACGCCCTGCACCGTCGCGGTTCCGGCATCCGACTTCAGCAGGGTGGAGAGGATGCGCACCATGGTCGTCTTGCCGGCACCGTTCGAGCCGAGGAGGGCGAAGATGCTGCCCTTCTCGACCTCGAAGTCGACGCCGCGCAGCACGTGCAGATCTTTGTAGGACTTCTCGATGCCGCGCACCGAGATGGCGGGGTTCGTCATGATTCCTCCTTCTTCTTCGCGTCGTCGAACGCCTTGATGAGGCGTGCGCGCTCCTTGTCGATCCACTGGCGTCCGCCGTACGCCGCGGCGTAGTTCTCGGCGAACTCGACCGGGTCGTCTCCGACGATGACGCTGACCGGGGTGCCGTCGAGTGCGGCGCGCTCCCACATGTCGGCGATGTCGAGGAACATCTTCACGATGGTGTCGCCGTCGGTGACGCCGCCGTAATACATGTTGTAGCGCTGCTGCGCCTTCGCCATCTCCCGGTACGGCTCGGGCAGCGCGTTGATGCGGGCCTGTGCCTGCTTGTACAGCTTCTTCTCTTCGAGCGATCCGGTGAGTGCTTCGATCCACTTTGCGGCCATGATCAGTTCTCCTTGTTCGTGGTGTCGGTGTTCGTGCTGTTCAGCTGTTCGATGTGCGTCTTGAGGAAATCCCAGGTCTTCCAGAACTCCTCGAGCTCCTGCCGGCCCTGCGCGTTCAGGGTGTACACCTTGCGGGGCGGACCCTTCTCGCTCGGCACCTTCTCGACGTCGACGAGGCTCTTCTGCTCGATGCGCACGAGGAGTGCGTAGATCGTGCCCTCGGCGATGTCGGTGAATCCGTGGTCGCGGATGCGTGTGGTGATCTCGTACCCGTATGCCGGCTGCTCGGCGAGGAGGGCCAGAACGATGCCCTCCAGAGTGCCCTTGAGCATCTCGGTCATCTGCTTGCCCATCGGTCTCTCCTTTCCTCTCGGTTGGTACTCAGTGTTGCTGGGTACCAGTACAAAGTAACACTGAGTACCGGTACTTAGCAACACTAAATACCAAGTTTCTTCCCACGCTCGACGCCGAGACCCATCGCCTGCGTCGAGACCCACGCCCGCATGCGTCTAGAGCCGTGGGTCTCGACGGCGAGTGTGGGTCTCGGCGCCGGGGCGGGGAGAGGGGGGGAGGGGAGAGGGAGGGGGCACGGGAGAGGGGGGTGAAAAGGCGGGGTGAAAAACCTGCGCCCGCCCGGAACGGACCTCGCGCCCACGCCAGGCTGGCGGTGGCCCGGACCGAGATCACCATGCCCGAATGGTGCTCGGCGGTCGCCTGAGGGGGCGGGGGCTTCCGTGCGCGAACGCGCAGCGGCGAAGCGATGAATGGGGAGACAGTCATGGGATTCCGTGTTGCCCGCAAGGACCACACATCCGATGGCCTTCCGTCCGAGCGGCTCAGCCGCTGGCGGGGCCGCGCGAAGAAGCTGATCGGGGGCGCCGTCAGCACGGCGCTCGTCGCCTCGTCGATGGTCTTCATCGGTGGAACGCTGACCGCCGCTCCCGCGGCCGCGGCCGACCCGTTCCTCTGCACGCCGGGAGCGGTGTACGTGCAGAGCGCCACCGAGGTGCGCGAGTTCGTCGTGAACGAGCAGGGCACACCCGGCAACGGTGGAACGCTCGGTGCCAGCACGCTCGGCGTCGACCACTCCAACAACGCCCTCGGCATCTCCTCGAACGGCCGCTACGCGTACACCGTCACCAACGCCGCCGGCACCAAGACCCTCGCCAAGCACGATCGCGTGACCGACACCACGACCCGCACCACGTTCTCGCTGAACTCGTCCGTGCTCCGCGGCGCCGTGCACCCGGTCACGGGTGTCTACTACTTCGCCAGCGGCACGGTGAACGGCGCCATCAACCTCTACGCGTGGGAAGAGAACGTCACCCCGCAGACCTTCGTCCAGGTCGGAACGCTCCGCCCGACCGCGGGCAGCAGTGCCTTCGGCGCGAACGGGGACATGGCGTTCAGCGCCTCGGGTCAGCTCGTGCTCGTGGCAGACAACTTCATCTACTCCTCCGACCTGCCCACCTCGCTCACCCCGAGCACCGCCACGATCGACGCCAAGCAGGTGCATGACATGGGCGCCGGCGTCCAGGGCAACGGCATCGCGTTCGGAAACCTCGGCCACATCTTCGTCTCGGTCTCGGGCGGCGGAAACCGCATCATCGAGGTCGACCTGCCCCGTGGCGAGACGGTCAACACGACGTCGCTCGGCACGTTCCAGCCCACCGACATGGCGAGCTGCACGTTCCCGAACACGCTCACGCTGAAGAAGGACCTCCCGGAGGGGCGCCACCTCGCCACGGATCAGTTCGCCCTGCGCGTGCAGTCGCCCGCCGGGTACCAGGTCCCCCAGACCGACGCCGTCACGCGCGGTGAGCGCACCGGACTGCAGCCCGACTACGCGGGCCCCGTGTTCACCAACCAGGGCGACGTGTTCCGACTGAGCGAGGCGGCATCCGGCACGACGGATCGCACGAGATACGCCGAGTCCCTCGACTGCGTGCAGGTCAATCCCGACGGCTCGACGGTGCCGGTCGCCGTGACGGCCGACGGTCAGGTGACACAGCCCGCCGGATCGCTCGGCACCGACGTCACCTGCACGTTCACCAACGTGCGCCTCGCTCCGGATCTGGCACTGCGCAAGACCTCCGACCCCGCCCCGGGGGCGGCCGTGCACGCCGGCCAGCGCATCACCTACACGGTCGAGGCGGAGAACACCGGCAACACGCGTCTCGACCCCGTGCAGGTGGCCGACGACCTCTCGGGTGTGTTCACGTCTGCGACCTACCAGGGCGACATCGCCACGAAGATCGACGGAACGACCGTCACCTCCGGCGCCGCGACCGTCACCGGCGACGACCTCGCCTGGACCGGCGTGCTCGAGCCCGAACAGGTGGTCACCATCACCTATTCGGTGATCGTCGACGAGGGCGCCGAAGGCAACCGGATCGCCAACAGCGTCACCGCCTCCGGCACCCCGCCGGGCACGCTTCCCCCGCCCACTCCGCCGACCGTCACGACCGAGCACCCCGTGGCGGGGTACACGGTGGTCAAGACGGCCGACCCGGCATCGGGCACCGTCGTTGAGCCCGGTCAGGTCATCACCTACACGGTTACCGGAACCAACACCGGCGCCACCGTCCTGAACCCGGCATCGATCGCCGACGACCTGTCGGGTGTGCTGGCTCACGCCGCCTACAACTCCGACATCGCGACCACCGTCGGCGGTGCCCCCGTGACCTCTGGGGCGGCGACGATCAACGGGAACGCCCTCTCCTGGACCGGCGCGCTGCAGCCGGGACAGGCCGTGACCATCACGTACTCCGTGACCGTCGGACCGGAGACCTCCGGCAAGATCCTGAAGAACACCGTCAGCGGCACGGCGACGCCGACCACCCCGAAGCCCGGTGACCCCGAGGGCCCGCAGGTGCCGGGAGAGCCGATCGTCCCGCCGACGACGACCACCGAGCACCCGGTCGTCGGCTCGGGCTTCACGATCAGCAAGTCCGCCGACCCCGCGTCGGGCACGGCCGTGTCCGCGGGCGACACCATCACGTACACCATCACCGGTACCAACACGGGTGACACCGACCTCGACCCGGCGAAGATCGTCGACGACCTGTCCGGTGTGCTCGACAGCGCCGCCTACAACGACGACGTCACCGCCGACCGCGGCTCCGTCGCCGTGTCCGGCACCACGCTCACCTGGACCGGCGCCGTTCCGCGCGGCGAGTCCGTCGTCATCCGCTACACCGTCACGGTCGACGCCGATGTCCAGAAGGCGCTGCTTCACAACACCGCCACCGGCACGGCCACGCCGCGCATCCCGGTCGACCCGAGCGACCCCGACGGTCCCACGACTCCTGGCACGCCGATCGTCCCTCCCGCCGTGGAGACGAACCACCCGGTGGTGGACACCGGCTTCGAGGTGACGAAGTCCGCCGATCCCGCCTCCGGCACCGCCGTGCGCGCGGGTGACACCATCACCTACACGATCTCCGGTGTCAACACGGGCAACACCGCACTCGACCCCGCGACGATCGTCGACGACCTGTCCGCCGTCCTGGCGCACGCACAGTACAACGGCGATGTGACGGCCTCCGCCGGCGCGGTCGCCGTCGTCGGCACGACGCTCACCTGGAACGGAGCGCTCGCACCCGGCACTCGCGTCGACATCACCTACACGGTGACGGTCGACGCCGATGCGACCGGCGTGCTGCTGCGCAACACCGTCACGGGTGAGGGCACCCCTCTCATCCCGACCGACCCGACCGACCCCGAGAGCCCGACCACGCCGGGCACCCCGGTGACGCCCCCGCCCTCCACCACGGAGCACCCGGTCGCCACCCCCGGTTTCACGGTGTCGAAGTCGGCCGACCCGGCGACGGGCACGCGTGTCGACCCTGGCAGCGTGATCACCTACACCGTCACGGGCACGAACACGGGCGACACCGTCCTCGATCCCGTCTCGATCGCCGATGACCTGCGCCCCGCGCTGGCTCACGCGGCCTACAACGACGACGTCTCGGCCAGCCGTGGCGACGCCCGCGTGGCCGACGGGGCGCTGTCCTGGAGCGGCACGCTGCGCCCCGGACAGAACGTGGTCATCACCTACTCGGTGACTGTCGACGCGAATGCGGGTGGCGAGACGATCGCCAACACCGTGACCGGCACGGCGACACCGCTGATCCCCACGGATCCGAGCGAGCCGGAGAGCCCGACCACCCCTGGCACGCCGATCACGCCCCCGCCGGCGACCACCGAGCACCCGGTCAACCAGCCCGGATTCACGTTCGCCAAGACGGCCGACCCCGTCGCGGGAACGGCAGTGGACCCCGGCGACGTGATCACCTACACGCTGACCGGCGTGAACACCGGTCAGACGGTGCTCGACCCGGTCGCGATCGCGGACGACCTGTCCAAGGTGCTGCCCTACGCGTCCTACAACGAGGATGCCGCCGCGGTCGTCGCCGGAGCACCGGCAGGAGCAGTGGCGTTCGACGCCGCGAAGCTCAGCTGGTCGGGCGCCCTCGCGGTCGGTCAGACCGTCACCGTCACCTATTCCGTGACAGTGAAGGCCGAAGGCGTCGGCTCCGTGATCGAGAACAGTGCGACGGCGACGGCGACCCCGCCGGGAGGCGAGGAGATCACCCCGCCGCCCGGCACCACGACGAACGCCGTGAACGTGCCCGGATTCTCGGTGTCGAAGAGCGCCGACCCGGCAGCGGGCACGGCGGTCGACCCCGGCAGCGTCATCACGTACACCGTGACGGGCGTGAACACCGGCGAGACCGTGCTCGACCCCGTCGCCATCACGGACGACCTCTCCGGTGTGCTCGCGCACGCCGACTACAACGGCGATGCGACGGCCAGGATCGGGAACACGGAGGCGACGGCACCCGCCGTCACCGGTGAGCGTCTGTCCTGGACGGGCGCGCTCCAGATCGGCGAGACCGTCACGCTCACCTACACGGTGACAGTGAAGGCGGACGCCGGCGGCACCATCATCGAGAACTCGGCATCAGGCTCGGCGACCCCGCCGGGCGGCGTGCCGCCGATCGAGACGCCCCCGGCGACGACGGAGCACCCGGTCAACGAGCCCGGCTTCGAGCTGCGCAAGTCGGCCGATCCCGGCTCGGGCACCAGGGTCGACCCCGGCAGCGTTATCACCTACACGGTGACCGGCGTGAACACCGGTGAGACGGCGCTGGATCCCGTGCGCATCAGCGACGACCTGTCCGGCGTGCTCGACCACGCCGCCTACAACGGCGACGCGACGGCGACCGTGGTCGACGGATCCGCACCCGCTCCTGTCGTGAACGGCGACGAGCTCACCTGGACGGGTGCCCTCGCCATCGGGCAGCGCGTCACGATCACCTACTCGGTGACCGTGAACGGCGACGCGGGCGGTGCGACGATCGCGAACAAGGTCGCAGGTACCGCCACCCCGCCTGGCGGCGGCGAGCTCACGCCTCCGCCCGTGACGACCGAGAACCCTGTCGGCACCCCCGGCTTCGCGTTCCTCAAGACCGCGAACCCGGGATCGGGCACGGCGGTCGCCACGGGAAGCACCGTCACGTACACGCTCGTCGGCACCAACACGGGCGAGACGGGGCTGGACGACGTCGTCATCACAGACGACCTCTCCGGAGTGCTATCGCACGCCGATCTGAAGCCCGGTGCGACCGCGGTCGTCGGCGAGCGGACGGTGGCAGCACCCGTGGTCGACGGTACGCAGCTGCGCTGGACGGGCAGCCTCGCCGAGGGTGAGAGCGTGACGATCACCTACTCCGTGACCGTGCATGCGAACGCGGCGGGTGCGACTCTCCGTAACGCGGCTGTGGGCACGGCCACCCCTCCCGGCGGTGGGACGATCACGCCGCCGCCCAGCACGACCGAGAACCCGGTGCTGACGCCGCTCGCGCTCACCGGTGGAATCCTCGCGCCCTGGGTGCTGGGTCTTGCGATCGCTCTGCTGCTCGGCGGTGCCGTGCTGCTGATCCTGCGTCGACGCCGCTCCCAGGCCTGACGGTCATGAAAGAAGGCCCCGCCCGTCGAACTCGACGGGCGGGGCCTTCCGTGTCTTCCCCGGAAGGGTCTGCGCTTACTCCGGCAGGAGACCGTGACGCGCCGCCTGCTCCACCGCTTCGGTGCGGTCGTGCGCGCCGAGCTTGCGGTAGATGCTGCGGAGCTGTGTCTTGAGGGTGTTCTGCGAGACGCGCAGCTCCAGGGCGATCGCAGGAAGAGATGCGCCGGAGGTGAGGGCGCGCAGCACGACCTGCTCGCGTGACGACAGGCGGGGTCGGGCCGCGAATGACGGCAGCGCGGATCGCAGTGGGAACGTCCCACGGCCGGTCGGGTCGAGGTCGGCTCGCACCGTGCCGAAGTCCTCCGCGCTCAGCAGCACGAGGGGAGTGGTGAGGCCCCGATCGGCGAGTTGGGCGTTCAGCGCCTCGCTCGACGGTTGCGCGGCCGCCGGCGACACCCGGTGCAGGGCGGCGCTCTGCACCGCCGAGGCCTCTGCGCGTTCCCTGGCGTTCGTGGGGCGCAGGCGGGTCTGTCCCAGAAGCCGGACCACGTCGGCCGCCTTGCCGTCGATGAGGGCCAGGCGTGCCCGCTTCAGGACGGTTGCGAAGCGGTCGGGGATCGCATCCCGTTGCACCACGGCCTTGGCCGCGTTCACGTCGCCGAGGGCGAGATGGAGGAGGATCCGGGGGCGCGACAGTGCCTGGCGCACGTGCGGTGCACCGGCCTCCTTGCCCCGCAGACGCGCGAACGACTCCAGGCGCTCCAATCCCGCGGCGGCATCGCCCTCGTGCAGAGCGATCCATGCCTCGACGGAGGCCATCGTCGTCCAGTGCTCGCTGGTCGCGCGGTACGGCTCGAAGTACCTGATGTGCTGCTTCGCGGCAGCGAGATCGCCGTCCTCCACCGCCAGCATGGCCTCGGCCACACGGTAGAACGTGCCGCGGTAGCTGTCGAGCAGCGCCGCGTCCCAGCCGCCGTCTCTGATCAGGGAGACGTAGTGCCTGGCCTCGGGGAGGTCTCCGTTCAAGGCGTGCACGCCGGCGAGGAGGCAGATGCCGTGGAAGCCGTTGCTGCCCCCGTGCGCGGCGGCGAGGGCGGTGGCCTGCTCCCAGAGGTGGATGGCCTCCTCCTGCTGCCCGCCGTAGTAGAGGGAGATGCCCAGGTGCGTGCACAGCAGCGGCATGTCGCGGGCGTACTGCTGCCACTGCGATTCCGGGGTCTCGTTGAACAGGGCCAGAGATCGGGCTGCCACCTGTGCGGCGCGCTCAGGTCGTCCGATGGCGCGCAGCGACGCACTCTCGGCCGCCCAGATGAAGATCCGCTCCGTGGCCGAGAGCGTGGTCCGTCGGGCGTTCGCGGCCGCCACCGCGATGCGCAGCAGCTGGAGTCCGCGCTGGCGCCGCAGGCGGCTGGGCTTCAGGCACATCCCGAGCAGCATGGCCACCAGCGGCTCCTGCTTCAGCCGTGCCACCGGTACGTCGCCCAGCAGTTCGACGACACCGTTCCGATCTCGGTGCAGCAGTCGGTTCCACCCCGACATCGTGACGTGGGTCGCGAGGCGCAGGTCGTCGTCCTCCACGGCGAGCCGCAGCCCTTCGAGGGGCAGGTCGCGGCGCACGGCGCCTTCTGCGGCGATGCGCCTCAGCCCGGGGACTTCGTCCCGGAGGGCTGTGCGGAGCTCGCGTCGCAGCATCCCGCGCGTCAGGGGCGTGAGCTCGAACGAGCTGCGGCCGTCGGCAGCCCAGCGGCCGAAACCGAACATCTCAGCCTGGTCCAGCGCCCTCACGATGTCCGGATCGCCGGTGAGCGCCGTGGCGAGCGGAACGTCGACGGAATCGGTGACGCTGATCCGGAGCATGCCTCGAAGCGCCTGCGGGTCGAAGCCGCACTCGGCGAGCCTGTCCTGCAGGTAGTCCTCGATCACCGTGGTGGCGGCTCGCAAGGACGCGGCATCCATGCCGGTCCCCCGCAGCGCCAGGGCGCGGATGAGCGCGGGGAATCCTCCCGTCGCCTCTCGCGTCGCAGCCGCGGTGTCCTCGTCCACGTCGAGCGCGCGACGGATCTCCTCGTCGTCGAACATGAGCTCTTCGGGAGCGACTAGCTTCGTGTCGATCAAGAGATCGAGGCCCTCGTTGTCGAAGGGGCTCGGCCGATTCGTGGCGACGATCAGGCGAGTGCGGGGAGCGGCTCCCACGGCGCGACACAGCGCGAACGCGCCATCGCGCTCGACGGCGGCAGCATCGTCGAGCACCACGACCAGGTGGCCCTCCGCCTCGTGCAGGCGCGCGGTCACGGCGGCCCAGCCCTCGTCGCCGTCGTCCCGCCGGTCGGCTCCGGGCAGGACGCGCAGCAGCGCTCCGGCGAGTGCCTGACTCCTCGTGATCGCCGGCGTCACGGTCAGCCATACGACGTGGGCGGATGTGGTGGCCGCCCAGTCCACCAGGGCCGTGGTCTTGCCGGAGCCGGACGCCGAGCGGATGAGTGTGAGGGGCGTCTCGGTCTCGAACGCGGCGCTCAGTCGCGGACGCCTGATGGCGTGCGCCGATACTCGCGGTATATGTCCGTCCCCCTGCGCGACAAATGCCGACACCCCGTACCTCCCCAGGTCCCCCCCCTCTACGATATGCCGAAATCCCGGACGGACAAGCGACGCCCGCCGGGACAGCGACGAACGCAGAGACGAGCGATGCCGGGCGAGGGGAGCGTGTCCGTGACCGTCAGCGGTGACCGTTCCGGCGCCAGGGCGCCGTGATCCGCGACCACAGGTTCGGAGCAGGGGCGCTCTCGTCCGAGGCGGAGGGAAGGGCGACGGCGAACTGCACGATCTCCTCGGCGCCGTGGTGCACGACACGGTACAGCGCGGTGCCGATGAGCACGCCGAGCGCGATCGACATGACCGAGACCAGCGCCGTGGTGAAGTCGGAGAGTCCACCGTCGGTCGCGACCGCCTCCGTGAGCCCGACGAGCCCGGCAGCCCCGGGGACCAGCAGCCAGAAGGCCGGGAGGAAGGTGAGCTGCGACGGTGCTCCGTGGCGGAGGGTCGCGATCCACAGCACGACGGGGGTCATCGCGACGGCGCCGACGAACCCGCCGACCGTCGCGCCCACGAACTCGGTGCCGGCCCACTGGCCCGTGTAGGCGACGACGAGCGCGAGAAGGACCCACCCGAAGGTCGATGGCGGCGCGGAGAAATGCAGATAGTTCCCGAGCGCGAACACGAGGATCCCGATGAGCGCCACCCACCACGGGAGCGGCGAGCCCCCGTCGAGAGCTTCGTACGAGGACGAGTCGACTCCCACGACGGTGCCGGCGGCGAGGATGCCGAACGCCAGCAGTGCCAGCTGCACGAAGCCGTAGACCAGTCGTGAGGCGCCCGAGATCATTTGCCCCGCTGCCAGCTCCACGGTCGCGCTCGTCAGCACGCCGCCGGGCAGGAAGGTGACGAGCGGGGCGATGAGCAGATGTATAGGGTCCCCGATCTCGATCACCTCGGCCAGGAGGAAGACCGCGGTGGCGCACGCGAACGCCGCGACCACGGGCATGATCAGCTGCAACGTCGGGGAGCGGACCAGCTTCAGCAATCCGATCACCGCTCCGAGCACGAACGCGACGATCACGCCCTGCCACGTGGGGGCGAGCAGGAGAGAGAGCCCCGTCGTCAGCACCGCATGTCCGAACGTGCGGGTGATCCAGCCGAGCCGCGGGCGCATCGCGCCGATCTCGTTCAGGCGTCTGATGCCGTCGAGCGGGGTGACCGAGCCGGTCTTCGCCTGGGCGATCAGCTCGTACAGGGCGGCGATCTGATCGAAACGGAACGAGGCGTTCGTCGCCGAGCGGATCGCGACGCGCGACTCATCGGACTCGCCGCTCTCGATCAGGATGATCGTCGGCAGCACAACGAAGTCGGCATCGTCGCCGCCATAGGCCCTCGCCACCTCTGCGATGACGTCGCGGATGCGATCGACCGACTCGGCGGAGGCGTTCATGCCCTGCGCCAGCCCCAGCAGGAACTGGCGCAGTGTCGCCCGGTCGAGGCCGTCGGTCATGTCGTGGCCGGCCGCTCGACTCAGGTGAACAGGAACGAGAGCGGCACACCGACGATGATCGCCACAACGACATAGATGAGGTTCGGCAACTGGAACGAGTGGTCGAAGACGAACTTACCCATCTTGGTCGTGCCCGTCTGGTCGAACGCGACGGTGGCCACCTGGCTGCCGTTGGCCGGCAGCGTGTAGATGCCCATCGCCGCCGGCCACAGGCCCACCAGGAGGGAGGCGGGGAGGCCGATCGTGATGCCGATCGGCACTATCGCGTTCGTCGCGCTCGACTGGCTCGTCGTGAGCATGGCGACCGCGAAGAGGGCGAGTGCGAACAGCAATGCACCGAGGAACGCCGACGAGCCGGAGACCACGGAGCCGAGGCCGTCGACGATGAGGGTCTGGTTCGCGGCGACGAAGGTGTTCGCCAGCCAGGCGATGCCGAACAGGGCGATCGCTCCGACGATACCGGCGGGAAACGTCGGCTGCTTGGGCACATCTGCTGCCTTGACCTTGCAGAAGACGAAGATCAGGGCGGCGATGATGCCCATCACGACCTCGATGATGACCGTGACGCTGAGGCGCACCGGATCGCCGGCGTCATCGGTCCCGATGACCGGACGCAGGTTCTCGAACAGGCCGAAGAGCACGATCACAGCGACGCCGGCGAGGAACAGCGAGGCCGAGAGCACCGCGGTGGGAGGCAGCTTTTTCTCGTGCGCGTCGGTCTCCGGCGGCTTGATCTGGTGATCGGCGAGGCGCTTCTGGAACTCGGGGTCGTCTTCCAGGTCTTTGCCGTGGCGCATCATCACGAGTGCCGCCACGAAGAGGCCGACGATGGAGGCGGGCCACATGATCAGCAGCAGTCCGCCGAGGTCGACGCCCTGCGGGGCGAGCAGCACCACCATCGAGGCGGTCGCGGCGGACACGGGAGAGCACAGGATGCCGACCTGCGAGGCCACGGCCGACACCGAGAGCGCCCGCTCCGGGCGGATCTTCTGCTGGTATGAGACGTCGTAGATGACCGGTAGCAGCGGGTAGAAGATGTTGCCCGTTCCGGCGCCGACGGTGAACAGGAACGACATCGCCGGGGCGAGGAAGACCACCGATCGGGGTCGGCGTCTGATCACCTTCGCCGCGACCGACACCATCCAGTCGATGCCGCCGGCCGCCTGCATGGTCGATGCCGCCGTGATGACCGTGATGACGATGAAGACCGCGTCGACCGGGGCGTTGCCCGGTGCTTCGCCGAAGACGAAGACGAGCACGGCGACGCCGACGAGCCCCCAGACGCCCAGACCGATCCCGCTCGTGCGGGTCCCCATGAAGATCGCGAGGATGACGACGATGAGTTCGGCGACGAGGATCCACACGTTGTCGTTCATGACGACGGTCCCTTCACGATGGGCGCAGCGCCTCTGAGCACCTCGGTGGGCAGCTCGGTCTCGACGATCTTCCCGCCTATGGCCTCCACGCGAAGGGCGAGGGCATCGTCGACCGGGCTCACCGCGGTGACGAACTCGGAGTTCTCGAAGTGCAGCGACTGCAGGTTGCCGACCGCGTACCCCGTCGAGAGCTCTCCGCTGAGCAGGGACGCGTGGAAGAGGGGACGCCGCTGGTCCTCGGCGTCGTAGTGCGGGCAGAAGCTGCCGTGCAGGAAGCCGAGTCCCTCCGGCAGCACCTGCAGGGTGGGTCCGTAGCTGTCGGTGGTCCCGCCCTCGAACCAGCAGATGCCTCCTGCACTGCCGCCCGTGAACACCACGTTCGAGTCGGGGTCCTCCCACATCTCGCGCATGATCTCGTCGAGGCCCTGGCGCTTCCACACGTCGAGCATGTTGGCGGTGTTGCCGCCGCCGACGTGGATCACGTCGAAGCCATTCACGAAACCGGCCAGGTCGTCGACCGCGCGGTGGAACAGGGGGAGGTGGTGCGGCGCGCACCTGTCGGAATCGTACGTGGAGTAGAAGCTCACGATGTAGGCGGAGTCGTCGCCGGTGGCCGTGCCGACGAAGAGGACTCTCGGTCTCTCCTTGCCGGTGAGGCCGAGGATGTAGTCGTGCGTCGGGTCGTTCCGACGCTCCATCATGGCCTTGCCGGCCCCGGTTGCCACCACGTGAGACATGCCCCCACCTCTCCGACTACGAATGCGCTCAACCTAGTGCGGTGCCGAGCGTCGCGTCCAGCGGTCTTTCGTCCACCGCGGGTGAGGGCGTCCGCGAGGTCTAACCGCTCAGTCGAGCGGTGGCGACGAGTCCCTCGAGGAGTGCGAAGGTGCGTGCGCGCGGTGCTTGCGGGTGGATCCGGAGGCCGCGCGCGAGTTCCAGGGCGAGAGCCGCGTGACCCTCCGTGTTCGGGTGGAACGGGTCGTTCATCAGTCCCCACGGCACGGAGCCGGCGCCGAGCTCGGCGAAGCGGGCGTACTGGTCGATGAGGATCACGTCCTCACTCACGGCGACCTGGCGTACAGCTTCGGCGAATTCCCCGATGCGCGCCCGTTCCGGAGCGTTGCGGATGTCGATCGCCGGCGGTGTCTGCAGGACGGGGACGGCGCCGAGAGCACGCACGCGGGTGACGAAGTCGCGCAAGGACGCCGCGTAGTCGTCTGCCGTGATGACCTCGCGCGGCCCGCCGTCGGAGGCGTCGTTCGTGCCGATCATGAGGGTGACGACATCGGGCCGCCACGACGCGATGCGACGATCCCAGTCATCGAGCAGGTCGACGATGCGATTGCCGCTGATCGCGGTGTTGATCACCACATCGCGCACACGCTCCAGCTCGCCGCGGATCAGCTCGTGCAAGTGCTCCGGGTAGCTGCGGCCGCCCTGCGTGTGCACCAGGCCGTGCGTGATCGAGTCGCCGGTGATCACCCAGTTCAGGGGCTGTGGGCCCTCGAGCGCCGCGGCGATGCGGAGGAGATCGGAGGCGGCGGATGCGGGGGCGGAGGGCTCGACGTTCGGCACGGCACCGAGCCTATCGGCAGGGCGGTGCGGGTGATCGGCGCCGATCGAGGCGCTTGCATTCCGGCGGCCTCGCGGCTCGCAGCTCCCGCACGAGCGAGATGCGAAAGACTGGAGCCATGACTTCGCCTGCACTCGACACCCTCCTGGCCCGCATCGTCGAAAGCGGACTGCTCGAGGATCCGATCGCCGAGAACGGGCTGGTGTACGGGCGCGCGATCATCGACGCCGCCGGTACGACCGTCAATGTGAACGTCGATCCGGAGCTGGAGGACGTCCAGAGCGATGACGTGGATCATGAGGCGCTGGTTGCGGCAGTCGCCCGCACCCTCTCGGTCGGGGAGTCTCGATGGCGCTCGATCATCGACGAGATCGTCGCCGACATCGAGGATGCCGTCGGCGACGAGCCCGTCGCCGAACAGATCGACTTGCGCGATGATCTCGAGGCCACCTCGGTCGTCGTGTTCGCCGACGCGGTGCTGCTCGCCTTCCTCGCCCCGAAGCAGTTCCCCGAGTCGCGCATCCTGGTGCAACTCGACGACGACTTCGAGGTCGACGGCGTCGAGGTGCGCGAGCTCGACGGTTCCGAGGCCGCCGATTTCGACACCCTCGACGACCTGCTCGACGAGATCAGCCGCTCCGACAGCTGACGGCTGCGGGCCGGCCTCCTGCTGATGACCACCAATCCTCGTCCTGCGTCTCCACAGCGTCGTTTCGGGGGAAGGTCAGGGACGACGCTGTCCGTGCTGGGCGCGCTCGCCGCGGGGTTCGCGGTCGCCTGGTGGGGGACCACGGTCCAGCGGATCCCCGTGAGATCCGACGCCGACCTCACATCCGTCCCCTTCGGCTTCCCTCTTCCGTGGGTCTCGCAGGACCATTCCTCCAACCCTTTCGCCTCCTATCCGGCAGAGGTGGTTCTGCGCCTGACCGGTCGAACGGGCATCGCCTACCCGACCGACTACGAGTGGTTGCCGTTCATCGCCGATGGTGTGATCTGGGGTGCGGCGTTCTGGCTGGTGGGCATGGTCGCTCTACCCGCACTGATCGCAGCATTCCGCCGAGAGCGCGGCTGAGGTCTGTGATCAAGAGCGGTTGATCCGGGGGTGTCGGAGCCGAATCTGGCGGTGAGGGCCCCACTGCCGCGTGACGACGGCGATCATGAGGAGAGGTCGGATCCACCGACGCTGCGCACGATGCCGGTGCCGTAGCAGATGTGGTTTGCGCGAGCGAGTGAGAGCAACCCGTCACAACCACTTCTTGTACTTGAACACCCCGAACAGGCCGACCGCGAAGGCGAGCATCGCGCCGATCGCCATCGGGTAGCCGAAGGCCCAGTGCAGCTCGGGCATCACGTCGAAGTTCATCCCGTACACGGTGCCGACCAGCGTCGGGGCGAAGATGATCGCCGCCCAGGAGGAGATCTTCTTGATCTCGTCGTTCTGCGCCAACCCGGCCTCGGTCTGACGCCGGGCGACCAGTGCGGAGTGCACGGTCAGCGCGTTCTCCAGGATCGCCCGGAACGAGTCGATCTTCTCGTTGACACGGATCGTGTGGTCGAGCACATCGCGCAGGGAGCGCTGCAGCTCCTCATCGATGCGGTACTTCGCAGAGCCCCGACGCAGCCACTCCAGCATGCCGTTCAGCGGATGCACCGCCCGCTGGAAGTTGATCACCTCGCGGGACAGCTCGTAGATGCGGCGGGAGAGCGCGCTGTCGTCGTCGCCGTCGCCGAAGAGCTGGTCCTCGATCTCGTCGATGTCGTTCAGCAGCCCTGCCACGATCGGCTCGTACCCGTCGACGACCTCGTCGAGGATCGCGTAGAGCACGGCCTCCGGTCCCATCGCGAGCAGCTCGGGGTTCGCCTCCATGCGGGCGCGCACGGCGGCGAGGTTCGGGGATTCGGCGTGCCGGATCGTCACCACGAAATCGGGGCCCACGAACAGGTGCAGCTCGCCGAACTCGATCGACTCCTCCTTGTCGCGGTACCGGGCGGGGCGGAGGACGGCGAACAGGGTGTCGCCGTAGCGCTCCACCTTCGACCGCTGGTGGCCGGACAGGGCGTCCTCGACGGCCAGCGGATGCAGATCGAACTCGCGAGCGACGGACGCCACTTCCTCCGGGCTGGGTCGGTACAGGCCGATCCACGCGATGCCTCCGGCGGCGTCCAGCATCCGGTAGGTCTCGTCCAGGTTCTTGGGGGTCTCCACGCGACGTCCGTGGACGTACACGCCGTTGTCGATGAGGGCCATGATCGGCTCCGTTCTCGCAGGCGCACGGCAGCGGAGAGCTCCGTGCGCGGTTCGTCAGGGGGCGGATGACGCCGCCGACGGCTGCGGGGAAGGACGTGCGAAAGCGGACCAGAGGGTCAACGCGCTAGCGCAGGGAGTCTCGACGCAGCGAAGGCGGCGTCGTAACTATCACCGGACATCGCCATCACCACCTTTCGGGACTCGTCGGGCCGAACGGCCCAAGGGGTCAGCATACTCCTCGATGCTGAGCGCCGGCCCCGCTGCGGCTGCCTCGACCCGCCGGCTATCAGGATCCGCCTTCGTTCGGGTCGAAGGCGGATCCTGATCTGCCGACTCGCGGCGCCCCGACCGCAGTCGGGTGATCGGGCGTGCGGCCCGGTTCAGTCAACACCGTATAGCGACCTTTGTCCAGGGTCGATAGACGATGGTCGGAGCTTCGGTGGATCAGACGAGCGTGACGACTTCGCCGCCGCGAGCCGCCGAAGCCTGGGCGGCCTTGGCGATCTCGACCGTACGGATGCCCACGCCGGCGTCGGGCTGCGGCTGGCATCCCTGGCGCACGGCGTGCACGAACTCGTCGAGCAGGAGCGCGTCGAGGTCGGCGCCCACAGGGCTCCATGTCTCGCCGTGCGCATCGTGCCCGGCGACGCCCTTGGCGAAGGGACTGATGGTCACGGTGCCGCGCTCGGCGATCACCTGCAGGGTGAGTCCACCCCAGGTGGCCGAGCTCATCGGCCAGCTCCAGGAGCAGTCGATCGTGGCGATGACCCCACTCGGGTACTGGATCGTCACCAGGCCGCCGGTCTCGACCTCGAGGTCGCGCTCCGCATGCAGGATCCCGTTCGACACGGCGCGGACGGACTGGGCACGCTCGCCGAGCAACTCGTCGAGCAGGTCGGCGCAGTGCACGACATGGTCGACGAGTGCGCCGCCCCCCGCCAGCTCCGGATCCGTGAACCAGGTCCGGTCCTGCGGCAGCTTGCCGTTGTTGATCCCGGTGACGCCCAGCACCGTGCCGAGGCGTCCGCTGCGCAGCTCGGCGATCGCGTCGCGCACGCTCGGGGCGAATCGCACCGGATAGGCGACCATCAGGATCACACCGGCACGCTCGCACGCCTCGCGCATCGCGATCGCATCCTCGACCGTCGTGGCCAGGGGCTTCTCGCACAGCACGTGCACCCCGGCGGCGGCCGCGCGCTCGACGAGGGCGCGGTGTCGGGAGTTCTCCGCGGCGATCACGACCGCATCGGGTTTCCAGGCGAAGGCCTCGTCGTATGTCTCGACGTAGGCGACGCCGAGCTCCGCGGCCAGCGTCGCTCCTCGGGGTGCGTCGTCGGGCGCCGTGGCACCGTCGGGGTCGGCGGCGATCAGCTCGACGCCGGGCATCGCGTTGAGCGCGTGGACGTAGCTCAGAGCGTGCGTGTGCGCGAACGAGAGGACGGCGATCCGCAGCGGGGTGGTGGCGGTCATCGAGTGGCCTCCTCGGCCGTGCGTGCAGATGATGCGGGAGTGGTGACGGTCAGAGCGACCGGGGCGCCGGAGGCGATCGAGGCGTACGCGCCCTCGGCGACGGCGACGGCCTCGATTCCGTCCGCCGGGCTGACCCTGGCGTCGCGCCCCTCGCGCAGGGCGGCCACGAAGTCGGCGATCTCGGCGAAGTACGGGCTCTCCTGCGGCGACATCGGCGGCAGGTAGTCGGTGTCGGCTTCGGGAAGCACGGCGTCGGTGCGCAGCGCGTTGTCCTCGGCGCTGTCGTAGCGCAGGCGACCCTCCGACCCCGCGACCTCGACGCTCGTGCGGAACGGCATACCCGGCGCGACCCAGCTGCCGTGGATGTGACTGATGACGCCGCTGCGGTGCGTGAGCACGACGTGCGCCGTCACCGGTGCGGGCACGTGGTCGTCGACGGTCGGCGGGTTCTGCACCGCGTAGACCGACTCGACGGGGCCGGCGAACCAGACCGCCTGGTCGATGTCGTGGATCATCAGGTCGCGGATGACACCGCCGCCCGCGCGCTCCGAGAAGAACCACGGGGTCTGCGGGGCGGAGCCTGCCCGACTGAACCGCTGCACGGCGAGCGTGCCGATCCGACCGGCGTCGATGCCTGCCTTGATCTGGGCGTACTCGCCCATGTACCGAACGACATGGGCGGGGAACAGGCGCACGCCCGCTTCGTCGGCGGCGCGGGCGACGGTCGCTGCGATCTCAGCCGTCTCCGCGAGCGGCTTCTCGCAGATCACATCGAGCCCGCGGGCGATGGCGCGCAGGGCGAAGTCGGCATGCGTGCTGCTCGGGGTCACGATGTCGACGATGTCGACCAGGCCGAGGAGGGTGTCGACATCGTCGACGAGCTCGAACCCGTACTCCTCGGCGATCTCCTCGGCACCCGCGAGCGAGGTGACGTAGCCTTCCGCCCCGAACGCCCGCCAGGCGTCGGCGTGCACGCGGGAGATCCCTCCCGCGCCGATGAGTCCGACCTTCAACGTGCTCACTGCTTCTCCTCGGTTGTCTCGTCGGTCGGGTCAGCGGCTTCCGAAGATGCGACCCGCAGGGGGGTGATCGGCGGAGCCGGCATGTCCTCGATGCCGTAGATCTCGGCGGCGAGCCGCTGGAAGGCGTGCACCACCGCTCCGTGGGCGGCGGCTTCGGCGCCCAGTCGTGCTTCCGCGATCGGCACCTGGAACGGCAGGCCGAGGTGGCCGGGCAGTGCCGCGCGCAGGGGGTCGAGCAGCTGCTCATGCGCGGCCGAGAGTCCGCCGCCGATCACGATCATGGCCGGGTCGACCGTCATGATCAGCGTCGCGATGCCATGGGCGAGCTCGCCGATGAATCCGTCGATCTCCTGCTGTGCGGCCGCGTCACCGCCGCGCGCCTTCGCGAAGACCTCGGCAGCGGTCGGGGCGGTGCGCCACGTGATCTGGCCCGTCTCGGTGTTCAGTCCCCGGAAGGCGAGGCGGCCGATGTCGCCCGCGGCGTTGTGGATTCCGCGGCGCGGGCGTCCGCCGAGGATCAGTCCCATCGCGATGCGATTGCCGACCGACAGGTAGATGACGTCGTCGACGAGCTGCGCGACACCGAGGTGATGCTCGGCGACGGCCGCGAGACGAACGCCGTTGTCCACCGCGACGGGGCAGCCGAACGCCTGGCGCAGCTGGGAGCCGATGTCGATGCCCGACCACTCGGGGATGACGACCGAGGTGGTGACGCGTCCCGTGTCGTCGACGATGCCGGGAAGCGAGACGCCGACCGCGCGGACCTTCGATCCCGGGATCGAGACCGCGGAGAGCGTACCCCGCACGTCCTCGATCACGGCAGCCAGCTTGGACGCGCCATCGGGCCGCTCGGCCACGCCGGGGAAGCTGCGCTGCGCGATCACGTGTCCGGCCAGGTCGGCCAGCACGACGCGCACGCTCGCGACCCCGATGTCGACGCCGACGACGGTTCCGGCTGCGGCGTGGAACGAGTAGCGGCGGGCCGGCCGACCCGCGCCGCCGGCGTTCTGCGCGGGGGCGTCGACGATCAGACCGGAGTCGGTCAGGGCAGTCACGGCATTCTCGACGGAGGTGCGCGAGATCTCGAGGGAACGAGACAGATCGTTGACGGTGGCGGGGCCGGAATCACGCAGCTGCAGTGCGGATCGAGCAACGATCGAAAGCGGACCTGTCACGGCCATGTGCTGCCCCCTCTTCTCCGGCTTCGTTGCGATCAACGTCGGGTGCGATCAAATTAGCACACCGAATTCTCAGATCAAGCTTTGTTGTTCTCGAACCGGAAACACCGCTGAAACACGGGCCTGAGAACTTGTACTTGACGAATTATCCCATTGCAGTGTCATAATGAACCGTACTCAGCACGGTATAAGCAAAGGAGCACCATGCGCGTCAGCAAGATCACCGGCGTCGTCGCGGGATTCGCGGCCGCCACCCTGTTGGCCGGATGTTCGGCCGGCGGAGGCAACACCGCAGAGGGTGAGCAGGACATCACGGTCTGGCTCTACCCGGTCATCGCCGACGAGGCGGTGCACAAGGACTTCTGGGACTCGACCATCGCCGACTTCGAGAAGCAGAACGAGAACGTCAACGTGAAGTACGAGATCTTCCCGTGGGCCAACCGCGACGAGGCGCTGCAGACGGCGATCGCCGCAGGCAAAGGGCCCGACGTCGTCTACCTGATCCCCGACCAGCTCGCGGCGTACCAGAAGTCGATCGCTCCGCTCAACGATCTGCTGAGCCAGGAGCGTCAGGACGACCTGCTGCCGAACGTGAAGAAGTCGGTCACGCTCGACGGCGACATCCTCGGCGCGCCCATCCTCACCAGCGCCCAGCCCCTCATCTGCAACGCCGCCGCCTTCGAGGCCGCCGGTGTCACGGAGTACCCCGAGACCTGGGACGACATCACTGCGATGGCGCCGAAGTTCACGGAGAAGGGCATGTACGCCCTGAACTACCCGGCATCGGCCGAGAACACCCTGAACCTCACGTACTACCCGCTGCTGTGGCAGGCCGGTGGCGAGGTCTACACCAAGGACGGCGACGTCGGCTTCGACAGCAAGGAGGGCGTGCAGGCGCTCACCTTCCTCACCGACCTGGCAGAGGCCGGTGCGCTCGACCCCGAGGCGCTCACCACGAACGTGCCGCTGGAGCAGACCGCGGTCGCTCAGGGCAAGGTCGCCTGCACCTGGAACAACGCGGTCAACGAGGTCGTGCCGTTCTGGGGCGAGGAGAACGTCAAGGTGCTGGCGCCGCTGACCGAGAAGGAGTCCGTGGCCTACGGCACGGTCGGCTCGCTCTCGGTGCTCAAGGGCTCCAAGGCGCAGGACGCGGCGGCCAAGTTCGTCGAGTACGCCACCGGTGCGGACGTCGTCGAGCCCTACCTCAAGGCAGCCGGCTACTTCTCGGCGCTCAGCACCACCGAGCCTCTGTACGCGGATGACCCGCTGCTCGGCGAGGTGGAGAAGTACGTCCCGGACACCACCGTGGGTGAGCTCAACGCCTCGTCCCGCGCGCTGATGGGTGTGCTCGCACCCGAGATCCAGGCCGCCCTCCTCGGCGACAAGTCTCCCGAGGACGCATTGAAGGATGCCGCGACGGCTGCGGCTCCTCTGATCAAGAAGTAGTCGATCGAGAAAGTAGTCGACCGGGGGCATGCGGAACCCGAACTCCGCATGCCCCCGCACCCTGTCCCTCTCCCCACGTGAGGTAGCACTGATGACCACGGCAACCACGGCGAAGAAGCCCGCAGGGCGGGTGACGAGGCTGATCGCACGACGCGAGGCACGGATCGCGTTCCTGTTCGTGCTCCCCGCCTTCCTCCTGTTCATCGCCTTCCGCTTCGGCCCCAGCATCGCCGGTGTGGCACTGAGCTTCTTCGACTACGACATCACCGGCGAGATCTCCTGGCGGGGTCTCGACCACTTCCAGCGAATGATCGCCGACCCGCTGTTCTGGCGGGCCATGGGTACGACGCTGATCTACACGGTGTTCGCCGTGCCGATCGCGCTCGTGCTCTCGACCGTCATGGCCCTCGGCGTGCGTCGGGCCTTCCGGGGGGCACGCTTCTTCCGCTCGATCTTTTTCCTTCCGGTCATCACCTCGCTCGTGCTGGCCGGGTCGATCTTCGTCTGGATCTTCTCCGCCAACGGACCGTGGTCCGCGCTGATGACTCCGCTGGGGCTCGGCGGCTCCTGGCTCGGCAGCACCGTGCTCGTGATCCCCGCGATCGTCGTCGTCGGCGTCTGGTCGCGATTCGGCTACGGGATGATGATCCTCATCGCCGCGCTGCAGGACGTGCCGCGCGAGCTCGAGGAAGCCGCCCTGATGGACGGCGCGAACGCCTGGCAGCGCTTCCGCTACGTGATCCTCCCGGTGCTGCGGCCGACCTTCTTCTTCCTCGCGGTGATCGAGACGACCGCCGCCTTCCAGGTGTTCGACGTCATCTACGTGATGACTCAGGGCGGGCCGGCGAACGCCAGCTACTCGCTCGTCTACATGCTCTACGACCAGGGCTTCCGCTACTTCGACTACGGCTACGCGGCCGCGATCGGCGTGGCCCTGTTCATCATGACCCTCGTCGTCGCGCTCATCCAGCGCCTGGTGATCGGAAAGCAGAAATGACCGCTCTGATGCAGCCGCCGACGCCGACGCCGACCGAGACGTCCACGACCCCGAAGCCGGCCAAGACGTCGTCGAAGCAGCGCCGGGCGTATCGTGCGCTCCAGCCGACGGGGTGGGGGATCGTCGGACGATGGATCTGGCTGAGCCTGGCGGGGATCCTCAGCTTCTTCCCGTTCTACGCCATGGTCGTGCTGAGCCTGAAGCCCGGCATGGTGGTCGAGCTCCCCGGTTCGCTGCTGCCCTTCCAGGACAGCTCGTTCGACGCCTACGAGCAGGTGCTCGCGGGGCAGAACATCCTCGGATGGCTCGGCAACACCCTCATCTACTCCCTTGTCTCGGTCGTCGCGGTGCTGTTCCTGTCGGCGCTCGCCGGCTACGCCTTCGCCAAGAAGCGGTTCCGCGGCAAAGAGGTGATGTTCTGGTCGTTCCTCGCCATGGTGATGGTGCCGTTCCACGTGACCCTCATCCCGACGTTCATCCTGATGGCGAACCTCGGCGGCGTCGACACCTACTGGGGCCTCATCCTGCCCTCGCTCGCCAACGCGCAGGCCGTGTTCCTGATGCGGCAGTTCATCTCGGGGCTCCCGGACGAGCTGTTCGAGGCCGCCCGCATCGACGGCGCCGGCGAGTTCCGCATCTTCCTGCGGATCGTGCTGCCGCTGTGCAAGCCGATCCTCGCGACGCTCGGCATCTTCGTCTTCCTGTGGCACTGGAACGACTTCCTGTGGCCGCTCATCATCGCGAAGTCCAACGCGATGTTCACACTCACCGTCGGCATCTCGTCGCTGCAGCAGCAGAACGTTCCGCTGAGCACCATGCTCGCCGGTTCGGTCGTGGCGCTGCTGCCCATCTTCCTCGCGTACCTCATCGCTCAGCGGTACGTGCAGGAGGGCGTGGCCGGTACGGGCATCAAGGGCTGAGAAGAAGGGAAAGCACCACATGACTCAGCACACTTTCTCATCCGAGGCGGAGCTCGAGGAGGCGCTTGCGACACCGAGTGCCGGCCTGATCGCCGACCTCGCGCGCGGGGCGGGCGACCTCGTGATCCTGGGGGCGGGCGGCAAGATGGGCCCGACCCTGGCCATGCTCGCTCGCCGCGGGATGGATGCCGCCGGACGGAAGGGCGACGCGGTCTACGCGGTCTCCCGCTTCGGCGATGCCGCGATCCGCGAGCGCCTGGAGACCGCGGGAGTGAAGGTCGTCTCGTTCGACCTGATCGAGAACGACGACTTCTCCTCCCTGCCGGACGCCCCCAACGTGGTGTTCATGGTCGGTGCGAAGTTCGGTGCAGCGACCAACGCCTCCTGGGCATGGGAGGTCAACGCCGCCCTGCCCGACCGCGTCGCCCGCCGCTATCGCGACAGCGCGATCTCGGTGCTCTCCACCGGCAACGTCTACCCGTTCCTGCCGGCGTCGTCCGGCGGAGCATCCGAAGAGGTGCAGCCCGCACCGATCGGCGAGTACGCACAGTCGTGCCTCGGCCGTGAGCGCGTGTTCGAGTTCGGAGCGCAGGAGCGCGGCACCAAGGTCGCGATCATCCGCCTGAACTACGCGGTCGACCTGCGTTACGGGGTGCTCGCCGACATCGGCAGTGCCGTGCACGCCGGGCAGCCGGTCTCGGTGGCCACCGCGAACGTCAACGTGATCTGGCAGGGCTACGCGAACGAGGTCGTGCTGCGCAGCCTCGTGCACGCGTCGACCGCGCCGTTCAGGATCAACCTCACCGGCCCGGAGCTGCTGAGCGTCGAGTCGATCGCCCGCCGTTTCGGCACGCTGTTCGACCGCGAGGTCGAGATCGTGGACGACCCCCAGTCGACCGCGCTGCTCAGCGACGCGCGCCGGTGCATGGCCCTGTTCGGCTACCCGGCCGTGTCCGCCGAGACGCTGATCGGGATGCAGGCCGACTGGATCGAGAAGGGCCTGCCGATGATCGCCAAGCCGACCAAGTGGGCCGTGCGGGACGGGAAGTTCTGATGGCCGGTTCTGCCGAACGCACCGCGACCGTGCCGTCGCTGCGCCCCGAGGCCGCGGCGACCCTCGCCCGCGGTGCGGTGATCCCCGCGCACCCGCTGGCGCTCACGGCTGATCGCGCCCTCGACGAGCAGCGTCAGCGGGCGCTCTCGCGCTACTACCTCGACGCGGGAGCCGGTGGTCTCGCGGTCGGCGTGCACACGACGCAGTTCGAGATCCGCGACCCGGAGCACGCGCTCTTCGAGCCCGTGCTCGAGCTGGCCGCGGAGGAGATGGACGCCCGAGACGATGCGACCCTCGTCCGCATCGCCGGGGTGGCCGGCGACACCGCCCAGGCGGTGGCCGAGGCGGAGCTGGCGCGATCGCTCGGCTACGACGCCGTGCTGGTGAGCCCGCGCGTCGCCGGGGCCGACGAACGCGCACTGCTCGAGCGCGCCCGCGCTGTCGGCGAGGTGCTGCCGCTGGTCGGCTTCTACCTGCAGACCGCGATCGGCGGCCCGGTGCTCGACCGCGACTTCTGGTGTGAGTTCGCCGCGATCCCCTCGGTGGTGGCGGTCAAGGCCGCCCCGTTCGATCGCTACCGCACGCTCGAGCTCGTGCGCGGGGTGGCTGCCTCCGGCCGTGCCGACGAGATCGCGCTCTACACCGGCAACGACGACGCCATCGTGGCGGATCTGCTCTCCGAGTTCCACGTGGACTCGCCCGACGGACCCCGCACCCTGCGGTTCGTCGGCGGGCTTCTGGGCCAGTGGGCGGTCGGCACGCGGGCGGCGGTCGCGCTGCTCGACCGTGCGCAGCGGGCCATGGCCGGCGACGCCGAGGCCTATCGCGAGCTCGGGCTCGTCGCCTCCGACATGGTCGACGTGAATCAGGCGGTGTTCGATCCGGGCAACGACTTCCACGGCGTGATCGCGGGCGTGCACGAGATGCTGCGTCAGCAGGGGCTGCTCGAGGGGATCTGGTGCCTCGACCCCGCCGAGGGGCTCTCGCCGGGGCAGGCCGAGGAGATCGCCCGCGTGCGTCGGGCATACCCGGCCCTGAACGACGACGCCTTTATCGCCGAGAACCTCGAGGACTGGCTGCGATGAACGCCGCGGCGAGCGCACCGGCCGTGGTCGCGGTCGTCTCGGAAGAACTCTTCGCGGAGTTCTTCTCGTCGGCGGATGCCGAGCGTCTGGGCGCGGTCGCCGCTCGTCTCGGTGGTTCTCTCGTGCGCGTCGATCGTCTCGCCGAGGCCGAACTCGACGATGCACGCATCGTGATCACGAGCTGGGGTGTCGGGCCCTTCGACGCCGCAGTGCTCTCGGCGCTGCCGAAGCTCGAACTGATCGCGCACACGGGGGCCACGATCAAGCCCTTCGCGACCGATGAGCTGTTCGACCGCGGTGTCGTGGTGACGCAGGCCGGCGCGGGGATGGCGCGACCGGTGGCCGAGGTGTCGCTCACCTTCACGCTCGCGCTGCTGCACCGCGTGCCCGAGATGCACAACGCCCTGCGCGCCGGCGACGGTTGGTACGACGCGGCGGCGGTCGGGGTGCAGCGCGAGATCCTCGGCACGCCCATCGCGGTCATCGGGGCTTCGCGTACCGGGCGGGCCTACCTCGAACTCATCCGCGCGCTCGGGGCCGAACCGCTGCTGGTCGACCCGACGCTCGCCGCTTCGGAGGCTGCTGCTCTCGGCGCAGAGCTCGTGCCGCTCGACGATGCCCTGCGCCGCGCGCAGATCGTCGCCGTGCACGCCCCGACGCTGCCGGAGACCCACCACATGATCGGTCGCCGCGAGCTGGCGTCGATGCGCGACGGCGCGGGGCTGGTCAACACCGCGCGCTCCTGGCTGGTCGACGAGACCGCGCTGCTCGACGAGCTCCGACGCGGGCGGCTCAGCGCGGCGATCGACGTGTTCGACGAGGAGCCGTTCGCCGCGGACAGCCCGTTCCGGACGCTGCCCGGGGTGCTGGTCACCCCGCATCGCGCGGCGGGCACGCACCAGGGGCGGCTGCGTCAGGGACGGATCGTCGTCGACGAGGTCGAGGCTTTCGCCGCGGGGCGTCCCCTCGCGCACACCATCACCCACGACCAGCTGTCTTCGATGGCATGAGCGGCACGCCGCTGCGTGTGGCCTTCGCCGGACTCGCGCATTCGCACCCGTACACCGACGCCGCCAACGTGCGAGCGCTCGGGGCCGAGGTGGTCGGCGTGCACGATGCGGACACCGCTGCCGCAGGAGAGTTCGCGGCGCGGTTCGGTGGGGTGGGGGTGGCCTCGCTCGAGGAGCTGGCGGTGCTGCGACCGGACCTCGTCATCGCGACGCCGCGCCCGCAGGAGGTCGCGCCTTTCCTGCGGTCGCTCGGCGGCGGGGTCGCTCCGGTGTTCGCGAACAAGGTGATCGCGGCGACGGCGTCTCAGCTCGCCGAGGTCGACCGCGCTCTCGCGGCATCGTCCGTCGCGGTGGGCACCAGCTCGGTGCTGCGCTTCGCCCCCGCGCTCTCCGGCCTTGCCGCGCAGATCGCGCCCTTCCTGCAGACGCTCGACGACGTGCTCGCGCTCCGTGTACACGCCCAGCACGACAACGCGGGCTTCCGGGTGCCCGCCCGCTCCTGGCAGGACGATCCGCAGCAGGGTGGGGGTACCGCGGTGACGGTCGGCGTGCATGCCTGGGAGATGGTCGACGTGCTGCTGCCGGGGGCGGCCCTGGTGTCGGGATCCGGGTGGACCCGTGTGCGGCGGGGATCGAGCACGGTGTCGGAGGATGCGGCAGGCATCGACGGCCTGCTGCGGGTTCCCGGTGCGCAGCGTGACGTGCCGGTGCAGGCGCTCGTCACCGGGACTCCCGGGCCGGACGCCTACACGCTGGAGGTCGTGACCGCCGACGGGATCCGCGCGCTCGCGCTCGACGTCGACGACGCGAACACGGAGCTCGGGTTCCACGGCCTGATCCGGGCGCTGCTCGACGCGGCCGCACACGGTGCGACAGTCGCTCCCTGGACCAGCGCGCGGGCGGTCGTGGCGAACACGATCCACGCCGCCGACATCGCGAGAGGTCAGGCATGAGCGCCCAGAGGATCCGCGCCGCCTGCGCAGAGGACCAGTCCGCCCTGACGGCGCTGTGGGCGACCGTGTTCACACCGCCGCTGGCGCCCGACCAGTGGCTGATCGATGATGATCGGCTGGCGCACACCTTCGTGGCCGAGGACGATCGAGGGGTCTGCGGATCCATCTACGGTCTGCCCAAGCGGCTGCGGGAGGACGACGGCGGTGTGGCGCACGTGCACGCGATCGGCAGTGTCGCGGTCGCCGGGCGTGCCAGAGGGCAGGGGCTCGCGCGCCGTCTCGTGGCCGCGACGCTGGAGACCGCGGGCGATGCCGAGTGGGCGCTGCTCTTCACGGGTACCCCGGAGGTGTATCGCTCCAGCGGCTTCGAGACGTTCGCCATGGCACGGACCCTGACCGGTCCCTGGAGTGCCCCCATGCCCCGCAAGCACGAGGAAAGCGTCGAGGGGCGCGTCGAGCGCGAGACGGTCGGACTCGGGAGCTTCCGTTCGCTGCGTGACGTCTACGAGCGCTCGCGTGCCGGGCGGGTGGTCCTCGCGCCGGTGCGCAGCGACCGCGACGCGGCGATGGCGGAGGTGCGGATGCGGGGTGCGACGCTGTATCGCCGCGTCGAGGGTTCGACCGTGCTCGGCTACGTGATCGCCGAGCATCGAGGGGGCGTCGGCGTGCTCCTGGAGAGTGCTGTGCTCCCGGATTCCGAGCGTGTGCGCGGCGACCTGCTCTCCACCGTCGCCGCGGACTGGGCGCTCGCCGGGGTGTCGTCGTGTGACCTCGCCGTCCCTGCGCTGCCCGAAGAGGAGTCCACGCTTCATGCCTTCGCACCGCAGGCCGTGCGGCAGGACGACCGCACCGGCATGATCCGTCCGCTGCGACGCGCGGCCCGGCTGGACGGCATCCGTCACTTCACGGCGGGCGACTACTTCTGAGTGACCCGCTCGGAGACGGCACTGGGGGACTGGGGATCGATCGGATGATGCGGCCCGGCAATCAGCCGGACGCCTGACCGCGGTGATGACGCCGCAAGGAGGATGAGCATGGCCCAGAGGATGAGCAAGGCCCCGCAGGAAATCGACACGCAGGAGAGGAACGAGACCGCGGTCCTGCGCAGTCGGCGCATGCTGCTCGCCGGGTTCGGTGCTGCGGCGATCGGCGGCGTGGCCGCGGTCAGCACCCAGACACCGGCGCAGGCGGCCGGGCCCGTGGCGCCGCTGGATTCTTCGGGGGCGAAGAGCGTGGCCAACGGCGGTACGGCCGTGGCGCTCGCGAACCGGAAGGGCAAGGACGGCGACCTCGCCCGCACGGCCGGGTACGCGACGCCGGGTGATGGCGGCGCCGGGCTGTACCGCTTCGTGAAGAAGGACGCTCCTGCCGCGAACGGAGGCACCGTGCTCGCCGGCCCCAAGGGCGGAGCGTGGGTGCTCGTGCACGGGGGTGTCGTCGACTTCCGGATGTTCGGGATCATGGATGCGAGCGTGAACGCCGACGATGCTCTCGACGCCATGGTGAACGATGCGAGCATCCACCGCGTCGAGGCGCACACCGACCTCAACTTCGTGCGCCGCCACACCTTCTCGAGGTCGAACATCGCCTTCGACTTCGGCGGCCACCTCATGACGACCGTGGGCATCGAGAACGCCGGCAAGGACGACCCGTTCGCCGCGGTCATGTTCTTCCGCGGCGAGGTGACCGATGCCGTGCAGGAGGCCAAGCTCGGCGAGGTCGTGCCCGACCTCGGTGACATCTTCCCGGTCGCCGACTCCTCGTTCTTCGCAGTGGGGGACTGGTACGCGGCAGAAGTGAACGCACTGTCGGGCCGCTGGGAGCGCGAGCTGCAGCGGATGGTGCAGGTCACCCAGATCGTCGACGGCACGCACATCCGCATCAACTACAAGAACGGCTGGCCCCTCGGCAAGGATCGCACGATGACCTGGCGTCGCGTCGTGCCGGTGCAGGATGTGACGGTGTCGAACCTGAAGTTCCTCGGCACCGGCACCGACGAGTACACCGGCTCGCACCCGCTGGCCTTCGAGTACGCGGTGCGCTGCGACGTCGACCACATCGACGGCACCGGCACGTTCTGGCCGCTCATCCAGCGCCGGTGGAACACCTACTACTCGACCGTGAGCTGCACGCTCAAGAACCCGACCTCGGTCACCTGGGGAGGTGCCGGCTACCTGACGCAGCAGATCTACTGCCTGTACGGATACGTCGCCAACTGCCACACCGCGAACGCCCGACACTTGAACGACTTCACCGCGAGCGCCTACTGCCTGGTCGAGAACTGCCACGGCGACGGTGACGACCAGGGTCCGTTCGTCACGCACGGGCAGTACGAGCACGACCTCACCTACACCGGCAACTCGGGACTCATGACGTTCGCGAACTCCGGTGCAGCCTGGGGTTCTGCGGCCAAGCGCATCACCGTGCGCAAGCACGTGTGCTCGTGGTTCGTCGCGCGTGTGCGCATCACCGACCTCACCCTGGAAGACGTCCAGGTGATCGGAAAGCCGTCGCTCGCGGGCTCGGGGATGCTGTGGATCAACGCCGACGGCGCGCAGCTGCGCGGGTGCACGGCATCCGACACCCTCGTGATCACGCAGGCCTCCGACAACTCCGCGCGGCCGACCGTGATCGCTGACTCGCACTTCACGTTCGTCGCTCCGGGGGAGCTCACCAACGCCACGGTGAAGACGCCGGTCACGTTCGTCGACACCGTGCTCGATCGGGTGGGCGGCATGAAGATCGCGGGTGCAGGTGCGGTCACGTTCCGCGGCTCGACACTCACGGCGGCCGACGATGCCGCGCCGATCGCGTCGTCGTCGGAGCGCCTGCGGTTCGAGGGATCGACGCTCCGCAACGCGCGTATCGCCGCGGCCCGAGGAGAGCGGCAGGCGGTGGAGATCGCGGGATCGGACGTTGCGATCAAGAGCGGCACCGGCATCTCGCGGACCGGTGACGGCGAGTTGCACCTGACGCTGTCCGACAGCACCTTCCGCGCGGAGGGGGCCGCGACGCACGTCTCGGTCACGAAGGGCGCGACCCACTACCGAGCAGTCGGCAGCCGCTTCGAGGGCGGAGCGCTGGAGCTGGCGGACACCGCATTCGGATCGTCTTCCACCCTGCTGCACACCGGCAACGTCGAGTCGGGTGTGACCCGCACGGCCTTCCCTGCCGAGGGCCCTCGCGTCGTCGACACCGCCAACCTCGCGGTCTGACCTCCTGTTGGTGCGCGAGTGCACGGGATCCTGACGAGTGCACGGCTTCTCGACGTGAAGAAGCCGTGCACTCGGCGAGAACGCGTGCGCTCGGCAGGGATGCGGGCGGTGCTAGGGGGTGGGGAGACCGACCAGCTCGGCGCTGCGCTGCCAGAGGGCCTCGGCGAGGGCGGCGTCGTCCACCTGCGGGTTCACCTTCGTGGTGAGCACGCGCTCGTCGTAGTAGGCGCCCGAGAACCAGGTCTGGTCGGGGGTTCCCTCGATGAACCAGCGCAGCGTCGCACCACCCTTGTCCGCGCCGATGAGCACGAGATGCTTGAGCGGCGTGCGGTAGAGCAGCCGCATCACGCTCGACGAGTCCGCCGCGAAGTTGGTCTGCACGGTGCCGGGGTGGAAGGCGACGGCGCTCAGTCCCCCGGCGTGGAACTTCGTGTGCAGGCTCTTGGCGAACAGCACGTTCGCGAGCTTCGCATCCCCGTAAGCCTTGTTCGGACTGAACCGGCGGGTGTTGTCGAGGTCGTCGACATCGAGGTGCCCGAACAGTCGATGGGCGATGCTCGACGTGTTGATGACCGCACCTCCGGCCCGCAGCAGCCGCGGAAGCAGCAGGTTCGTGAGCAGGAACGGTGCCAGGTGGTTGACCTGCATGGTCTTCTCGAAGCCGTCGACGGTCGGAGTGCGATCGCCGAAGATGCCGCCGGCGTTGTTGGCCAGCACGTCGATGCCGGTGTCCCCCACGGCGGCGGCGATCTTCCCGGCCAGCGTTCGCACCTCGTCGAGTCGGGCGAAGTCGGCGGTGAACCACTCGGCTCCGGTTTCCTCGGCGACGACACGGGTCTTCTCGGCGGAGCGGCCGACCAGGATGAGGCGGTGGGCAGGTCCTGCGAGCTGGCGTGCGGCGGCGGCGCCGATGCCGTCGGAGGCTCCGGTGAGGACGATGGTCTTCGGTGTCATGGTGCGGCTCACTCGGCCGAGACGGACGGCGTGATGCGCTGCACTGCCCTGGTGACATGCTCGGCGATCACGGTGCGTGCCCGTTCGGGGTCGCCGCTCGCGATCGCATCGACGATCTGCTGGTGGCTGCGCACATGCTCCTCCTGCTCGGCGGGATCGAGCGCGGAGTTGGCCGCCTGGATGAAGCCCGTGATGCGACCGCGCAGCTGGCCGCTCACCTCGTCGAGGAATCGGTGCTCGGCGAGGTCGGCGAGCGTCTCGTGAAAGAGGCGATCCTGGCGCAGCACCTCGGCGATGTCGCCAGGGGCGGCGTCGGCCATGGACTGGATGATGGCCCCGAGCCGCGCAGCGGATTCCTGGTTCCACCGTTCCTGCACGCGGATGGCCATGAACTGCTCGAGCACGATCCGCAGGCTGGAGATCTCCTCGAGGTCCTGTGCGCTGAGCTGAGCGACGCGTGCACCGCGGCGGGGTTCCCGTGTGATGAGGCGCTCTTCCGCCAGCCGGGTCAGAGCCTCGCGCACGGGGATGTGGCTGACGCCGAGTCGATCGGCGAGCTTGCGTTCGACCAGCCGCTCGCCGGGGGCGAGTTCTCCCGAATGGATGGCCGTGCGCAGTTCGTCTGCCACCTGTTCGGCGATGTTCTGATCCGAGACGCTGCGCATTCGGTTGCCCTTCTCGATGCGCGGTGCCGTCTGGTCGAGCGGGCGCGCAATCGTTCGATCGATGCTATGGCATTTCGTCGATGGGTGGACACGGCGCCGGATTTGCTAGATGCTATAGCAAGTCTATCCACCGATGACGAAGGAGTTGTCATGTCCGGGACCCGAACCGCCCCCGATACGCGCACACCCGAGGAGGTCGGAGCCTCCGCCATGAAGAAGGCCATCTGGCGCCTCGGCCCGTTCCTCGGGCTGCTGTACCTCGTGGCCTACATGGACCGCAACAACGCGGGGTTCGCCAAGCTCGAGATGACGGCCGCGCTGCAGATCACCGAGGCCGCCTTCGGGTTCGCCGCCGGCATCTTCTTCATCGGCTATCTGCTCTTCGAGGTGCCGAGCAACCTCCTGCTCGAGCGGTTCGGCGCCCGCAAGTGGATCGCCCGCATCATGGTCTCCTGGGGGCTCGTCGCCGCCCTCACCGCGTTCGTGCAGGATGCGACGCAGTTCGCGATCGCGCGGTTCATCCTGGGCATCGCCGAGGCCGGGTTCTTCCCCGGGGTGCTCCTCTACCTCACGCTCTGGTTCCCCCGGCAATACCGCACCCAGGTGCTGGTCGTGTTCGTGCTGTCGAACCCGATCGCGAACGCCGTCGCCGCACCGCTGTCGGGTTGGATGCTCGAACTCCACGGGATGTGGGGGCTCGACGGCTGGCAGCTGGTCTTCCTGCTGCAGGGCATCCCCGCCGTGCTCCTCGCCTTCGTGGTCTTCTTCTGGCTGCCCGATCGCCCGCAGGACGCGCGCTGGCTCGATAAGACGGAGCAGCGCTGGATCACCGACACCCTGGCTGTCGAGACCGCGGCGACCGAGCAGAAGCACGGGCGCCTGCGCCTGCGCGAGGTGTTCAGCAACGGGCGTCTGTGGACCCTGATCGTGCTGTTCTTCGGCGTCGTGTTCGGCGCGTACGGGCTGGGCATGTGGCTGCCGACGATCGTCAAGAGCATGGGCGACTTCTCCAACACCACGACGGGCTGGCTCGTCGCGCTGCCGAACTTGTGCGCGGCGCTGGTCATGCTGCCGTGGGAGCGTGCCGCCAGGAAGCAGGGCAACATCCCGCTGCAGATCGGCATCACGCTGTCGATCACCGCTCTCTCGCTCATGGCCGCGGTCGCGGCGCAGGGCACACCGGTGCTCGCGCTCGCCGCCCTGTGCGTCGGCATGTCGGCGCTGTTCTCGACGACACCGCTGTTCTGGAGCCTGCCGCCCATGGTGCTCACGGGAACGGCGGCCGCGGCCGGACTCGCGTTCATCAACTCCGTCGGCAACCTCGCCGGTTTCGCGGGGCCGTATGCGATCGGGTGGATCAGCGAGACCACGGGCTCCGCGATCTGGGGGCTGCTGCTGATCTCCGCACTCACGTTGCTCGGGGCGACCATCGCGTTCGTGCTGAGCCGGCGAGCGGACTTCACAGTTCCCGCCGAGGTGCTGCTGGCCGAGAAGAAGCTCTCATGACCGCGCGGACTCCCCTGGTGCCGGAGGAGACCGTGCGCTCCTCGAGTCGCCGTGCCCTCATGGCAGGACTCGGTGCGGTCGCACTCGGTGCGGCCGGCTCCCTCGCCGTGACGGCGCCCGCACAGGCGGCTCCCGTCGTGGCAGGTGCGAAAGATCTCACGCGAGCGGAGTCCGTCGCCGAGCTGTCCCGCCTCCGAGCTCGCGACGGTGAGGTCGCGATCGTCGCGGGGTACCGCACGCCGGGCGACGCCGGGCTGCTCGTCTACGTCGGCGCCGAGAACGCGAAGATCGAAGCGAACGGCGGTACGGTCATCGCCGGCAAGCGGGGAAGCCGCTGGCTGCTGCAGCACGACGGCACCGTCGACTTCCGGGTCTTCGGCATCGCGGGACCGGAGACCGCGGCCGACGATGCGCTCGCGGCGATGGTGAACGATCCCCGCATCCGCCGGATCGAGGCGAGCACCGACCTGCTGTTCCAGCGGCGGCACCGGTTCAGCCGGTCGTACCTCGAGATCGACTTCGGCGGACACGTCATCACGACCGACGGCATCGAGCCGAACAGTCACGACAACCCGTTCGGCGCTGTGATGTTCTTCACCGGGGTGTCGAAGGACGTCGTGGTCGAGCATGCGCTGGCCGACGCCTGGCCCGAGCTGACCGACGCGGTCACCGTGCCCGATGCGTCCCGGTTCCCCGTCGACTCCTGGTGGGCGGTGCAGTGCGATCCCGTCGCCGGCGGAGGGGCGGACGAGCGCGAACTCCAGCGCTTCGTGCAGGTGACACAGCAGATCGACGGCACCCATATCCGCATCGACTACCTCAACGGCTGGCCGCTCGACAAGGGTCGGAAGCTCATCTGGCGGCAGATGGAACCGGTCGCTGGCGTGCGCATCGCGAACATGCGGTTCCTCGGCGCCGGACCCTTCGACGGCCCCACCGACGGCTCCTTCCCCGACTCTCGGGAGCTCACCGGCTCCCACCCGATCGCCTTCGAGTACGCGATCCACTGCGACGTCGCCGACGTGCACGCGAGCCGCACCTGGTGGCCCGTGATCATGCGGCGCTGGAACACGCACTTCACGACGGAACGGTGCTCGGTGGAGAACCCGCCGACCGTGTTCTACGGTGGCGCCGGCTACCTCACGCAGCAGATCTACAGCCTCTACGGACGGGTCAGCGACTGCACGTCGTCGAACGCTCGGCACCTGAACGACCTCACCGCCAGCGCCTACTGCATCGTCGAGAACTGCCACGGCGACGGTGACGACCAGGGCGGCAACCCGTTCACCACGCACGGCCAGTACGAGCACGACCTCACCTTCATCGGCAACTCCGGGCTCATGGACATCGCCAACTCCGGTGCGCAGTGGGGCACCGCCGCCAAGCGCATCACGGTGCGCGACCACGTCTGCTCCTGGTTCGTCGCCGGCACCAAGATCAGCGATCTGACGCTGGAGAACGTGCGCGTGATCGGCCGCTCGACCTTCGATCCGCAGGCGACCATGACCATCAACGCCGACGGTGCCCAGGTGCGAGGGTGCACCGCGGGACTTCTGGCGATCGGACAGCGGTCGCAGCGCTCGTCGCGACCGACCGTAATCGCGGACTCCACCTTCGCGCTGCCGAAGGACCAGGTGCTCGTGCAGACCCCGGTCACGGCTCCCGTGCGCTTCGTGGACTGCACGATCAGCGGGATCGACGGGGTCAAGGCTCGCGGGTCGGGTCCGGTCGAGTTCGTGGACTGCCGCCTCAGCGGCCCGGCGCCGGGTGCGCCCTTCGAGCTCGGCGCCGCCAAGGTCACCATCCGCGGCGGATCCGTGCGCGACGTGCGCCTGAGCGCGACCGCCGTGCGCGACCAGCTCATCGCCCTGGACGGGGTCGAGCTCTCCACGGAGCGCACGGACGGGGCTCTGCTGGGCAGGGCCGCCGGTGCCGGCGTCGTCACCTGGCGGGTGAGCGGGGTCACCTCGACGGTGCCGAAGGGCGCGGCGCACCTCGACATCGGCACCGGCGTCAACCACGCCCGCGTCACCGGCAGCCAGTTCGTCGGCGGACGACTACGGCTGGCGGACGGATTCGCCGAGCCGTCGACGCTGCTCTACAGCGACGCCGTCGAGCGCGGCGTCGAGACGGCACTACCGGAGGCCGGACCGCGCGTCGTCATCGCAGACGTGCTGACGAGCGCGTGACGGACGGCATCATGGACATCAGGGAGGACCACGCGTGAACGACACGGCAGCGGCGACGCACCTCGGAGACCGCATCCGCATCCCGCGCACGCAGGCGGGCATCGGCGTCGCCCGGCGCGACATCACGCCGCCCGTCGGCATCCGCGCCAAGAACTGGGGCCCGGCCGACTGGGAGCGCTCCGAGGGGGCGCACCGGCCGTTCGAGCTGACCGCGCTCGCGGTGGTGGCCGCGGACGGACGCCCCCGGGTGCTGCTCGCCGTCGACGGCACGTGGTGGCGCCGAGTCGCCGACGAGCAGGGCGTGCGCGGCGCCATCCTCGACGGTCTGGGCTTCGAACCCGATCAGCTCATGCTCTCGCTCTCGCACACCCACGCCGGGGCCGTGCTGTGCGCCGCGGACGCGCATCTGCCGGGCGGGGAGCTCATCCCGGGGTACCTGGAGGCGCTGTCTGCCGCGGGTATCGCGGCCGGGCGCGAGGCGCTGGAGACCGCCCGGCCTGGACTGATCGAGTGGACCACGGGCACCTGCACCCTCGCGGCGGAGCGCGAGCTCGACCTCGAAGGCCGCGCGCTCGTCGGCTACAACCCCCAGGGCACCGCCGACGACACGGTGACCATCGGCCGTATCAGCATCGACGGGGAGGTGCGGGCGACGCTGGTGAACTACGCCTGTCATCCGACGACCCTGGCCTGGCAGAACCGCGAGGTGTCGCCGGACTACGTCGGCGCGATGCGCGAGATCGTGGAGGCCGCGACCGGTGCACCGTGCCTGTTCGTGCAGGGGGCGTCGGGCGAGCTGGCCCCGCGGGAGCAGTACACCGGCGACGCGGCGGTGGCCGACCGGCACGGACGCGCGCTCGGGCACGCGGCGCTCGCGGCGTTGGACGGCTTGCCGGTGCCCGGCGAGGAGCTGACGTTGGACGGTGTCGTGGAGTCGGGTGCTCCTCTCGCGATCTGGACAGGGACCCCGGCGGACGGCGGCGAGGAGGCGGCGGGAGTCGTCTCGGCCGTCGAGCTGCCGCTGCGCGACCTGCCCACCCTGGACGAACTCGCCGAGGAGTGGAAGGACATCGACCCGCGCTCGCGGGAGGAGCGCCTCGGACGAGCGCGGAACCTCCGCGACGGTTACATCGAGGGGCCGACCGTGTCGCATCCGGTGTGGGCATGGCGGCTCGGAGACGCCGTGATCGTGGGGCATCCGGGTGAGGCCTACTCGCGGCTGCAGACGACTCTGCGGAAGCGGTTCCCCCAGACGCCGATCGTGGTGATGAACCTGACGAACGGCCCGGGGTTCGTGTACCTCCCGACCCGCGAGGCCTACGACCGCGGCGCCTATCAGTCCTGGCAGACGCCCTTGGCTCCCGGCGCCCTCGAGCTCTTGGAGTCCCACGCCGTGTCGGTGGTGGCCGGGTTGTTGGCCTAGCTCCGGCGTTCGAATCGCGCAAATGGTTTCATCTCCGATCGGAATCGAACCATTTGCGTGATTCGAACGGGTGTTGCGTTACCGCTCTGCGCGCGCGTTCCGGGTGACGAGCCGGTTGCGCACGGAGAGGATGAGCACGACACCCAGCAGCGCATACAGAGTGATGCTGATCGGGCTGTGCACGAGGATGGCGAAGTCTCCGTTCGCGCTCATGGCCGCGTCTCGGAGACTCGTCTCGGCGAGCGGGCCGAGCACCATGCCGATGATGAGGGGCGCGAGGGGGAAATCGAGCGCCCGCATCAGGAAGCCGAGGAGTCCGACACCCAGCAGGAGCAGCAGGTCGAACGCGGACCCGGACGTGGCATAGATGCCCAGCGCGCAGAACACGGTGATGCCCGCGTAGAGGTAGGGCCTCGGAATGAGAAGCAGCTTCGCCCAGACCATCGCGAACGGCAGGTTCAGGATGAGCAGGACGACCATGGCGATGAAGAAGCTCGCCAGCAGCGACCACACGAGGTCAGGGGCGCGGTCGAACAGCAGCGGTCCCGGCTGAAGACCGTACTGGCGAAAGGCTGCCAGCATGATCGCGGCGGTTGCGGAGATGGGAAGGCCGAGTGCCAGCAGCGCTCCCATCGCCATGCTCGTCGTGGAATTGCCGGCGGCTTCTGGGGCGGCGAGGCCGCGGATCGCGCCGCGTCCGAACTGCGGGAACTTCCGTCGGGCGTCGAGCCGCTTCTCCAGACCGTACGCGAGGAACGTCGGTATCTCGGACCCTCCGGCGGGGATCACTCCGAACGGGAGTCCGATCGCGGTGCCGCGGAGCCAGGCGGGCGTGGCTTCCCTGAGCTCCGCACGACTCAGCCACGGACGGCCGGATGGGCTGATGAGCTTCTTATCGGATGTGTGCCTCTCGAGGCAGGCGACATAGATCACTTCGCCGAGAGCGAGCAGTCCGACGGTGACCGTGACGAGGGAGACCCCGTCGAACAGGTTCGGCGAATCCATGGTGAACCGCGGCGCGCCGGAGACGCCGTCGACGCCGATGACCGCGATGCCCAGGCCGATGAAGAGCGCGGTGAGACCCTTCACGGCGTTGTCAGAGACGACGGTCGATGTGGCGGCGAAGGCGAAGACGGCGAGGGCGAAGAACTCGGCAGGACCGAAGCGGCTGGAGAAGTCCGCGAGCGCGGGGGCGACGAAGACCACGATGATCGAGGCGATGAAGCCGCCGACGAACGCACCGATCGCTGCGGTGGCGAGAGCTTGGGCGGCTCGACCGTTCAGGGCCATCTTGTGGCCTTCGAAGGTGGAGGCGATGGCCGAGGCCTGCCCGGGTGTGTTCATCAGGATTCCCATGGTGGAATCACCGAAGAGGCCTCCGAAGTAGACCCCAGCGAACATGATGAACGCGGCTGTGGGGTCGAGCGAGAACGTCACCGGCAGCAAGAGCGCGACTGCCATGGACGATCCGAGACCTGGCAGCACGCCGACGGCGGTGCCGAGCATGCACCCGACGACCACCCACAGCAGGTTCGCCGGCGTCAGCGCCCCGAGGAAGCCTTCGCCGAGCAGTTGGAGAACATCCATGTCAGAACCCCCCGAGGACGCCGGACGGGAGAGGCAGCCCGAGCAGCATGTCGAATCCGATATAGGCCGTCGCGCTCACGGTGAGCCCGACGGCGAGAGCCTGCAGCGGTCTGGTGGAGCCGAAGCCGCGTGCGACGCACCAGAACAGGAGGCTGGCTGCGATCAGCCAACCCAGGAAGTTCAGGACGAGCGCGAACACGGCGAACGATCCGACCACCCACGCCATGGACTTCGCGTCCACCCGCACGGCACGGCCAGGAGGCGTGCCATCGGTGCCGCCTTCCTCCTCGGGTCGATCGGTCGAGCCGTCGGACGACGTCCGCCATTCGCGCCACGCGGCGAGCACCAGCACCACGGCGAAGGCGTAGAGGCCGGCGACGATGATCGCGGGGAAGAACTGGGGGCCGGGAAAATCCGTGCCCTCCGGCACCCGCATAGTGATGATCCCGACAAGGAGGTAGGTCGCGAAGGCGGCGATGATGACGGGCATCGTGATGCCTTTGAGCAGCGTGGCGATGCCTGGTCCTGGGACGAGGCGGAGGCGCCCGCCGATGACGGCGGAAGCCGAAGTGGGGTTGGGCGGGAAGGTCAAAGTCCCATCTCCTCGTATAGGGCACGGATGCGGGTCTCCTCGTCGTCGAGGAAGACTCTGAGGTCGTCACCGGTGATGATGCGTTCCGTCCAGCGATATCTGTCGATCGCGTCTTGCCACTCGGGGGTCGCCACGCTGTCCAGGACGAGCTCGGTGAGCGCGTCGATGTCGTCGGTATCGAGGCCGGACGGGGCGGTGAGCATCCTCCAGTTGGAGAGGGTGATGTCATAGCCCTGCTCGGCGGCGGTGGGGATGTCGATCCCGTCGATGGGTTCCTCGGCGACGAGCGCGAGCGCACGGAGCCGACCGGCCTCGATCTGGTCGATGTTGTCGGGGTAGCCGCCGGCGGCGGCGCGGGCGGTGCCGTTGAGGAGCGCCTGGATCGCCTCTCCGCCGCCGTCGGACGAGATGTAGGTCGTATCGACCGGATCGATTCCGGCTGCGAGGGCGAGGTCGGTCACCACGAGCTGGTCGAACGATCCTCCTCCGGTCCACGGGACCGACTTGGGGTCCTGCTTCCACGCGGCGACGAGATCTTCGAGCGTCCGATAGGGAGAGTCGGCGGGGACGACGATGACGTCGTACTCTTCGACGATGACGGCGAGCGGGGTGACGTCGTCGAGGGTGGCTGCGGAATCGAACTGAATCGTCGCCGCCAGCAGGCCGGTGCCTCCGACCAGAAGGTTGTTGGGCTGACCGTTGAGGACGGACACGTTGCCGAGCGCGATCGTGCCGCCGGCGCCGGGCATGTTGACCACCTGGACGTTGTTGATGAGACCGTTGGCCTTCTGCGCCTGCTGCAGCTCTCTGGCCACGCCGTCCCACCCACCGCCGGCCGCCGCGGGGGCGACGATGGTCATCGAGGCGTTGATCTCCTGACCGCTTGCGGCCGAGGTGATCGAACCGATCGCGGCGACGGTGACGGCGGCAACCGTGACCACTCCACCGACAACGCGGCCGACCACCCTTCGCGTGACGCCGGGGTTGCGCCGTGGGGGCTCTTTGATGAGATGCTTCATTGCTGCTCCATTCGCGCGGACGTCGTCGTCTCAGCGGGATCGACCCAGGGTCGCACCGCAGGACTCGGCTCACCGTGATGATCCGATTTGTTCTCATAAGCGCCCACGCCGCGTATGTCGCAGCCCCCGTCCGGGTCTGATCGCGAGGAGGCGAGCAATACAGATGGCCTTTCAGCCGAGCCAGCGGTTCGTCCGGCTCTCGCTGCTCGTCCTGCCGTCACTGATCACGTTGGCGGCCCTGTGGATCACGGTCGCCGTGGCGCTGTCGATCCAGACGAACAGCATCCGAGAAGCGGCCGCCGGCCGGGTGCAGGAAGTGGCATCGAGTCTCGCCAACCTCAGCGATGTGCGCACAGCGGTCGAAGCCGCGACCACAGCGGGTACGTCCGAGGATCTCGCAGATGCCGCAGACCTGGCGCAGGCGACAGCGAGATTGCAGCCGGTCGCCGAGCTCGTCGCTCGTGCCGCCGGCGTCTACTACGTGGTCGTCACAGACGACGAGGGCGTGCGGATCACCCACCCGTTGGCGTCTCAACGAGGTGTGCAGGTGTCGACGACGAATCGATCGGTCCTCGAGGGAACGCCGTTTCTCGGGACCGAGACAGGTCCGTCCGGACCTGCGTTGCGTGCGAAGGTCCCCGTGCGCGATGACGATGGCGATGTCGTCGGGATGGTGGCGGTCGGCGTGCTGGAGGCAGACATCTCTGCGGAGCACGAAGAGGCGCTGAATGCGCTGCTGCCCTGGGGGATCGGTGCCCTGATCGTCGGCACGGTGGCCAGCTCCATCCTCACGGCAGCGGTCGAACGGCGCTTTCGACGGCTCGACAGTCTGGCGTCCGAGCATGCGCAGATGAGTCGAACCACCGCGGCTCTGAAGGAGCAGTCGCACGAGTTCACGACCAGACTGCACGTGCTCCACGGACTGGTATCGCGAGGTGACGCTCCCGAAGCGCTCGCCTATATCGAAGAAGTCGCCTGTGTGGGCAGGCCGAGTCTCGGTGATGACGGCGGAGGCATGAGCGGCGATGCGGTCCGCGATGCGACGATGCACGCGATCCGTGCGGACCTGCTCGATGTCGGAGCACAGGTCGAGTTCGACATCGACACGGTGACGGCCTTTGACGACGAACTGGTCTCAGTACTCGCCAATCTGTGTCGCAACGCCGGTGAAGCAGGTGCCGCCAAGGTGCGATGCACGCTGCGAGAGCACGACGGCCGCCTGCTCGGATCAGTGGAAGACGACGGACCGGGTGTCGATTCCCGGACGGCGCCGAAGATCTTCCTGCCCGGGTACTCCTCGAAACCCGGCTCTTCCCAAGCGGGGCGCGGCATCGGTCTCACGCTGGTGCGCCGGATTCTCATGTCTCGCGACGGGACGATCGAGGTCGGATCGACGCCGCTCGGTGGAGCGCGGTTCTCGTTCGAGATGGCGAGCTCCCGATGACGGCGCCGATCCGAGTCCTGATCGTGGATGACGATCGCGGGGCCCGCGCGCTGCACGGCGCCTTCGTCGCGGAGACGCCGGGCTTCGTCGTTGCGGGTAGCGCGGCGACAGGAGAGGAGGCCTCCGCCCAGGCGACTCGTGGTTTCGACCTGATTCTGCTCGACATGCGGCTCCCCGACATCAGCGGCATCGAGGTGCTGCATCGGCTGCGGACGCTCGGAGAGGCGAGCCCGGACGTTCTGGTGATCAGCTCATCGCAAGACCAGACGACCGTGCGGCAGGCGATGTCCGCACATGTCATCGGGTACCTGCTGAAGCCCTTCACCCAGGCGGCACTGCAGGAGCGGTTGGAACGGTACCGTGCCAGCCGGCGCACCAGGGTGGATGCCGGTCGACAACGGCCCTTCCTCCAGAGCGAGATCGATCGGCTCCTCGCTACCGGTGGAATCGGCACGCGCGACGACCGCGCGCATCCGCCCGAGCGGCAGCCCACTGACGGGCACAGGCTGCCGAAGGGCCTGGCCGAGCCGACTCTTGAACGCGTCGTCACTGCCCTCGACCCCGTGACCGCACAGTCGGCGCGACAGATCGCCGACGCCTGTGAGCTTTCCGCGGGGACCGCCCACCGGTACCTGACCTACCTCGTCGATGCCGGAGTGATCGACGTCGCCCACCGCTACGGCAAGCGCGGCCGCCCGGAGATCATGTACCGACTCGCCCCCTCGATCCCTTCTTGGATGAGCTCGACGATCCGGCGATGAGGCACGCGGGCCGCGGATGGATGTATGCGCCGCCCCTCGCTACACTTGCTATAGCAAATCTCGACCACCCTGAGGAGAGCCATGACCGCGCCTACCCCTGTCGGCTCCGTCGCCATCGTCACCGGAGGATCTGCCGGCATCGGCTGGGAAATCGGCCAGCGCCTCGCCGCCGACGGCTACCTCGTGGTCGCCGCCGACCGCGTGCCAGGACTCACTGCCCTCGACAATCCGGCGGACATCCTGTGGCGGGAGCTCGATGTCACCGACCACGCCGGGGTCGACCGGGTCTTCGGTGAGATCGAGGCGGAGCTCGGGCCCATCGAGGTGCTCGTGAACAACGCCGGGATCCAGCGGCACCGTGGCATCGAAGATCTCACGTGGGATGAGTGGTCCGCGGTCGTCGACGTGAACCTGCACGGGGTGTTCTCCGCGCTCCAGGCCGCAGGGAAGCGCATGCTCGACCGTGGTGAGGGCCGCATCGTCAACATCTCCTCCATCTCCTCGCGCGGCTCCGCGGGGCGGGCGCCGTATGCCACGACCAAGGCCGCCGTCATCGGGCTCACCTCCACGGCGGGGGCGGAGTGGGCGTCGCGCGGGGTGCGGGTCAACGCGGTCGCGCCCGGCTACGTCGACACGGGCGTCTTCCGTCAGGGCGTCGAGCAGGGGACGCTGAGCCTCGACACCATCCTGTCGCGCATCCCCGCCAAGCGCCTGGCCGAGGCGAGTGAGATCGCCGCGGCGGTCAGCTTCCTCGTCTCCGACCAATCGCGTTACATGAACGGGCAGACGCTCTACGTCGACGGCGGCTTCATGGTCGACTACGGCGTGCCCCTGGCGAAGAAGCCCGAATGAGTACGATCGCGCGCATCGACACGGCCACCGCCGTACTGCCGCTCCCTGCGCCACTGCAGCTCGGCGCGATGACAGTCGTGCGGCGAGAGTACTCCGCCGTGCAGGTGACGGCCGAGGACGGAACGACCGGGGTGGCGTACTGCCTTTCGCGGGAGGCGCCGATGGCCGAGATCGTCGACCGTCTCGTCGCCCCGCACACGGTGGGTGCGGATGCCGACGACCCTGCGGCGGCGTGGGAGCGGATGCTGCGCGGCAGTGCCATCGTCGGCCGGGTGGGCTTGGTGCGGCGCGCCCTGGGGCTGGTCGACATCGCCCTCTGGGACATCGCCGCCCGGCGCGCGGGTATGCCGCTGTGGAAGCTGCTCGGCACCGGTGATGCTCCTCGGGAGTCGATGCTGGTCGCCGCGTACCCGTCTGCGGACCGGGCTCCGCGGGAGGTCGCGGACGAGGTTCTCGCGCAGGCTGCCGGATGGACGAACGTGAAGATCTCCCGCATTCCGGATCCGGCATACATGCGTGAGCTCCTGGCGGTCCTGAGCGCAGAGCTGCCCGCTGACACACGGCCGGTCGTCGATGTGGGTTTCGGCTGGCCGGATGCCCCCACCGCGCTCGCGGAGATCGCGCAGTGGGGCGATCCGCAGCTCGCGTGGCTCGAAGACCCGCTGCTGCCGGAAGACGCAGCAGGTGTCGCGCGCATCCGCCGGGAGTCGGGCCTGGCGGTCGCCGTCGGCGATGAGGTCACCGATCCCGCGGTGCTGAAGGCGCTGGTCGAGGTCGGTGGCGTCGAGGCGCTGCGCCTCGACGTCGTGGCGCTCGGTGGTGTGACGCCCGCCCGCGAGATGATCGCATGGGCGACCGAGCGCGGTGTCCCGGTCTCCGGGCACGTGTATCCCGAGGTCACCGCGCATCTCGGGATCGGAGTGGAGACGTTCGCGCGAGGAGTCAACCCGTACGACCCTGCTCCGTCGTTCATCCTCGGTGGTCCGTCGTTCGAGGGTCTGGTGCGCCCGACGGATGCCACGGGACTCGGCTTTGCTCTCGATCCCGCCGTCTTCCGATTCGAGAGGGACTGACATGACGGAATCTGCACGCAGCGTCGTCGTGACGGGCAGCGGCAAGGGCATCGGCCGTGCCATCGCAGAGCGCCTCACGGCTGACGGATGGATCGTGGTCGGGCTCGAGCGCTCTGCCGGCTCGGGCACGGTCGAAGACGGCATCGTGGCCGAGGTGGTGCTCGGTGACGCGTCGGATCGCTCGACGCACGAGCGCGCGGCTGCTGCTGCCCGCGCCAGAGCCCCACTCGCCGGCTGGGTCAACAACGCCGGCATCACGAAACGGACGCCCTTGCACGAGCTCGACGAGTCCGTGGTGCGCGAGGTGCTCGACATCAACGGCTTCGGCTGTATCTGGGGCTGTTCGACGGCCGTCTCCGCATTCGTCGACCAGGGTGTGGCGGGCGCCATCGTCAACATCGGTTCGATCCATGGGCGCTCCAGCTTCTCCGACCACGCCGCGTATGAGTTCACGAAGGGCGGCATCGACGCGCTCACCCGCAGCGTGGCCGTGTCGTACGGCGCTCTGGGCATACGAGCCAATACGGTCGCTCCCGGTGGCGTGCGCACCCCGCATCTGGAGGCGCAGATCGCCCGGGCTGCCGACCCCACCGCCGAGGAACGTGCCCTCGCCGAGGGGCCGCCCATGGGCCGGATCGCCCGGGCGGAAGAGGTGGCCGCGCTCACGGCGTTCCTGCTCTCCGATGAGTCGCCCTACCTGTCGGGGCAGTCCATCGCGGTCGACGGCGCGTGGACGGCATCCTTCGGCGACATCGCCCTCGACCCGGGTCTGCGGGAGCGTTTCGAGGGCTGACGGGGCACCTACCGGAGATACGCGTCCACCATCAGCGCCCCGCGAATCACCCGCAGCTCGTCGATGATCCGGGCGATGCTCTTCGCTCCGACAGAAGGCAGCGCCAGGTCGTGCGGACCGAGCGGTTCGAGCTTGCCGGTGCGGATGCGGATCACCTCCCACCCCGCGGCACGCAGGGCGCGGTCCTTGCGCAGATCCGCGTCCTGTCGCTTGCCGACGTGCTCCAGGCCATGTCGGCCGACCGTGTCGTACTCGATCGCGATCCGGAGCTCCGGCAGCACGATGTCCGGCCAGACCTCGGTGTGGCGAAAGAACGGGCGCGAGACCTTGACGGCGTTCACGGTGGAGTCGAACTCGATCGCGGCCCCGAGTCCCGCCCGCAGACGTCCCTCCGCCGCAGAGGCGGGCTTCGGCGCGCACTCACTCGCGAACGCGGTCCCCGAGGGCAAGTCGGGCGTCTTGGTGCAGAGCGCGGGGGCCGGGCGACGGGGTCTACGGGGGATGGGGCGCGCCTCACCGAGCACGACCGGCTGCGGGCGGGCGAGCGCCGAGCAGTCCGGACACCACGCGGAGCGGCGCCGGACGCGTCCTGGACGTTCGCGCTGCTCGGTCGGTGTGGCGGCGAACCGATGGCCGACCGGGCACTCCCAACACACGAGCACGTCGGCGGCGAGAGGGATCTGCGACAGCGCGATGCCGTGATTCAGCTCGGGGTGGTACTGGCGGATCAGCTCCGGGTACGCGGCCCAGCCAGCGCGATAGGTTCCCACGTCATACGGAATCGCGCGACCGCGGGAGAACTGCCGTCGCGCCCACCACTGCATCACCGGTTCCGGCACGCGCCGAACCTACCTGTGAGGACCGACACCGGGTGCGGGCCGGGCGCGACGTCCACGGATGTCCCCGGTCCGTGCGACGATCCGCTCGTCGACAGGAGAGCAGGATGCGTGGGGAAGCGACCGTGCTGCACGCCGACCTCGATGCGTTCTACGCGTCGGTCGAGCAGCGCGACGCCCCGGAATTGCGCGGGCGACCCGTGATCGTGGGCGGCGGGGTCGTGCTGGCGGCGAGCTACGAGGCGAAGGCGCGCGGGGTGCGCACGGCGATGGGAGGTCGGCAGGCGCGCGAGCTCTGCCCCGATGCCGTCGTCGTCCCTCCGCGCATGGAGGCATACTCCGCCGCGAGCAAGGACGTGTTCGCGATCTTCCGCGACACCACCCCGCTCGTCGAGGGGCTGTCGATCGACGAGGCGTTCCTCGAGGTCGGCGGTTTGCGACGCCTCGCGGGCAGTCCCGAGCAGATCGCGGCACGATTGCGCGAACGGGTGCGGGCGGAGGCGGGGCTGGCCATCTCGGTGGGCGTCGCGCGCACCAAGTTCCTCGCCAAGGTCGCGAGTGCCGTGAGCAAGCCCGACGGTCTGCTGGTCGTCGAGCCCGACCGCGAAGAGGAGTTCCTGCTTCCGCTCCCGGTCGAGCGGTTGTGGGGTGTGGGCGCCGTCACGGCCGAGAAGCTGCACCGCTACGGCATCCGCACCGTGGGCCAGCTCGCTGAGCTGGAGGCCGCGACCGCCGAGCGGATGCTGGGCAAAGCGACGGGTGCGCACGTGCATGCGTTGGCCCGGCTGCGCGACCCGCGGCCGGTCGACACCACGCGGCGTCGGGGATCCATCGGCTCGCAGCGCGCGCTCGGAACTCGTCCGCGCTCGGCCGAGGAGCTCGACCTCATCCTCACGCAGATCATCGACCGTCTCGGCAGGCGACTCCGCGACGGCGATCGCGTGTGCCGGACGGTCGTGCTGCGTCTGCGCTTCGGCGACTTCACGAAGGCCACCCGCTCCCGTTCGCTCCGGTCTCCGACCGACCGCACCGCCGTGCTGCTCACCCTCGCTCGCGCGCTGCTCGCCGCCGCGCAGCCCGAGATCACTGCGCGCGGCATCACCCTGCTCGGCATCTCGCTGTCGCAGCTCGACCGTGCCGGGAACGTGGCGCCCGAGCTGCCGATCGACTGGGGCGACGAAGTGCGCCTCGACACGGTGCTCGACACCCTGCGCGGCCGCTTCGGTGCGGACTCCGTGTCGCGGGCGGCACAGCTGGGTCGTGATCGGGGTTGGTCGTCGCCGGTCCTGCCCGAGCACGAGTGACCGGCCACGGCTCTCACGTGGGGGCGCGCACCTCCGGCGCTCCGGTCAGAATACTGGCCTAAAAACAGGCCTGACTTTAGGCTATTCTCATGTTCATGCAGTCAGTGTCGGTCAGTGAGGCAAAGGACAGGTTCTCGCAGCTGGTGGAGTCCGTCGACACCACGCACGAGGCGGTGACGATCACGCGCCACGGGCGCCCGGCGGTCGTCATGCTGAGCGTGGACGACCTGGAGGCGCTGCAGGAGACCCTTGCGCTGCTGCAAGATCCGCATCATCTCGACGAAGTGGTGGAAGCTGACGACGATATCGCTGGCGGGCGGACGTTGAGCCTTGCTGAGGTGCGAGAGCAGCTGGGCCGCCGGTGACGTCGGAGGCCTACGAGGTCCGGCTCACCGGGCCTGCTGTTCGGGCGTTGCATCGGCTGGAGCCGAAGCTGGCCGACGCAGTGCTCCGGTTCCTCGAGGGTCCGCTTGCGGAGAACCCCATGCGCACCACCAAAGCGCTCGGTGCGGAACTCGACGGCCAGCGCAGCGGATACGTCGGCATCGCGTATCGCGTCGTGGTCCGCGTCGACGAGGAAGCTCGTACGGTCTATGTGATGCGCATCGCCCACCGCGCAGACGTGTATCGGAGGATGTGACCTCCGCCTCCTCAGGCCTTAGGCCTTAGGCCTTGAGCATCGACGCCCGGGCTATCAGCCCGTCCACTACATCGAAGGTCGCGATGGTCTCGGTGGCGACGCCGGCGTTGATGACCTGTTCCTGTGCGACGACCCACCGGGTGCCGAAGAGCACGCTGGTCTCGATGACGCACGACAGCTCGGGGTTCTGCAGTCGAGGTTCGTAGAACGCCCGGATCGCGGCGGAACCGACCACGGGTTCGACGGCGACACCGGTGATGACGGCGTCCTCGGCGTAGGTGGCCACGAACGCGTCGAGGTCGTGTGCGTTGAACGCATCGAGCTGCGCCTGCACGGTATCGAGGGCGGAGCGGTCCAGGGGGATGCGGTCAGTCAATGCGAACTCCTCCGTTGACGTCGTAGGTGGCGCCGGTGATGAAGCGGGCTCGCTCTGAGGCGAGGGATGCGATGATCCAGGCCACGTCTTCCGGCTGCCCGAACGCGCCGAGGGGGATGCCTGATTCGAGCTTCTCGCGCCCCGCCCCCTGCAGTTGGTCGGTGATGGCGCTCGCTACCGGGCCGGGCGTGACCGCGTTGACGCGGATGCCCTCCGAAGCGAGGTGCCGGGCGAAGCTCCGCGTGATCGCCAGGATCGCGCCCTTGCTCGCGGCGTAGTGGATGCCGGTCTGCAGCGCGCCGACCTGGCCCGCGACCGAGGCGATGTTGATCACCGAGCGATCCCCCTCCGCTGCCCGGAGCAGGGGGAGCGCCCCGCGGGTCAGGAAGAAGGTGCCGCGGGCGTTGGTCTCGAGCACCATGTCCCACTCGTCGAACTCGATGTCTTCGTAGGGCGTGTAGGGGCAGACTCCGCCGTTGTTGACGAGCACATGGAGCGATCCCCATGCGTCCGTGATCTCGCCGACGAGGGCGTCGATCGACTCGCGCTCCCGCAGGTCGAGGCGCGACACGTGAACCTCGGGCGAGCCTGCCGCCCGGCACTCCTCCGCGATGCGCAGCGCTTCGGCCTCCCGTCCGGCATACGTGATCCAGAGGGCAGCACCCTCGCGGGCGAGTTCGAGGGCGGCGGCGGTCCCGATGCCGGAACTCGCCCCCGTGATCAGAACGCGGCGCATAGTCATCCCTAAACGCTATAGCAAAAGGGCGGTCATCCGCGACCTCCGGCGCCGTCGGCGGATCCGCCCGCGGTCATCGCCGGCGAAGGCTGCGATCGACGGAACGGCGCGGCGAGGGTGGGCAGGATGTGTCGACGGTGGACGATCAGGAAACCGGCGGCGATGATCAGCTGCAGAGCGGAGAGCACGTAGCGGCCGCCGGTGTCGGTCACGAAGAACTGCACGAGGAAGATCGCCGCCAGGGCGATGGCCGATCCCAGGTGGAATCGGAGGGCGAGGAGGATCGCAACACCCATCACGGTCTGGGTGCCGGTGAGCACGAACTCCTCGATCTGCCGGGCATCGAGCGGCAGATCGGACCCTCCGCCACCGAAGAAGTGCGCGAGGGGGAGCGAGCCGACCAGGAGGCTCCACTGGTTGACCTTCGACGCGATGAGGGTGGCGATCGCGGCTGCCCCCATTCCCCGGACGGCGAAGAGCACCGCGATGATGAACTCGGGCGCCTCGGAGGCGAGGGGTGCGAGCCACTGCACGAGGAAGAAGCTGTCGATCCCGAGCGCGGTTCCCGAATCGACGAGACCGGTCGCGAACGGCTCGGCGCACGCGAGGATGATGCCCGCCGAGACGATGAACATCGAGATCACGGTGATCCGCCGGGCGCGGGTCGGCATGCCCGCGATGTGCGCGGCGGCGCCGACGAACTCGTCGTGGCTTTCGCTCTCCACGCGGCCTGCCCGCCACAGGTAGGTGACGAATGCCCCGATGAGCACCAGGCCGAACCAGATCGGGATGTTCCCGAGTAGTGGGATGGCGAACGCGAGGATCGCCAGCACCGCGAGGAAGCCGACGTCCAGGCGTGCGGTGACGGGGAGCTCGAGGGCGAGACGCCGGGCTTCGCCGCGTCGTGCCCGGTTCGCGATCACGAGGGCGACGATCACGACGAGTGGCCACCCGAAGCCCAGGAGCAGTCGGTTCGATCCCGTCATGTTCGCGGCGGCGTACTGCGCGTACTCGGGGTCGGAGCCGGAGCGGAACGCGTAGTACAGGTCGACGGCGTACTCGGGGAGCACGGCGATGAGGGCGAGGATGGCGATCGCGAGGGCGCCGGAGATGTCCTTCTGCGCGGCCTCGGCGGCCCAGGCGAGCACGAAGCTCGCCGCCACGACCGCCGCCCCGAAGACGACGAGGTCGAGCACGGGATTCGGGTGGAAGCCCAGTGTGCGGAACACCAAGGCGGGGGCGGCGATAAGGAGGCACGGGGCGAGACGGCCGATCAATGCGCGTGGCATGGGGAACGGTCCTTTCGGTCGGGCGCGACCGAGGGAGGACAAGACAGAGCTCCGGCCGCGCGTGGGCCGAAGGTCTCGTTCATCCGGGAGACAGGGGCACCGGACGATCATCGTGAACGTCAGTATGTCGATGCGGCCTCAGGCTCTCGCGAGCCCGGAACTACTCCCCTTCGATCTCCCCAGTCTGGCGAACACGGCGCGCGATCCCCCCGCGCAGACGGAGATTCAGAGGGTTTCGGCACCCCTCACGCGTGAACTCGCTGGCGCCCGAGCGGGCGGCCCAGGATTTCGGAACAGTGAAAGGGCCGAACATCGGTATCGCGATGCGCAGATCTGCTAGATGCTATAGCATCGCATCCATGACCGAGCCATTCATCCTCGTCAGCGACTGCGACCTGCCGGGAACCGTCATCGAAGACACGCTCCGACAGGCAGGACTGCGCGCCGATCGCGCCGCATCCGGAAGCCCGGACGACATCGCCGCCCTCGGTGCCGACGCCGAAGGGCTGGTCGTGCAGTGGGCGCAGATCACGGGTGATGTGATGGACCGGATGCCGAACCTCCGCATCATCAGCCGTGTCGGCATCGGGTACGACATGGTCGATGTCGAGGCTGCGACCGTTCGTGGCATCGCCGTCGCGAACACCCCGAGCTACTGCATCGAAGAGGTGGCAGCGCACACCATCGCCATGATCATGTCCCAGGCGCGCGGCCTGTCCGCCTACGACCGCGCCGTGCGCGCCGGGACCTGGAAGGCCGTCGACGCGCGACCGCTCGCCGTGCGCCCCTCGGCCACCACGGTGTCGGTGCTCGGCTTCGGACGCATCGGCTCGATGGTCGCTCGCGGTTGTCGCGCGCTGGGCTTCCGCGTCCTCGTCGCGGACCCCTTCGCCCCCGCCGACGCCGTGTGCGAAGCCGGGTGCGAGCCCGTGGAGATCGCGGAAGCCGTCGCGCGGGCCGACATCCTGACCCTGCACGTGCCGCTCACCGACGACACCCGGCACCTGATCGACGCAGCCGCCCTCGCGACCATGAAGCCGGGAGCGGTCGTGGTGAACACCTGTCGCGGTCCGCTCATCGACGAGGAGGCGCTCGCCGCCTCGCTGCGGGCGGGACACATCGGTGCCGCGGCCCTCGACGTGTTCGCGGGAGAGCCGCTCGCCGCCGACTCGCCGCTGCGTGACCTCGATCAGGTGCTGCTCACACCGCACGCCGCCTGGTACTCGCCCGAGGCGCTGGCCGACCTTCCGGTGCACGCGGCCGAGAACGTCATCCGTTACCTGGCTGGCGAGTCCGTGCCGATCGTCAACCCGTCCTTCGCCGCCGCGCGCTGACCTGGAAGGCCCCCATGGAGCTCCTGCGACTCGGCCCCGTCGGCCGCGAACGTCCCTACGTGCGAGAGGAGGGCGTCGTGTACGACCTGTCCCCCCTCACCGCCGAGATCGACGGCGACTTCCTCGCCGCCGACGGCATCGGCCGCGTGCGCTCCGCGCTCGGCCGGGGTGAACTGGTCGCCGCCGACGTCGACGGGCTGCGTATCGGCGCCCCGGTCGCTCGTCCGACAGCGGTGATCTGCATCGGACAGAACTACGCGGCGCACGCTGCCGAATCCGGGTCGGAGCCGCCCGAGCATCCGGTCGTCTTCTTCAAGCACCCCAACACGGTGGTCGGACCAGACGATGTCGTGCTGCTGCCGCCCGGAGCCGAGAAGGTCGACTGGGAGGTGGAGCTGGCGATCGTGATCGGCAAGCCCGCCCGCTACCTGTCGTCTCCTGATGCCGCGCGTGAGGTCATCGCCGGTTACACGATCTCGAACGACGTCTCGGAGCGCGGGTATCAACTCGACGTCTCGGGCGGGCAGTGGTCGAAGGGCAAGTGCTCCGAGACGTTCAACCCGCTCGGGCCCGCACTCGTCCCCGCCGACGAGGTCGACCCTCAGGCGCTGCGACTGCGGTCGTTCGTGAACGGCGAGCCGCGGCAGGACTCGTCGACCGCGGACATGATCTTCTCCGTGCTGCAGATCGTGCACGAGCTGAGTCAGTATCTGGTGCTCGAGCCCGGCGACGTGATCAACACCGGTACCCCGCAGGGTGTCGCGCTCTCCGGCCGGTTCCCCTATCTGCAGGACGGCGATGAGATGACGATCGAGATCGAGGGTCTCGGACGTCAGCACCAGCGCACCGAGCGGGTGCACCTGGGCTGACTCGGCTCTCCCCGGCGGCCTGTGCCCGGGGCACGGTTCCTTTCGCTGAGTGCACCGTGCTCCGGGTAGAGGTCGTCGGGTGCGTCAGCCCGCGAAGGGGATGACAGGAAGGCCCCGCACACCGGGTCGCACGGCGAAGAGCGAGCCCGCCTCGGTGCCGTGGCCGGGTTCGAGGCCCTGCGCCGAGGTCGTGATGTACAGCGTGCCGAGGTCGTCGTCGCCGAAGGTGCAGGCGCTGACCTGGGGCACCGGGAGCTCGATCGTCGCGATGCGCTGCCCTGCGGCGTCGTAGCCGTGCACTGCGCTGCCGCCCCACAGGGCCACCCAGATACTGCCGTCAGCGGCGATGCACAATCCGTCGGGGGAACCCTGCTCCTCGGGGATCGCGACGACGGCGCGACGGCCCCGCAGCTCGCCCTCGCTGACGTCGAACACGTCGATGCGGTGCGTCGCGGTGTCGACGTAGTAGGCGCGTCGGCCGTCCGGCGAGAAGCCGATGCCGTTCGAGATCGTCGCCCGCGGAAGAACGGTGCTCGTCGTCAGGTCGGCGTCGACGCGCAGCACGGCTCCGGCATCGGGCGCCGCGTCGTAGGCCATCGACCCCGCGAGCAGGCGTCCCCGAGGGTCGCAGCATCCGTCGTTCATGCGCACACCGGGGTCGTCGCCCAGCGGGGCGACAGCCCGGATCTGTCCGTCGACGTCATCCGCGAGGTAGAGCGTGCGGGCGCCGACCGCCACCAGACCTCCACCGGAGCGCGGGCGGGCGAAGGCCAGGTACTCGTCGTCGATGTGCTGGCGGGACACGCCATCCGGTCGCAGCGACAGAAGATCGCCGGCGTCCCCGTCGACCCAGCGCAATCCGCCCCAGCCCGACCACCAGACGGGCGCCTCGGCGTGGTGCGCCATCGGGCCGGTGACGTTCTCCGGAGTCATGCGTCGTCGCGCGGGAGGGTCCGCGGGGCTGTGCGGTGCAGCGGGTCGGCGACAGGCATAGGCTCCGGCACGCGCTCCGCCTCCTGCTCGGCTGCGGGTGCGGCGGGCGGGGTCGCGGTGGCAGCGCTCGCCTGCGCGGGAAGCTCCTTCGCCACCTGCTTCTCCAGCACGGTGACCGCGTCGTCGGAGAGCAGGATGAGGCCGTCGAGCTCCTCGCGCACGCGCTTGTAGGCGACGTTGCGCTCGGCCTGCGTGGCGGATTCGTCGACTGCGACCTTCAGCAGCTGCTGTGCGCGTTCGAGACGCTTGCGCTCCGGCTCGGTGAAGGTCGAATCGCGCAGGCGCCTGGCATCCTTTTCGGCGATCTCGAAAGCGACCGCGTAGTCGCCGACGGCCTGGAGGTACTCGGTGACCTGCTGTTCCGACACCCTGGCGTCGGCGGAGGCGGGGCGCAGGGCATCGGCCGTCCTCTTGGCGCGCAGGAACGCGGCGGTCAGCGGCTGGCGCCCATCGCTCATGGCGGGGAAGGCGATCAGCTTGGCGACGTCGAGCTCGTAGTCGAGCCAGCGTGCCGTGATCTCGTCATGCTCGGCGAACAGGCGCGCGACCAGATCGCTCGGTGCCACGGACGCTGTGGTGTCGACGACAGAGGGTCCGCGGCGCTTGGCCTGCTGGGTGAGCGCGCGCGCCTCGATCTCGGCGGTCTTCAGCTGCGCCTTCATGCGAAGGGTCTCCAGGCGGCGCTCGTGTCGTCGCTTGGAGCTGCGCTCCCACGTCTTCGCGATACCACCGGCCATTCCCATGATCGGGAAGATGAGCCACCAGTAGTGCTGCGCGAAGGTCCAGAAGCCCTGGATGAACTCGTCCATGATGCGTTCAGCCTACTTCTCGGCGGACTCTTGCCGCCCGTGCTGTTGCGGCGGCAAGGCAGGAACCTCCGGGGACACAGCTGGCCCGCTCCGCCCGCAGCGTCGACACCGTCCGTTCACGCAGCGTTCCATTCGGAGTACGGCAGTCTCGTAATTGCGCGTCACCTTCAGGGGTTGGAATACCGATGTTCTCGGAATGCCGAGACGTCTCCTCCCGAAAGGTCATCATGCGCCGCTTCACCCTGCCCGTCGTCGGCCTCCTGGGCGTGGCCGCCCTCTCTCTCACCGCTTGCCAGAGCCCGACCGCCGAGGCTGCTCCGGCCGATCCGGACGCTCCTCTCACGATCGCCACGATCCCCGTCGGCGACGACCCCACCGCCGAGAACCCGATCGAGGTGTTCGCCGACCTGCTGGGGAAGGCGACGGGCCGTGACGTCGAGATCACTGATGTGCCCGACTACCTCAGTGTCGTCGAGGCCATCCGCGCCGACCACGTCGACATCGGCATCATGAGCGGCTTCCCGTCGGCCCTCGCCGTCAACACCGGCGAGGTGGATGCGCTGGTCGCCTTCCAGGGCGACGGCAAGCCGGTCTCGACCTGCGTCGTGCTCGACGACTCGCCCATCCAGAAGGTCGAGGACCTCGAGGGCAAGACGGTCGCGTTCGCCGATCAGGCCTCCAGCTCCGGGTACTTCATGCCCGTGTACATGCTGCACGAGGCCGGTCTCGAGCAGGGGACCGACTACGAGGCCATCTTCGCCGGCGGACACGAGGGCAGCTTCGCCGCGCTGCAGCAGGGACAGGTCGACGCTGCTTGCACGGCCGTCATGCTCACGGAGCTCGGTGCCCCGATGTTCCCCTTTGCGGATGGAGAGTGGCGCGCGGTGGGGGAGAGCCCTGCGATGGACATCCAGGGCGCGGTCCTCGGCCGTCAGTCGCTGGACGCCGAGACCCGCAAGGTGATCCAGGACGGCATCGCCGAGGTGTTCTCGCCCGCGAACGCCGAGCGTCTCGGTGCTTACGGTGCTTTCGCAGCGGCCCCGCAGACGGTCGACCCGAAGAGCGCCGACTTCCAATCCTTCGCCGAGATCGCAGCCGTGGCCGGGGTCAAGCTCGAGGACCTCAAGTGACTCTTCCCGCTCCGCGTCTCGCGCCGGCGGCCGCTGTTTCCGCACCCGGCCGAAACGGAGATGATTCGTCGTCGTCAGGGCGCGTCGCAGACCGACACGCCGGAGCGCCAACCGATGCTCTGGGTTTCGGCCCCGCCGAGGGTGCAGTGCGCACCCCCACGGCCGAGCTCCGCCAGGCGCTTCCCCTCGTCACGGTCCGCGGACTGCAGGTCGCGTACGGGGAGAACACGGTGCTCGATGGGGTCGACCTCGACCTCTTCCCCGGCGAGATGGTCGCCCTGCTCGGAGCCTCGGGCTCGGGGAAATCCACGCTGATGCGCAGCCTGACCGGGTTCGCGCCGATCAGCTCCGGCACGGTCCGCGTGGCCGGGCACGACGTCACGAACCTCGGCCGCGGCGAGCTGCGAACCCTCCGCTCCGGGGTCGGACAGGTGTTCCAGCAGTTCAACCTGATCCCACGCCTCAGCGTCATGACCAATGTGCTCACCGGCGCCCTGCACGGCGCCGGGCCGGTCAACATCGCGGGAGGCTTCTCGAACGCGCACCGCCGTCGGGCGCTCGAACTGCTCGATCGGGTCGGGATCGCGCACAAGGCATCCGCTCCCGCACGCTCCCTCTCGGGGGGACAGCAGCAGCGTGTGGCGATCGCGCGGGCGCTCATGCAGCAGCCGAAGGTGATCCTGGCCGACGAGCCGGTCGCGTCACTCGATCCGAAGCTCGCGGGATCCGTGCTCGGCCTGTTGCGCGAGATCGCCACGCAGGACGGCATCCCTGTGCTGGTGAGCCTGCATGTGCTGCCGCTCGCTCTCGCGCACAGCGACCGCATCGTCGGGCTTCGCCACGGCGAGATGCTCGTCTCCGGCGTGACCTCGCAGTTGGATGCCGCCGCGCTGGAAGACCTGTACGACGACGAGGAGCACGGTGATGACGACGACCACTGAGCCGCGCGCAGACAGGACCACCCGCCCGACTCTCGACCCCGCGGAGCGCGCCCGGCTCGAGAGCGCCTTCCGCGTGCCGCGTGCCCGCTTCCTGATCGGACTGCCGGTCGCGGTCCTGGTGCTGATCTGGTCGTTCAACGGCGCCCAGTTCAACTTCGTGAAGCTCGGCGAGGGCGCGATCAACATGGGTGAGTTCCTGTCGCGCCTGTTCCCGCCCGACTTCTCGAAGATCGGCACCATCCTGGCACTGCTGCTGGAGACGTTTCAGATGGCCGTCGTCGGTACGGTCCTCGGCGCCGTCCTCTCCCTGATCGTCGCCTTCGGAGCCACCTCCACCCTCGCGCCGAAGTGGCTGTACTACCCGACGCGCTGGGTCATGAACATCATCCGCTCCGTGCCCGACCTGGTGTTCGCGCTCATGTTCGTCTCGGCTGTCGGGCTCGGCCCGTTCGCCGGCATCCTGGCCATGACGCTCGGCTCCATCGGCTCGATCGGCAAGATCTTCGCCGAGGCGATGGAGCAGGTCGACCGAGGGCCCGTCGTCGCGATGGAGGCGGTCGGCGCCTCGAAGCGGCAGGTCATCCAGTACGGGATCCTCCCGCAGGCCGCACCGCTGCTGACCTCGTACACGCTGCTGCTGTTCGAGGGCAACGTGCGCGGCGCGACCATCCTCGGTCTCGTCGGCGCCGGCGGCATCGGCCTCGAGCTGACCACCGCGATGCGCATGTACGACTACGGCCACCTCAGCGCCATCATCATCTGCATCATCGTGCTCGTCACGGTGATCGACCAGGGCAGCGCCCTCATCCGAAGGAGAATCACATGAGCATCATCGATACCGGACTCGTCCTCAGCGCGCCGGTAAACCTGCGCGACCTCGGCGGCATCATGATCGATGGCGGTGTGCTGCGTGAAGGCCTCGCCATCCGCACGGACGACCTGGCCTACGTGACCTCGGAGGTGGCCGATGAACTCGTCGCGGGTGGACTCAGTGCCATCATCGATCTGCGCTCGCCGCTCGAGGTCTCGGTCACGGGACGTGGGCCTCTCGGCGCGCACCCGGTCGGCTACCACCACCTGCCGCTCGTCGCGGATGTGGGGGCATCGATGGGAGACAAGGCCCCGGAGCTGAGCCACGAGGCCATGGGCCTGATGTACCGGCGCATGGTCGAGGGCGCGGCGCCGCAGCTCGTCATCGCGCTCAACGTGATCGCGCACACTCCCGGCACGGCGGCCTTCCACTGCGCCGCCGGTCGCGACCGCACCGGTGTGCTCGCCGCCATGCTGTTGCTCGCATTGGGGGCCACCGACGACGACATCGTCACCGACTACGCCCGCACCAGCGACAACATGGTCGCGATCATGGCGCGCACGGCTCCGGTCATGGGAGCGATGTGGAGAGCTCTGGGCTTCGACGCCGCCGCTCTGGAGAACGGCTCGTCGCTTCTGGAGGGCTCGATGGATGTGTCCATGCGCAGCCTTCTCGACACGCTCCGCGCGGAGCATGGGGACCCGCTGACGCCGTTGCGCGCTGCGGGGCTCTCGAACGCCACGATCGCCCGACTGCGCGAGCGGGCGCTGGCCGCGTGACGATGCCGATGGCGGACGCCGGGGCCGCGGTTCGCCGCCGCCCCGGGCGTCCGCGCGATGAGGAGATCGACGGACTGATCGTCGATGCGACGCTGGGGATCATCGATGCGGGCGAGGAGGTCACGGTGTCGCGCGTCGTCGCGTGCAGCGGAGTGAGCCGCGCGGCTCTGTATCGGCGCTGGCCGTCGCTGACGCTGCTGATCGCCGCCGCGCTCGACGTCGGGCGCGAGGTGCCACCGGACTATCCCGCGGATGCCGACCTGCACGAGGTGCTGCTCGCAGGGCTCGGCCTCGGCGCGGACGGCGTCGCACCCTCGGCGCCCGGTTACTCCGAGGAGCGGTTCCGGCAGCGCATCCGCCTCGTCATGGCAGATCGCGCCCTGCAGAAGACGTACTGGGAGTCGCACGTGTCCCGGCGACGGGTGCCCCTGCAGAATGCGCTCCGCATCGGGATCGCGCGGGGCGAGCTGCGGGCCGACCTCGACGTCGAGGCGTGCTTCGACGCCGTCGCGGGTGTCGCTTACTACCAGCTCGTCGTGCGCGGTGACAGGATCAGCGACCCCGCCGTCGTGGCACGGCTGCGTGCGGCGATCGAGGTGATCTGGCGCGGGATGGTCAGTTCTTCGTGAGGTCCTGCGCGAACATCAGCAGGATGCCGCTCGGGCCGCGCAGATAGGTGAGCTTGTACACGTCCTGGTAGTTCGCGACTCCGCGCAACGGGTGGTAACCGTGTCGGGCCGCGATCGCCAGTGACTCGTCGATGTCGTCGACCGAGAAGGCGATGCGGTGCATGCCGATCTCGTTGGGCAGGGTGGGCTCGGTCTCGATCGCGTCCGGATGGATGTACTCGAACAGCTCGATCTGGCCGTGCCCATCGGGAGTCTGCAGCACGGCGATCTTCGCGTGGTTGCCGTCGAGGCCGACCGCGGTCGACGCCCACTCTCCGCTGACCTCGTCGCGGCCGAGCACGGTGAGGCCGAGGTCGGTGAAGAACGAGATGGTGGCTTCCAGGTCGCGCACCGCGATGCCGACGTTCTCGAGCGTGATGGGCATGGGGGAATGCTACTCGTGCCCGTCGCCACCGCCAGGGGTTATCTGCCGAGCTTCTCGGCACAGGCGACGCAGTACTCGGCGAACGGCCGTACCTCCAGGCGTCCGGCGGGGATCGGGCGCCCGCAGTTCGCGCAGATCCCGTACGTGCCGGCTTCCACTCGGGCGAGCGCATCATCGACCTGCTGCAGCTCGGATGCCGCGGCGTCGGCGAGACCTGTCAGCCGGGACCACTCCGATGACAGGGTCACGCCCTCGGGGTCGTGTTCGTCGTCGTCGTTCGAGCCCGCGCGGTCGTGGGTGAGCTCGTCGAGCATCGCCGCGGTCGCCTGCACGCGCGCCTCGGCCTGCATGCGCAGTGCGAGCAGGCGTTCCCGGGCGTCGGCGGTCATCTGCCTACTCTAGGCACCTTCACCGACACCCGATCCCGGGGTCGTCGTCAGTCGGAGGTACGGGTCGTCGGCACCGAGTCGGTCGTCGTCGGCACGGCCACGGACTTCATGCCGGGGTGGTCGCGTTCGAGGGCTGCGCCCTCCATGTCGACGTTGGGCAGGATGCGGTCGAGCCAGCGCGGCAGCCACCAGGCCGAGCGTCCGAGCAGGTGCATGAGCGCGGGCATCAGCAGCATCCGCACCACGAACGCGTCGAGCAGCACGCCGAACGCGAGCCCGAATCCGATCGAGCGGATGATCGTCGACTCCGAGAAGATGAACCCGCCGAAGACCGACACCATGATGAGGGCTGCGGCGATCACGACCGAGCGTCCGGCGCGGAAGCCCTGGGCGACGGCATCGCGAGCGGAGGCGCCGTGCACGAACGCCTCCCTCATGCCGGAGGCGAGGAACAGCTGGTAGTCCATCGCGAGCCCGAACAGGATGCCGACGAGGATCACGGGCAGGAAGCTCAGGATGGGTCCTGTGCTGTGCAACCCGATGATCTCGGCACCCCAGCCGAACTGGAACACCGCCACGATCAGCCCGTAGGTCGCGAACAGCGACAGCACGAAGCCTCCCGTCGCGATGATCGGTACGAGCAGCGAGCGGAACACCACGATCATGATGAGCAGCGACAGGCCGACCACGACCACGAGGTACAGCGGCAGCACTCCGGCCAACGCTTCGGAGATGTCGATGTTGATCGCGGCCTGACCCGCGACGCCGAGGGTGATCCCCTCCGCGACGGGAGGCATGGAGCGGAGATCCTGCACGAGCCTCTCGGTCGACGCACTGTTCGGGCCTTCCTTCGGCACGACCTGGAACGCGAGCAGCGTGTTGTCGTCGGAGGTGGCGATCGGGGCGACGGCAGCCACGTCGTCCTGGTCGGCGATGGCCTGCGCGATCGTCACCTGCGTGGAGAGCAGGTCGTCGTCGCTGACTGCTTCGTCGAGGGTCGCGGTCACGAGCAGCGGGCCGTTCGCGCCCTCGCCGAACTGCTCGTCGACGGTCTGGAAGGCGCGGTAGCTGGTCGAGTCGCTCGGTTCGCTCGATCCGTCGGGCAGTCCGAGTCGCATCGACATGGCGGGGATCGCGATGATCAGCAGGGCGACGACGCTCACGAGCGCGGTGACGACGGCGCGGAGCGTCGACATGCGCTTCACCGGCTTGCCCGCGGCGTGCTCCTCGCCGATCGTGGTGCGCGCGCGACGGCTGAGCAGGCGTGTGCCGACGAGGCCGAGGATGGCGGGCGCGAGGGTGATGGCGACGAGCACCGCCACGGCGACGCACACCGCGCCGACCGTGCCCATGAGGCCGAGGAAGGGCACACCGGTCACGTTGAGGGCGAGGAGGGCGACGATCACGGTCGTGCCGGCGAACACCACGGCCGTGCCGGAAGTGCCGGTCGCGAGGCCGATGGATTCGCGCACCGGAACTCCGGCGAGCAGTTGCTTGCGGTGCCGGTTGACGATGAACAGCGAGTAGTCGATGCCGACCGCGAGACCGAGCATGACACCCAGCACGGGAGTGACCGACGCCATGTCCACCACGCCTGAGAAGGCGAGGGAGGCCGTGACGCCGACGCCGACGCCGACGATGGCGGTGACGATCGGGAGGGCGGCGGCGATGAGGGAGCCGAGCATCACGATGAGGACGATCGCGGCGAACGCGAGGCCGACCGCCTCGCCGACACCGAAGATCTCCGGCACGCCCTGCGCGATGTCGGTGCCGAAGTCGACGTCGACGCCGTCGATGGGTGAGGACTCGAAGTGGTCGATCGCGCCCTGCTTCACCTCTTCGGAGAGCTCGAGGCGCGGGTCGACGAACGAGATGTTGACGATGGCGGTCGAACCGTCGTCGGAGACCACGCCGATGCCGTCGGCCAGGTCGAGCAGGGTCGAGCCCAGCTGCACCTGGTCGGCGTTGTCGTCGAGGGTGATGCGGGACTGGTCGAGCTGTGCGTTCTGGGCCGCGACCTGAGCCAGCTGCGCGTTCAGGGCAGCGATCTGGGCGTCGAGGGCGGCGAGCTGTGCGGATCCGGCACCGGCCTGCTCCGCCTGCGTGCGCGCGGCCGTGAGCTGCGTGAGTCCGGCTTCGAGCTGCGCACGGCCGTCGTCGAGCTGCGTCTGGGCGGCATCCAGCTGCGTGCGACCGTCGGCGACCTGCGTCTGGCCGTCGGCGAGCTTCTGCGCCTGCTCTTCCTGCTGCTTCTGCGCGTCGAACGGATCGATCACGCGCGCGACGCCGTCGAGGTCTTCTGCGCTGACGGCGAGGTCGGAGATCGCCTGCTTCTGCTCGTCGGTGAACGGCGACCCGTCCTTCGTGCTGTAGACGACCGTGCCGGTGCCGCCGGCGGTGTCCGGAAGCTTGTCGGCGAGCTCATCGGTCACGGCGCCGGATGCAGTGCCGGGGATGTCGAAGCTGTTGCTCAGCGTGCCGCCCAGGGTGAGGAAGGCACCGATGCCGAGGCCGAGGATCAGCACCCACGACACGATCACCGTCCACGCCTTGCGCGCAGCGAACGAACCCAGACGGTAGAGCAGTGATGCCACAGTGGTCTCCTTCAGACTCGAAGATCATACGGCACGTCTCGTCTAGCGATCTGTGGCTATCCTGAACGGATGGCGAACGAGCATCGGAGCGGCCCCGTGCGCAGCACGGCGGCACGCGAGGCGATCCTCGATGCGACCTCTCGGTTGTTCCATGCGCAGGGCTATGACCGGCTCACGATCGAGGGCATCGCCAAGGAAGCCGGGGTCGGCAAGCAGACCATCTATCGCTGGTGGTCGTCGCGCGGGGCCCTGATCGCCGACTGTCTCGTGGACGGGCGGCTCATCCCCGTCGACTTCGTCGTGCCCGACACGGGTGATCTGTTCGCCGACGTCGAGACCTGGCTGCAGTCGGTGTTCTCGATCCTCGCCTCCGCGCAGGGTCAGGCGCTGCTGCAGTCGCTCGTCGCCGCTGCCGCCGAAGACGCGGCGGTCGGCGCGCATCTCGGGAGCAGCCTCGGGGTGGAGCAGCATCTGTCCGAACGGCTGCGAGGGGGGATCCGTGACGGTCAGCTGCCGGAGGATGCCCCGGTCGCACAGATCGGGCGCGCCATCCTGGGCGCGATCATCGTGGAGTCGCTCGGGCGTGAGACGCATGGCCCTGACGGCATCATCGACCTGGCCCGGTACCTCTTCACGCGCTGAGTCTCAAACTGACGACCCATTGTCTCCTAAATTGACGACTGATAGCCTCTCAATCTGACGACTCGCTATCTATCGATTTGACGACTGGAGCTCGCTTTGGTCAGCCACTACCTTCCTCGCATCGTCGACGACGAGCTCGATGCCGCGCTGTCGCGCGCGGGTGCTGTTCTCATCGAAGGTCCGAAAGCGAGCGGAAAGACCGCAACGGCGAAGCGCCGGGCGAACAGCGCGGTGCATATCGATACAGACCCCGCAGTCGCTGCCCAGATGGCGGTTGATCCTTCGCTGGTTCTCGAAGGCGAAGCTCCTCGTCTCCTGGACGAATGGCAGCTGCAACCGAGGCTCTGGGACGCCGTGCGGAGAGAAGTCGACGAGAGGTCGCGACGGGGCCAGTTCATCCTGACCGGCTCGACCGCCCCGGCGTCGGACGCACGCCGGCATTCAGGGGCCGGCCGGTTCGCTCGCCTGCGAATGAGGACGATGACACTCGCGGAAAGCGCCGACGGCGACGCTGGTGTTTCCCTTCGTCGCCTTCTTTCCGGAGAGGCGCCACGACATGGTGCGGCACCCCTGGACTTCGACGGTCTTCTGACCCGCATGGCGGTCGGGGGGTGGCCGGCAGCAGTCGGCTTGCCGGTCAAGGACGCCCTGGCCGGCAACCGCGACTACGTCGATACGGTGATCGACGTCGACGTCGACTCCGCCGGGCGCGCTAGAGATCCGTTGAGGGTTCGCAGGCTCATGCAGGCGCTGGCTCGATCCACGGGGACGGAGGTGTCGATCTCCACCCTTGCGCGTGATGAGGCAACGTTGTCGCGCGATGCGGTCCGCGAATACATGGATGCGCTGAGCCGGATCTTCGTCATCGAAGACCAACCTGCATGGTCAGCTCATCTCCGATCGTCCGCAACCCTCCGCAAGGAGCCGAAGCGGCACTTCTGTGATCCGTCCGTCGCGGTTGCCCTCCTCGGTGCTGACGCCGCCGCGTTGCGTCGAGACCTCGGCTTCACGGGACAACTCTTCGAGTCCCAGGTGGTGCATGATCTTCGTGTCATGGCGCAACCTCTCGGAGGAGAGATCTACCATGCCCGCGACTCGGCAGGCCGTGAAGTGGATGCCATCCTTCAGTTGCCGGACGGGCACTGGGCCGGATTCGAAGTGAAGCTCGGCGCCGCAGCGGAGACCGTGGATGCAGCCGCAGCGTCGCTGATGGAGTTCGCGGCGAATGTCGACGGAACCCGAGCCGATTCGCCGGTACTCACGGTCATCACCGGCACCGGTCCGTCGTACCGGCGTGCGGACGGAGTGAACGTCGTGGCCCTGCCATCGCTCGGCATGTGACCGCGATCGAATCGTGTCCACGTTTCCCTGCACGCTTGGACGGCGGGCGACGGCCGTTCGTCACGCAAGCCCGCCTGCCGGCGACGGCCCAGATCTCGACTCAGCCGAGAAGCAGCGTCAGCACCGTCGCGCCACCACCGCCGAGGATCAGCGCGATGATGACGGTCCACGCGACGATGCGCATGCGCCGATTGCGCTTCTCGCCGAGGTCGCCGTAGTCCTCGCTGAGACCGTCGTTGCTCATGCGCTGACCGCCTCGGTGACGGTCGGGCCGAAGTACGACGGCAGTGTGGCCTGCGAGCGCTCGCGCAGTTCGGCTGCCGTCACGGTGAAGACGTCCTGCACCTCGAGCTTCGCGCCCTCACTGTCGGTCACGCCGATGCGCATCACCGGGTAGTCGCGTCCCTCGCAGAGTCCGCGGAATTTCACGTCGTCCTCGCGGGGAACGGTCACGATCACGCGGCCGGTCGACTCGGAGAACAGGGCCGTCGCGGCATCCACGCCGTCACGCTCGATGATCTCGTTGAGCCAGACGCGGGCACCGACACCGAAGCGCATCACACCCTCGGCCAGGGCCTGCGCGAGGCCACCCTCGGAGAGGTCGTGCGCCGACGAGATGAGCCACTCATCGCGGGCCGCGGCGAGCAGGCCGGCGAGGCGCTTCTCGCCCGCGAGATCCACCTTCGGAGGCAGGCCGCCGAGGTGCTGGTGCACGACATCTGCCCAAGCCGAACCCGAGAGCTCGGTCGAGGTGGTGCCGAGCAGGTAGATGTTCTGCCCCTCGTCCTGCCAGCCGGACGGGATGCGGCGGGAGACGTCGTCGATGATGCCGAGCACGCCGACGAGCGGGGTCGGGTGGATCGGCACGTCGCCGGTCTGGTTGTAGAACGAGACGTTGCCGCCGGTGACCGGGGTGCCCAGTTCGTAGCAGCCGTCTGCGAGGCCGTCGACGGTCTGGCCGAACTGCCACATGACCTCGGGGTTCTCGGGAGAGCCGAAGTTGAGGCAGTCGGTGATGGCGGTCGGCACGGCACCGGTCACGGCGACGTTGCGGTACGCCTCGGCGAGGGCGAGCTGCGCGCCCGCGTACGGGTCGAGCTGGCAGTAGCGGCCGTTGGCGTCGGTCGCGACGGAGAAGCCGAGGCCGGACTCCTCGTCCACGCGGATCATGCCGGCGTCGTCGGGGAAGCTCAGGGCCGTGTTGCCGAGCACGTAGTAGTCGTACTGGTTCGTGATCCAGCTCGTGTCGGCCAGGTTCGGGGAAGCAACGAGGGCGAGGAACTGCTCGCGCAGCGTCTCGGGGTCGTTCGCGCGCGGAAGCTTCTCTGCGGCATCTGCCTGGAGCGCGTCGATCCACGTCGGGTACGCGACCGGACGGTCGTAGACAGGGCCGTCGACCGCGACGGTCGAGGGGTCGACGTCGACGATGCGCTCGCCCTGCCAGTCGATGATGAGGCGTCCGTCGCCGGTGACCTCGCCGAGCACGGAGGTCTCGACCTCCCACTTGTTCACGACGGCCAGGAAGGCGTCGAGCTTCTCGGGGGCCACGATCGCCATCATGCGCTCCTGGGACTCCGACATGAGGATCTCCTCTGCCGTGAGCGTGGGGTCGCGCAGCAGCACGTTGTCGAGAGAGACCTTCATGCCGCTGTTGCCGTTGGCCGCGAGCTCGCTGGTCGCGCACGAGATGCCGGCTGCGCCCAGGTCCTGGATCGCCTCGACGAGCTCGCCGCGGTACAGCTCCAGGCAGCACTCGATGAGCACCTTCTCGGCGAAGGGGTCGCCCACCTGCACCGCGGGGCGCTTGGTGGGGCCACCGTCGGCGAACGTGTCGGAGGCCAGGATGCTCGCGCCGCCGATGCCGTCGCCACCCGTGCGGGCACCGAACAGGACCACCTTGTTGCCGACACCGGTGGCGTTGGCGAGCTTGAGGTCTTCGTGGCGCAGCACGCCCACGGCGAGCGCGTTGACGAGCGGGTTGGCCTGGTAGACGCTGTCGAAGACGGTCTCGCCACCGATGTTCGGAAGGCCCAGGCAGTTGCCGTAGAAGCTGATGCCGCTGGTCACGCCGTGCACGACGCGGGCGGTGTCGGGGTGGTCGATCGCACCGAAGCGCAGCGCATCCATGACGGCGACCGGGCGGGCGCCCATCGAGATGATGTCGCGGACGATGCCGCCGACACCGGTGGCCGCGCCCTGGAACGGCTCGATGAACGAGGGGTGGTTGTGCGACTCGGCCTTGAAGGTGACGGCCCAGCCCTCGCCGACGTCGACGACGCCCGCGTTCTGGCCCATGCCCACCATGAGGCGTTCCTTCATCTCGTCGGAGACCTTCTGGCCGAAGCGGCGCAGGTAGTTCTTGCTCGACTTGTAGGAGCAGTGCTCCGACCACATCACCGAGTACATCGCCAGCTCGCCCGAGGTGGGGCGGCGGCCGAGGATCTCCTTGATGCGCGCGTACTCGTCGTCCTTGAGCCCGAGCGCGCCGTACGGCTGCTCCTTCTCGGGGGTCGCGATCGCGTTCTCGACGGAGTCGGGGACGTGCTGGGGGGAAGGTGCAGGGGCGGTGGTCACGCGCACTCCAAAGGAAGGGGCCGGCGGGGCAGGTTCAGTCTACCGGCGTGGGTGGGGACGCTCTCGCGCGGGCTGCGGACTCAGAGTCGGTCGCGGAGGACGGCGGCGATGTCTCGCCCCGTGTGGAGCACGCGGTGCACTCGCACAGCATCAGGGTCGTGGGTGTAGATGATGAGGTACGGGTGGCTCCGAAGAGGGAAGGCGCGGATCTCGGGAATCTCGGTCACCGGTTCGAAGCGCGCCGACCCGAGAGAGGGATGCGCAGCGAGCCGACCCATCGCGTGCTGGAGATCATCGATGAACGCGATCGCGATATGTGGCCCTGCCTCGCCGAGATAGTGGGTGACTGCGCAGTCGATGTCCTCATCGGCCCGTCGAGACGTGATGGGGTGCCCCGGAGTCACGCGTCGGGGGCGTCGGCGTGGACGCGGTCTCGAAGGCGATCGAAGTATGCCTGGTCGATTTCGGAGCCTGGTCCGGATGTCATCCCGTCGATGACGAACGACCGCAACTGCTCGCGGGACTGCTCGTGGCGGATCAGCTCACGCACGAACTCGCTGCTGTTGCTGTAGCCGCGTTCGGTCACCTGGGCTTCGACGAAGTCCTTCAGTGCGTCCGGAAGAGAGATGTTCATCGTGGCCATGCCCCCACGCTAATACTGATGGCAAAGTTTGTCATAGGGTCAGCAAACCCGAGTCTCGGCACCGATGTCGGCCCCGTCGCGGCTTCGTTCCGGGATATGGGGAAAGGTCGTGGAGCTCGACGGTTCAGGAGGACGAGTCGCCTGCCGCGGTGAAGCGCTCCGCCAGGATCCCTGCCGCCTCCCGCAGCGCCTCCGGCCCGACCACGGTGAACGGAGCGTCGAACCGGGCGACCGAGGCGAGCACCCCCACCCACGACCACGACCCGATGGTGACGCGGCATGACCCGTCGGGGAGTTCCTCCAGATCTCCGACGCCGACCCAGGGCGCGATATCGCGGGCGGGGAGCGCGATCACGACCTCACCGAGGCATGGCCAGGCGTCCGTGGCCATCGCCCCCTTGGCCCGGGCCGCGAGGTAGGTCTGCGCATCCGCGGCGGGCAGAGGCCTCGGTATGAATGACGGGCCGGTCGGGATCCGCGGTGTCATCCTGTCCAGGCGGAACGTGCGCCAGTCGTCGGCCTCCAGGTCCCAGGCGAGCAGGTACCACCGGCCTTCGCGGGCCACCACCGCGTGTGGTTCGGTGCGACGGGCCGGACGGTCGCGGTCGGGACCGTAGCCGAAGCGGAGCACCTGCCGGTCGCGGACGGCGGCGCTCGCCGCCTCAAGTACCGTCGGATCGACCCTGGTCGCGTTCTCGGTGCCGGTGAAGCGGATGCCGTCCACTCGATGTCGTAGCCGGGACGGCATCACCTGGCGCACGGTGGCCAGGGCTCTGGCGGCACCTTCATCGATGTCGATCCCCGTCGCTGAAACGCTCTGGAGGGCGACGGCGATCGCGACCGCCTGATCATCGTCGAACAGCAGCGGCGGGAGCTCCGATCCTGCGGCGAGACGATAGCCGCCGTCCGGTCCCTTGATCGCACCGATCCGGTAGCCCAGCGCGCGCAGCCGGTCGACGTCGCGGCGCACCGTGCGGGGGCTGACCTCCAGCCGTTCCGCCAGTACGGACCCCGGCCAATCGCGCGGGGTCTGCAGCAGCGACAGCAGCGCGAGCATGCGTGAAGAACTCCCGGTCATGCGATTCAGTCTGCCCGAAGTAGAGGACGGAAACTGACCTCTACCTCTGTGATCGTTGTCGTCAGAGGTCCCGAACGGCGGGGCTCGCGACGAGGAGAAGAGCATGACCATCACCACCACGACCCACCTGAACTTCCGCGGCACGGCCCGGCAGGCGCTCGACTTCTATCAGTCCGTGTTCGGTGGCGAGGTGACCGCGGCGACCTATGGACAGTTCGGCATGCCCGAGGGCGTTCCGGGCTTCGACAAGATCGTGTTCGGCCAGTTGGACGGTGTCGTGCGCCTGATGGCGTACGACATCCCTGGTGAGGACGACTCGAACCCGGCGGCGACCGCGGGCAGCACGCACCGGGAGAACGGAGCGACCCTCACCGACCGCACGTTCTTTCAGTCCCTGCGCGCCGACTCGCTCGACGAGCTCCAGCGCTACTGGAACGGGCTCGTCGAGGGCGCGACCGTGATCGAGTCACTGGCAGCATCGGCGTGGTCGGCAGGGTTCGGCATGCTCACCGACCGCTTCGGTGTGACCTGGGTGCTCGACGTCGCGGCCTGAGCCCGGCTCCTCCCGGCTCTCCCCGAACGGATGCATGAACATCGGACGGATGCATGAGCAGCTCCTGCGTATGATCATGCATCCGTCCGATCCTCCGGCAATCGTGCGCCCCGGCAGGCGTGCGCCCCGGCAGGCGCATGTCCCGGCAGGCGGAGCCACCGGTGTCACGGATCGACACGCGAAATGCGGTCGGGCGTGGCCGTCCGTAGATTGGACTGGTCCCGCTGCGAATGGAGTTCCCCGTGTCCGAGATCCGCGTCCTGCGTCTTTCCTGTATCGACGCCGCCGACTGACTCGGCGGGACCCAGACCATGACCTCCGCCTCCCCCGTGCATCCGTTCGATGCCCGCACCCGTCTGTTCCTCGATCGGCCGCAGAGCCGCAAGTGGAGTCTGCACCCCGGACACATCGGCGCCTGGGTGGCGGAGATGGACTTCGGGGTCGCGCCCGAGATCGCGGAGGCGCTGCATCGCGCGATCGACGACGAGAACCTGGGATACCTCTCCCCTCCGCAGGCCGCGGAGCTCGGTGAGGCGACATCTGAGTGGATGCGCGACGAGTACGACTGGGCGGTCGATCCCGAGCGTGTGCATCCGGTCTCGGACGTGATGGCGGCCCTCGGCGTCGCGGTGCAGGAGTATGCGCCAGCGGGTTCGCCCGTGATCGTGCCCACCCCCGCGTACATGCCGTTCCTGACCTACCTGCCGGCGATCGGACATCCGGTGATCGAGGTCCCCGGCGTCGAGGTCGACGGGCGCTGGCAGCACGATCTGCAGCGCATCGATGAGGCGTTCGCTGCCGGCGCGAGGACGCTCGTGCTCTGCAACCCGCACAACCCGACCGGCACGATCGTCGGGCGTGATGAGCTGGAGGCGATCGCAGAGATCGTCGAGCGGCACGGCGGGCGGGTGTTCGCGGATGAGATCCACGCCCCGCTGCGCTATGAGGGTGCGTCGTTCGTGCCGTACGCGTCGGTGTCGGAGGTGACGGCCGCGCATACGGTGACGGGAACGAGCGCCTCGAAGGCCTGGAACATCCCTGGGTTGAAGACGGCGCAGCTGATCACCTCGAACGAAGCCGACCAGCAGTTGTACAAGCGGTTCGGTTTCGCGGTGCAGCACGGTGCGGCCACGCTCGGGGTGGTGGCCTCGACGGCGGCATACCGGTCGGGCAAGCCCTGGCTGACGGAGGTGATCGAGTACCTCGACGATTCTCGGCGGCAGCTGGCGACGCTGGTGGAGGAGCACCTGCCCGGAGCCGTGTATCGCGTGCCCGAGGCGACATACATCGGGTGGATCGACATCTCGGCGCTCAGGATTCCGGGGCCGCCCGCCGAGTTCTTCCGCGAGCAGGCCGGGGTCGTGCTGACCGAGGGGCGGCTGCTCGGGCGTGGCGCCGAGGGCCATGTGCGAGTGGTCTTCGCGACACCGCGTCCGATCTTGGAAGAGGCTTTCGCCGCGATGGGCGATGCCGTGCGCCGGGCGGGTCTCGTGGTCTGAGCCGGGTGCGCTCGGGAGTTGCTGCGGAGACTGTCAAGCCCCTCTGTCGTGTCGGTGGCCTCACGTAGAAAGGTATGCGAGAGAAGGGATCCCGCCATGGCTGCAGGCGACATCGAGACGTTCCATCGCAACGGCATCTGGTTCAACCGCATCGAGGGGGAATCGCAGACGTTGGGGAGCAGCTTCATGAGCGAGGCCGAGGCGGTCAAGGTCGGTCGCAGCGCCGCGGTCGCACGTCAGGTCGAGCACACGGTGCGCACAGAAGAGGGGCCGTCGACCGACTGCTCTCCCTACGACCTGCACCCGCGCGAGCTGATCGGCCGATGACCGCGGTGGATTCCGACCCGCCCGCCCGGCCTCCGCGTCGGATGCTGTTGCAGGCATGCGTGAACGGCGCTCGTGATGCGGTCGAGCACCCGTGGTTGAGTGCGGATGCGTCGGTCGTCGCCGACGATGCCGCGCGTGCTGTGGTGGCGGGAGCGCACGAGGTGCATGTGCACCCCAAGGATGCCGCCGGTCGCGACAGCCTTGCCGCCGACGATGTCGCTCGCTGGGTGACAGCTGTCCGCGAGTCGAGCCCGGGTGTGCCGGTCGGCGTGACGACGGGCGCATGGGCCGAGCCCGACGTCGAGCGCCGCCTCGCCGCCATCGAGGCGTGGACGGAGCTACCCGATCACGCGTCGGTCAACTGGCACGAGGCCGGTGCCGACGAGGTGGCCGCGCTGCTGCTTAGGCGCGGCGTCGCGGTCGAGGCCGGGTTGTGGGACGCGGCCGGCTTCGAGATGTGGAAGCGGTCGCCCGTTCGCGGGCAGAGCCTGCGGGTGCTGATCGAGCTCCCCGACGAGCCGGCCGAGGTGCTGCGCGATCACGCCGAGGGGATGATCGCCCACGTGCAGCTCGAGGAGCCCGACCTCCCGATCCTGTTGCACGGCGAGGAGGGGTCGACGTGGCCGGTGTTCGACCTCGCCGTCGAGTTCGGGTTGGCGTCGCGCATCGGCCTGGAAGACACGCTGCTGCTCCCCGATGGCACGACTGCTCCGGGGAACGCGGCTCTGGTTCGGGCGGCCGTGGCGCGGATGCGGGGAGTCTGACCGGGCGGGTGCGCGGGGTGCGGCATTCTGGGGCGATGTTCTCTGGCTCTTTTCTTCTCGTCCTTCTCGCGAATCTCGCGTACGTCTTCATCGGGATCGCTGTCGTGTGGTTGGTGATCTACTCGGCCGTGCGCGCGGCTCTCGCGTCGCACCGGCAGGCGATGGCCCGAGAACAACGACCCCGCCCGGAGTGACGGCCTACGCGCAGTCTCGAACCTAGACTCCCGGCATGCCGTTCTCTGACTACGTCCGATCGATCCGCGCGCGGATCGGTCACGACCTCCTGCTGTTGCCGGGCGTGACCGCGGTGATCCGCGAGGGCGATCGTTTCCTGCTCGCGCGCACGGCGGGCTCGGAGGAATGGGGTCTGATCGGTGGTGGGGTCGAGCCGGGGGAGGATCCGGATGAGGCGATCGCCCGAGAGGTGCAGGAGGAGATCGGAGCCCGCATCCGCATCACGGGGATCGTCGGTGCCTTCGGCGGCGAATCGCTCGTCGTGACGTATCCGAACGGGGATCGTGTGTCGTACGTGTCGACCGCGTTCGCGTGCGAACTGCTCGATCCGCCGGTGCCTGATCAGGACGAGGTCGTCGAGGTCGGGTGGTTCACGCGTGCCGAGATCGCCACGCTGCCGCATCCGGTGTGGGTGGATCGGATTTTGGCCGAGGTCGGCTAGTTGTGATGTCCAGGCAGGTTGT
>NZ_LBCR01000019.1:0-52150 GCF_001005635.1 Microbacterium sp. Ag1
CCCTGCCCACTCCTGCCCTGCGCAGACGGTCGGCGATCAGGATGCCGAGGGCGGTGCCGCCGACGCAGCTGGCGATCGTCACGGCGAAGAAGGCGACCTGGGCGAAGAGAGACATGGATCCGAGATCGAACCAGGCCCACGCCGAGATCGGGTAGACGACGCCTACGACGACGGCGCCGACGTAGTGCATCCACGTTCCCCAGTAGCGCCAGAGCACGAACAGGAACGGCAGCTCCGTGAACGCCGCCCACCAGAGATTCGTCAGCACGCTGCTGAAACCGTACCCGGAGAACGGGACCATCACGAGGCCGGCGATCAGCGCGACGAGGAGTCCGACCAGCGGCTTCCGCAGCAGCCTCAGCGCGATCACGGACGGCAACAGCCACAGGCCGGCGAGGGCCATGCCGACGAAGGGCAGCGGCCCGGTCAGCAGCGTCGAGAACCAGTTCATCGGCGCGAGCAGCACCGCCCCGGCGACGCCGAGCGCGGCACAGGTCAGCAGGATGGCGGTGGGGAAGCGGAATCGTCCACCGGCGACTGACGCGCGATGTCCGGCTGCTGCTGCTGCGGGAGCATCTCCCACTGACCCCCTGGAGGCGAGGCCATCGGCTGCATCCGTTCCGCTCACGCGAGGGGCTCCGCTGCAGCGTCGCGCGCGGCCTTCGAGGCGGGGGATGAGGCGCCGATCTTCCAGTAGCCGCAGAAGCTCACGGCATTCTTGTCGACCCCGCGCGTGCCCACGAGATGCTTGCGCGCCCCTGAGGCGAGTGCCTGCTCGCCCGCCGCATACGCGTGGAACGGCGCATCCGGCAGGGCAGCGCGTGCCAGCGTCTCCAGGGCGAGTGCCCCGGGAGCGATGCCATGCGGCCGCACGATCCACACGACCTCGACGCCCGAGGGATGCGTGAACGCGAGAGCGTCGTCGTCGCTCGGCACCTCCACGATCGCGGTGCCCGTCGCAGTGGCAGGCAGCGAGGCGCAGATGGAGGAGATCGCGGGCAGGGCGGTCTCGTCGCCGACCAGCACGACCCGCTCCACCCCGCGCTGCGGGTTGAACGTGAGGCCTTCGTCGATGATCAGCACGTGCTCGCCAGGCTCGCAGGTCTCCGCCCATCGCGACGCGGGGCCGGCGGTGCCGTCCGCGGCCGAGCCGTGCAGCACGAAGTCCACGTCGATCTCGGCGCCGGCCTCCGCGGTCGCCGGACGGTACGCGCGCACGCTGTAGTTGCGCATCACCGGACGCTCACCGTCGGGGATGCGCAGGAACTTCAGGTACCCGAACACCTTGTTCGCCTTCGCCGGCACCCGGTCAAGCCCGGCATCCCCTCCGATCGGCAGGAACAATCGGAACCACTGGTCGAACCCCATCGGCCGGAACTTCTCGATGTCACCACCGCCGAGCGTCACCCGGATCCAGTGCGCCGAGAGCTGCTCCGTGCGCAGCACCGTCAGATGGAGGAGTTCGGACGACTCGGGCTTGACCATCTTGCTGAACGCCATCAGGACGCCTTTCAGGGAAGCTGCCAGGGGAAGAAGACGACGAAGATGGCTGCAGAGGCCAGCAGGGTCGCGACCGTGAAGACGGTGTCTCGCGTTCGGAACGGGACCAGGTGCCGCTCGGTGCGCGTCGGATGTGCACCGAACGCCCGCGAGTCCATGGCCAACGCGACGCGCTCGGCGTGGCGGATCGCGCCGGCGAGCAGCGGCACGATGTACCCCCACCCCCGGGCGATGCGCGCGAGGGGTCCGCGACCGCCGTGATACCCGCGCACCCGATGGGCCGCCCTGATCACGGAGAGCTCGTGCCCGAACCGCGGCACGAAGCGGAAGGCAGCCAGGGCCGTGTACCCGATCCGATACGGCACCCGCAGCTGCTGCACGCCGGCTCGCACCAGGTCGGGTCCGCTGGTGGTGAGCCCGCCGACGAGCGCGAGAGCGACGATCGAGCCGAGCCGCAGCGCGGTCGCGAAGCCGAGGAGCAGAGCCCCGCTGTAGAGCGTCCAGTCCCCGATGTGCACGACCGGGGTGGTGTCGTGGACCAGTCCGGTGTCGACCCACAGGGAGAAGCCGATGCCGATCAGGAGCATCCCGGCGGGGAGAGCGAGCAGCAGCAGGGCGAGGAGCCGCACGGTGAGACGCGCGCCGACCAGGATCAGCGCATAGGCGAGCGCCAGGAACGCGGCGGGGGTCGCCAGATCCCGCACGAAGACGAGCAGCACCATCGCGGGTGCGAAGCCGGCGACTTTCGCGAGCGGATTCAGTGTGTAGAGGAACTGCCGGCGCGACGTCGCCGTCATGCGTGCATAGGGGTCGAACGTCGCCGCGGTCATGAGCTCACCCCGAGGCCGGCGGACGCCAGCACGCGTTGCAGGGCCGGCAGCTGCAGCCCTGCATCCGTGAACAGCAGTTCGTCCTGCAGGAGCGCGGCGGTGGGCCCGGTCGCCCGCACCCGACCCTCGGCGAGGAGCACGACGTGGCTGGCGTGCTCGGCCACCAACTGCAGGTCGTGCGTGACGATCAGGATGGTCGTCCCGTCCGCGCGCAGCCCCTGCAGCAGATCGAGCAGCTCGGCGGCTCTCGCACGGTCCTGTCCGAAGGTCGGCTCATCGAGCGCCAGCACACGGGGCCGGGTGATCAGCGCCGTGCCCACCGACAGGCGCCGCTTCTCACCGCCCGAGAGCAGGAACGGATGCACGTCCGTCTTGTGCTCGAGTCCGAAGCGCGTGAGCATCTCGTCGACTCTCGCCGTGATCTCGGCGTCGGGCACATGGCGCAGCCGCAGCCCATGGGCGAGCTCGTCGAACACCGTCGGGGCGATGAACTGGTGCTCGGGATTCTGGAACACGAACCCGATCCGCGCGGCGAGGTCGCGGGGAGACGCGGTCCCCGGGTCGATGCCGTCGACCGACACCTGTCCACGCGGTGGCGGTACGACGCCCGCGAGTGCCTGGATCAGCGTGGTCTTGCCCGCCCCGTTCGCACCCACGATGGCCGTGAGACTGCCGGGGGCGAGGTCGAGGTCGACACTGTGGAGGATCTCGGCGCGACGCCGGCGCACCGTCAGCCCTCGCGCGCGGATGATCGGCTCGACCCGTGTCGTGGCGTCTCTCCTCGTCGTCGCGGCGGACGACGTCGTGCGGCTCGGTGACGTCATATGGCTCGATGACGTCGTACGGCTCGGTGGCAGGGACGAGACCGGCTGACCTTCGAGTGCGACGGCGAGTTCCTGGGGAGACAGCGGCAGCGGATCGAGCGTGAACCCCTGACCCCGGAGTCGGAGCGCCGTCAGGGTGGCGGCCGGAAGCCACACGCCCATCCGGACCAGCTCGTCGGCGTTCTCGCGGATGATCTCGGCCGCCGGTCCGTCGAAAGCCACCCGACCCTCGCGGTCGAGCACGATCGTCCGTGTGACGAACGACATAGCCGCATCGAGGTTGTGCTCCACGAGCAGGATGGCGCGGTCACCCGCAGCGACCACCTCAGCGAGCGCGGCGTACACGTCGTCGATGCCCTGGGCATCGAGGTTCGCGGTCGGTTCGTCGAGCACGATGAGGGGTGAGCCCATCGCGAGGGCACCGGCGATCGCGAGTCGCTGCCGTCCGCCGCCGGAGAGGTGGTCGGGGTTCACCGTGCGCCGTTCCCAGAGCCCGACGCGGCGCAGTGCCTCCTCGACACGACTCTCCACCACGTCGAGCGGCAGCCGCAGGTTCTCGGGGCCGAACGCGACCTCGTCGTACACACTGCCGGTGACGATCTGCGCATCGGGGTCTTGGAACACCATCGCCACGCGGGTGCTCAGCGTCGCGGTCGGGGCGCTCGCCGTGTCGATGCCGCCCGCCTCCACCGTGCCGATCATGGCTGTGGGGAGGGCGTGCGGGATGAGCCCGTTGAGGGCGAGGGTGAGCGTCGACTTGCCCGAACCGGAGGGCCCGAGCAGGAGCACGACCTCTCCTGCATCGATGTCGAAGGTCACATCGCGCGGAGAGGGGTGCGCCGCATCGGCGTGGGTGAGGGAGAGGTCACGCACGCTCAGCAGGGGCGCGGATGGGCGCACGGCGGAGTCCCGGGTCGGCGGATCGTACCCTTCTAACTTAGCTGAGGCTTACCTGATTATCCACGCGCACAGAAGCCCTCCGGCGGATGACATCGATCATCCGGTGGACGGACGTGGAGCGGCCGAAGAACCGGCATCGTCGTAGAGGCGCCGACCGGGCGCCGCAGGAACGAGGGAGCACCGTGCCACAAGACACGAACACGCACACGATCGCCCGACCGCACCGTACGGCGCGGAGGGAGCAGCCGACGCCTCCACCCGAGTCGGACGCGGCACGTCGTCGCGGCGAGCTCGGCCGGATGGTCGGCATCGACTTCGCGCGCTTCCTGGCGATCATCGGCATGTTCTGCGCCCACCTGCTCCCGCCGGCCGGCCTGCCAGGCCACGTCGAAGGGGTGTCGACCATCGTCGACGGGAACGCCTCGACCCTGTTCGCCGTCGTCGGCGGGATCAGCGTCGTGCTCGCCACCCGCTCCTACCTGGAACGCGGCCACGTCGCCGCCGCACGGTGGGCGATGGCTGTGCGGGGTGTGCTCGTCATCCTCATCGGGGCGACGCTCGCCCTGGCGCCGGGAAGCATCGTGGTCGTCCTCGTCTACTTCGGTGTCGCCATGCTGTGCAGCATCCCGTTCCTCAGAGTGAGTCCGCGCTGGTTGCTCGTCTCCGCGGCGATCCTCGCGATCGCGGGGCCGATCCTCAACGCCTTCCTGCGACAGGCCCTGGGGGTCATCGGGGAGGGCGGCGGAGTGTCCTGGCCGCAGTGGGGGGAGCCGGCGGTGGCGCTGCGCGCGATCTTCGTCACCGGCACCTATCCCGTCGTGACCTGGATCGTCTACGTTCTCGTGGGGATGGCCGTCGCCACACTGCTGATCGCCGCTCGGCGCAACGGGACGGAGAAGCGATTCCTCGCGTGGACGGCCGGCATCGGCGCCTTCCTCGCCGTGTTCGCCGTGTCGACCAGCGCCCTCGTCTACGAGTTCTTCGGGCGCGCGGTCCTCGTCGCGACCCTGCCGCCCGAGGCGGCTGCCGCCACCGAGAGCATCATCGGCACGCCGGGCTTCGGCGCTCCGCTCTCTCCGCAGTGGTGGGCGCTCGTGCTGCAGACGCCGCACACGGGGACGACCCTCGACATCCTGCGGGGGGTCGGCATCGCCCTCTTCGTCATCGCGAGCATGCTGTTCCTCGCCCGAGTCCTCCCCAAGTCCGCGCTTCGCGTGCTCGAGCCCGTCAGGGCGGCGGGGGCCGCTCCGCTCACGGTCTACACGGTGCACGTGCTCGCCGCGGCGGCCACCTCGTTCGTGCTGCTCTCCGGTGCGGTCGACGCGTCGACGGATCTCCCGTGGTGGTACCTGGGGCCGGCGATCCTCGGTGTCCACATCCTGGGCGCGATCGTCATCGGCGCGATCCTGGCGGCGCTGAAGCGTCGCGGTCCGCTCGAGGCGCTCGTGAGCTCGGTCTCGGGCGCCGTCGCGCGGCGGCTGGGCGGAGTGCCTAGCGGCGGGCGACGCCGGCGCGGCTGAGTGCCGAGCCGATCGCGAGGCCGATGGCTGTCCACGCGATCGGCCCGAGCACCGAGATCGCGAGGTAGAGGATCTGCGCCCACAGCGGCATCACCGAGAGGTGGGCGGCGAAGAACACCACGACCGCCACGAAGACGCCGATGATCGCCGCCGAGAGGAAGAAGCGCCACGGGCCCCAGGAGCGGTAGCGGGTGAGGGCGGCCACCCCCTCCTGGATCAGGCCGAACAGCAGAGCGGTGCCGATGAACCGCAACGCCCAGGCCGGGTTGAAGGCGCTCGCGATCAGAGCGGCGAACACATGGGTGATCAGCGCGACGAGCGGGAGGCGCAGCACCTCCTGCGCGATGATGCCCGGCAGCACGTGCGAGCCGAGGACCAGGCCGTAGAGGAACAGCAGGGGGCTCGCCAGCAGCACCGGAGTCACCCACCCGGCTATACCGGCGAGGATGCCCGTGGCGACCCCGATGGCCGCGCATACGAGCAGGACGCGGGTCGTCAGGACAGAGGTGCGGGCCACCTCTCCAGCTTACTGTCGACGTATCGCGAGGGCCGCCGTGGATAACCCTGGCCGATCGGCGAATGCCGGGTGACCGATCGGCCAGACTTCCTGAGAATCGCCAGGGTCGGGCATATGTTGGCCGCGGTGCAGCAAGAGGGCCGCACCGTGATCATCGGGAGCACCACATGGGTCGAACACCCCTCCGGATGGCGGCAGCCACCACCCTGGCCACGCTGTTCATCGCATCGACGGCAACCGCGGGCTACGCGACGGAGGAGGTGACGCACCCCGTCCCCGTCGCAGGCACACCAGGGCACTACATCGTGGTGATGAAGTCGGATCCGCTCGCCACCTACGAGGGCGATGTCAAGGGTCTGAAGGCCACCAAGCCCGCCGAAGGCGCCCAGCTCGAGACGCAGTCGCAGGATTCGCAGCGCTACGTCGAACATCTCCAGACCGAGCAGGAAGACCTCGTCAGCGACATCGGGGTCACGCCGGACACCACATATCAGGTCGTCCTCAACGGCTTCAGCGCCGACCTCAGCGGCGAGCAGGTCGATGCGCTCCGCGCCTCGAAGGACGTCCTCGGCGTCTACCCGGATGAGATCCGTCACCCCGACGCGCAGAGCTCGACCGACTACCTCGGCCTCGGTGACGACCGCAAGGGCAAGGGCGGAGTGTGGCAGCAGACCGGAGGGGTCGCGACCGCCGGAGAGGGCGTCGTCGTCGGTGTGATCGACACCGGCATCGCCCCCGAGCACCCCTCCTTCGAGGGGAAGAAGATCAAGAAGCAGAAGAAGCAGCACAACCGCAACAAGGGCGGGCAGCCCTACACCGACGGCACCTACGTCTACTTCGACAAGTCCGACGGCGGGCAGTTCCAGGCCGCGATGGTCGAGGGTCAGGACTGGGACACCAGCGACTACTCCTCGAAGCTCATCGGCGGACAGTACTTCTACGCCGGGGCCGAGGCCGCCGGCTTCGACTTCCAGTACGACTACCTCTCGCCGCGTGACGGCGACGGCCACGGCTCGCACACCGCGAGCACGGCGGCGGGCAACTTCAAGGTCAAGGCCAGCATCGAGAACGTCGATTTCGGCACGATCTCGGGTGTCGCACCGGCCGCGAAGATCTCGGCGTACAAGGCCTGCTACGTCGGCCCCGACACGACGGTCACCACCGACGACATCTGCGCGCAGAGCGACCTGATCGCCGCGATCGACCAGGCCGTCGCCGACGGCGTCGACGTGATCAACTACTCCATCGGCGGCGGAGCTGCGAGCACCGTGATGGCCCCGGAGGACCTCGCGTTCTTCAACGCCGCAGCAGCAGGCGTCTTCGTGGCGACGAGCGCCGGCAACGACGGACCTGACCCGGTCACGGCCGACCACGCCTCGCCCTGGTACACCACGGTGGCCGCATCGACCATCCCGACCTGGGAGGGCACCGTGCAGTTCGACGGGTTCGCGCAGGCCGGAGCCTCGGTGAGCGTGCCGTTCGGTCAGAAGGTCACCGGCCCGTCGATCGCCGCAGTCGACGCCGCGGCGGCGGGCGCCGTCACCCCGCAGCTCTGCCTGCCCGGCACCCTCGATCCTGCCAAGGTCGCCGGACACATCGTGGTCTGCGACCGTGGCGGCAACGCCCGCGCCGAGAAGTCGCAGGTCGTGAAGGACGCCGGCGGCATGGGCATGGTGCTCGTGAACGTGCCCGGCGGCGCCGACTCGCTCGACAACGACTTCCACGCGGTGCCGACCGTGCACCTGAACGCCGTGCACCGCGCGGCCGTGCTCGCGTATGTGCAGGGCGGCGTGGATCGTCCCATCACCCTCGTGGGTGAGAACACCACCGGCGTCGTCACCCCGACCCCGCAGATCGCGGGATTCTCGAGCCGCGGACCCATGCTGGCCGACGGCAGCGACGTGATGAAGCCGGATGTCGCGGCTCCCGGTGTCGCGATCCTCGCGGCGACCGAGAACGCTCCGGGGGAGAAGCCGACGTTCGGCATCCTCTCCGGCACGTCGATGGCCTCCCCGCACGTGGCCGGCCTCGCCGCGCTGTACCTCGGCGAGCACCCCAAGGCGACGCCAGCGGAGATCAAGTCGGCGATGATGACCACCGCCTACGACACCGTGCTGCCCGACGGATCGAAGAACACGAATCCGTTCGAGCAGGGTGCAGGCCAGGTCGACCCGAAGCGCTACCTGAACCCGGGTCTGCTCTACCTCAACGGTGTGAAGGACTGGGCGGCGTTCCTCGACGGGAAGGGACTCTCGGACTTCCCCGGCATCGACCCCATCGACGGCAGCGACCTGAACCAGGCGTCGATCTCGATCGGCTCCCTGACCAGCGCACAGACCGTCACCCGCACGGTGACCTCGACCGAGAAGGGCACCTTCACGGCCAAGGCCTCGGTGCCCGGAGTGAACATCAAGGTCACGCCGCAGCAGTTGAAGTTCGACCGTCCGGGCCAGACCAAGACGTTCACGGTGACCTTCGACAACGCCACGGCTCCGGTGGAGCAGTGGGCCACGGGTTCGCTCACCTGGACGAGTGCGAAGAACTCGGTGCGCTCGCCGATCGCGCTGTTCCCGGTCACAGCCGATGCGCCGGCCGAGGTCACGGGCAGTGGCGTCGACGGCAGCACCGCTGTCGAGATCACCCCCGGTCTCACCGGTGACCTCGCGCTCGGACTCTCGGGTCTGACGCCGTTCGAACTGCTCGCCGACGCGGACAACCCCGTCGAGGGGCACTCGGGTGACGAGAAGTCGGGCGACGCCAACAAGGACGTCTCGTGGATCGTGAACGTACCCGAGGGCACGACCCTCTCGCGGTTCGACCTCGATTCGTCGGACGACAAGGGCAGCGACCTCGACCTCACCGTGTACCGGGTGGTGAGCCCGGACGACCTGCAGTACTACGAGCGCTGGCGTTCGGCCACCGGCTCGGCGGACGAACAGGTCACGATCCCGTCGCCGAAGGCCGGAACCTACCTGTTGGTGGCGAACATCTACTCGACGACGGGCCCGATGACGTGGGACATGACCTACGCCAACGTGCTGGCCGACGGCGAGGGTGACCTCACGGCCACGCCGAACCCGCTCGCCGCGGTGCGCGGCAAGAAGACGTCGTACAACCTCGGCTGGACCGGCCTGACCGCCGGCACCCGCTACCTCGGGGTCGTGCAGTACGGCGAATCCGACGTGCGCACCGTCCTGACGGTCGACGTGCCGGCGGCGAAGGCTCCGGAGACTCCGGCGCCCGAGACGAAGGCACCGGAGACCCCGGCACCGGAGACGAAGGCACCGGAGACCCCGGCTCCGGAGACCCCGGCACCCGAGGCATCGCCGACGGGCGCGCCTCCGACGAGTGCGCCGGAGACGGCGAAGCCGGAGTAGCCCCTCCACACACACACGACGCCCCGCGGTCTCCCTTCCGCGGGGCGTCGTGTGCGTGGCGCTCGGAAACAGGCGATCCCGCGGAGACAGGCCGATTCACGAGGCAGCCGCCTGATGTGGCGGGAGGGCCTGATGCGGCGGGGCGAACGGACATCCCCGGTATCCGTTCATCGCGCCATCCGCGCCGCTCGTCGCAGCAACCGCGGCGAGCGGTCATGTCGGGAGCGGGATCTTCCTAACGTGGGGGAACGCAACGTCGCGTATCCCGAGGAGACCCCCATGACCGCACCTTCGTCGCGCCGCCGCGACGGCGCCGGACTCGTCGACGACGAGCCCATCATCGTCACCGACCCGAACCTCCCTCCCGTGGCCCTCACCGAAGAGCACCACGAGAAGGCGAACCGCTGGACCCTACCGAAGATCATCCTGTGGGCCGCGATCGCCCTGCTGGGTGCCGTCGCCTGGACCATGCTCGCGATCGTCCGCGGCGAGACGGTCAACGCGATCTGGTTCGTGTTCGCCGCGGTCTGCACATACCTGATCGGCTACCGGTTCTACTCCAAGGTCATCGAGCGCTACATCACGCGCCCCGACGACCGCCGGGCCACCCCCGCCGAGGTGAAGCAGGACGGCAAGGACTACGTCCCCACCGACCGCCGGGTGCTCTACGGTCACCACTTCGCCGCGATCGCCGGTGCCGGCCCGCTCGTCGGCCCCGTGCTCGCGGCGCAGATGGGGTACCTCCCCGGCACGATCTGGATCATCGTCGGCGTCGTGCTCGCAGGCGCCGTGCAGGACTACACGGTGCTCTTCTTCTCGATGCGACGCGGTGGTCGCACGATCGGGCAGATGGCCCGTCAGGAACTCGGCAAGATCGGTGGCACAGCCGCGATCATCGCCTCGCTGCTGATCATGCTGATCATCGTCGCGATCCTCGCCCTCGTCGTCGTCAACGCGCTGGGCGAGAGCCCGTGGGGCGTCTTCTCGGTCGCGATGACCATCCCGATCGCGTTGTTCATGGGCGTGTACCTGCGCTACCTGCGCCCGGGCAAGGTGACCGAGGTCTCGATCATCGGCTTCGTGCTGCTCATGGCCGCGATCATCGGCGGGGGCTGGGTCGCCGGCACCGAGTGGGGCCAGGCGATCTTCCACCTCGACCGCACCACGATCGCCTGGGGCATCATCATCTACGGCTTCATCGCCGCGGTGCTCCCGGTGTGGCTGCTGCTCGCCCCCCGCGACTACCTGTCGACCTTCATGAAGATCGGCGTGATCGTGATGCTCGCCGGGGCCATCGTGCTGGTCCGTCCCGAGATCACCGTCCCCGCCATCAGCATCTTCGGTGAGAACGGCATGGGGCCGGTGTTCGCCGGTCCGCTGTTCCCCTTCCTGTTCGTCACGATCGCCTGCGGAGCGCTGTCGGGCTTCCACGCCCTGATCGCCTCCGGCACCACCCCGAAGCTCATCGAGAAGGAGCGTCAGACGCGCTTCATCGGCTACGGCGGCATGCTCATGGAGTCGTTCGTCGCGATCATGGCACTCGTCGCCGCGATCTCGATCGACCAGGGCATCTACTTCGCGATGAACGCACCGACCGCCGCCACAGGGGGCACGGTCGAGGGGGCCGTGGCCTTCGTGAACTCGCTCGGCCTGACGGGGGTGAACCTGACGCCCGACATGCTCACAGGCACGGCAGCGGCTGTCGGGGAGGAGTCGATCGTCTCGCGCACCGGTGGTGCCCCCACCCTGGCGCTCGGTCTCGCGCACATCATGCAACAGGCTCTCGGTGGCCAGGCCCTCATGGCGTTCTGGTACCACTTCGCGATCATGTTCGAGGCGCTGTTCATCCTCACGGCCGTCGATGCAGGAACCCGCGTCGCCCGGTTCATGCTGCAGGACTCGATCGGCGCCTGGTTCCCCAAGTTCCGCGACGTCTCCTGGCGCCCCGGGGTGTGGATCTGCACCGCGATCATGGTGGCCGGCTGGGGAGCGATCCTCATCCTCGGCGTCACCGACCCGCTCGGCGGCATCAACACCTTCTTCCCGCTGTTCGGCATCGCGAACCAGCTGCTCGCCGCGATCGCGCTCGCCGTGGTGATGGCCATCGTCGCCAAGCGCGGCAAGAGCTACATCAAGTGGCTGTGGATCATCGGGCTGCCTCTGGCCTTCACCGCGGTGGTCACGATCACGGCGTCGCTGTACAAGATCGCCTCTCCCGTGCCGGCCATCGGCTATTGGGCGAATCACTTCCGCTACGTCGCCGCCCGCGACAGCGGAGACACCTCGCTCGGCGAGCCGGCGGTGCTCGATGCGGTCATCCGCAACACCGCCGTGCAGGGCACGCTGTCGATCATCTTCGTGACCCTGGCGATCATCGTGATGGTGGCGGCCGTGACCGTCACGATCAGGGCGATCCGCAACGGTGGTGGCGAGAACACCGAGGACGCACCCGTGGCCTCGCGCCGCTTCGCCCCGGCCGGGTTCCTGCCCAGCGCCGAAGAACGCGAGCTCGAGAAGCAGTGGGAGCCGATCCTCGCCGACGAGCGCAAGGCGTCGACCCACTGATGTCGAGACACTGAGATGGCTGACACCACGAGTCGGACGGATGCCGCGACCACCCTCCTGCGGACGCTGCTCAGCGCCGCGGTGCGGGCCGGCCGCGGCATCCGCTGGTACATCACGACCCTGATGGGCGACAGCGCCTACGCGACGTACGTCGCCCATCACGGTCGCGTGCATCCCGGCGAGGAGCCGCTGACCGAGCGGCAGTTCTGGCGGCAGCGGATGGACGACCAGGATCGCAACCCCGGTGCCCGCTGCTGCTGAGGCGTGCGCGGCTCCGTAGGCTGAACCCATGACCGACGTCGTTCTCGCAGCGATCCTCGGCGTGCTCGGCGGCATCGTCCTCTCGGTGCTCCTCCTGCTCGCACGTCGACTCGCCCGCGGCGCCGCCGAGCTGGGGAGCGACGCCGAACAGGCCGCCCTCACCGTGCTGCATCAGGCGAGTCTGGCGGCACCGCATCTGCGCGCTGGACTGTCCGCCCCCGACGTCGTCAAGGCCGCGCGTCACCTGCGGGTGCTCCTCGGCAGCGCGGCGGTCGCGATCGTCAGCGCCGAGGGCACGGTGTCGTTCGACGGGCCGTCCGACGGACTGGAATCTGCTGCCCGCCGCATCGCCGCCAGGGTCGGGGAGTCGGGACGCAGGCAGGTCTTCCCCGCGCCCGGTGCCGACGACGACCTCGAGGCCGTCGGGGCGCCCATCCTGGTCGATGGACGCGTGATCGGCGTCGTGGTCGCCTTCGCGGCGCCCGTCCGTGCCGCGCTGGTGCGTGCCTCGGAGGAGGTGGCCGACTGGTGTGCCGCGCAGGTCGAGCTCGGCGGACTCGACGCGTCCAGGACGCAGCTGGCCGAAGCGGAGCTGCGCTCGCTGCGTGCGCAGATCTCGCCGCATTTCATCTACAACGCCCTCACGGCGATCGCCTCCTTCGTGCTCACCGACCCCGCACGCGCGCGCGAGCTGGTGCTGGAGTTCGCCGACTTCACCCGCTACTCCTTCCGGCGCCAGGGGGAGTTCACGACGGTGGCCGACGAGCTCGGCAGCATCCACTCGTATCTCGAGCTCGAACGAGCGCGGTTCGGGGACCGTCTGCGCGTGACGCTGCAGATCGCACCGGAGACGCTGGCCACCGTCATCCCGTTCCTCTCGGTGCAGCCGCTGGTCGAGAACGCCGTCCGTCACGGGCTCGAGCCCGGCGAAGGGGGAGGGGAGATCCGCATCGCCTCACGCGACGACGGCACCCACACCGAGATCACGGTCGAGGACGACGGGGTGGGCATGGACCCCGAGGCTCTTCATGCGACGCTCACCGCCGGCGACGACGGGGTCCACGTGGGACTCCGCAACGTCGACACCCGGCTCCGCCAGCTCTACGGGGCGGACGGCGCTCTGGTGGTCGAGACGAACACGGGCGCCGGTACCCTGGTGCGCATGCGGGTCCCGAAGTCCCAGCCGCAGCACGACCCGGACGGCGACGGCCGAGCATGACCAGAAGCGTGCAGCCGATCGATGTGCTCGTCGCGGACGACGAGAGACCCGCCCTGGATGAGCTGGTCCATCTGCTGCGCACGGACGCGCGCATCGGCGCGATCGTCACCGCATCATCGGGTGCGGAAGCCCTGCGGCTGCTGTCGGAGCGGGCCGTACGGATCGCATTCCTCGACATCCACATGCCGGGGCTCGGCGGGATGGAGCTCGCGCGTGCGCTGCTCGCCCTCGCGGAACCACCGGCTGTCGTGTTCGTGACCGCCGACGACGCCAGGGCGGTGGAGGCGTTCGAGCTGCGTGCCGCCGACTACCTCCTCAAGCCCGTGCGCATCGAGCGGCTCCGACAGGCGGTCGGACGGGTGGTCGAGGTCGCGGAGGCTCCCACGCCCGGCGACGACGAGATGCTGCCGGTCACGATCGGATCCGTGGTGCGGTTCGTGCGTCGCAGCGAGGTGCGCTGGGTGCAGGCCCAGGGGGACTATTCCCGGTTGCACACCGGCGACGGTGCGGGGCACCTGGTGCGCACGCCCATCTCGGAACTCGAGACGCGGTGGGCGGAAGCCGGGTTCCTGCGCATCCATCGCTCCTCGCTCGTGCGCATCGCCGTCGTGTCCGAGGCCCGGCTCTCCGGCGCTGAACCCTCGGTTTCGATCGGCGCCGTCTCGCTGCCGGTGAGCAGACGCCTGGTGCCAGCGGTGCGCGATGCCCTGTTGCGCGGGGAGGTCGGGGGATGACGGAGAAGCCGAAGCGCGTGCGGGTGCGGGTGACCGCTGATCTGCCTGATCGTCGGCCGGCGGCCTTCACCCGGGGAATCGCGCTGCCGGGCGCACCCGTCGACGAGGCGGATGCCGTCTACGCCAGGGCTCTCATGCGCAGTCAGCTGCGACTCGCACTCGGAACGGTCGCCGGGTTCGTGATCGTCGTCATCGCGCTGACTCTGGCGATCGCGCTCATCCCGGAGATCGGGCAGGTCATGGTCTGGGGCCTGCCGTTGTCATGGCTGCTGCAGGCGTACGCGTTCTATCCGATCATCGTGGTGTTCGCGGTGCTCTACGTGCGCACCGCAGCGCGCAACGAACGTCGATATCGTGCCCTCCGGGATCGCGAATGAATGCGGTGCTCGACCTCATCGGCGTCGCGCTCGTGATCGTCGCGACGCTGCTGATCGGCATCTACGGTCTGCGCATCTCGCGCACGACCGGCGACTTCTTCGTCGCGTCCCGCACCGTGCGGCCGGTATGGAACGCCTCGGCGATCAGCGGCGAGTACCTCTCGGCCGGCACGTTCCTCGGGCTGTCCGGCCTCGTGCTGCTCGACGGCGCCCGTGGCTTCTGGTTCCCCATCGGCTACGCGGCCGGCTATCTCCTGGTCCTGGCATTCGTCGCGGCACCCCTTCGGCGCAGCGGGGCCTACACGATCCCGGACTTCATCGAGGCGCGGTTGGAGTCGCCGTCGGCGCGCCGGGTCACGAGCGTCGCGGTGCTGGTCATCGGCTGGCTCTACATCGTGCCGCAGCTGCACGGAGCGGGGCTGACCCTGCTGGTCGTCGCCGGGCTGCCGGAGTGGGTGGGAGCCGTCACCGTCGCGGTGCTCGTCGCCGCAGCGGTCGCGGCCGGGGGCATGCGCGCCATCACCTACGTGCAGGCTTTCCAGTACTGGCTCAAGCTCACCGCGCTCCTCGTTCCCGTGGTCTTCATCGCGTTCGCGCTCAGCGGCGGGCCGCACGACTTCGATCCAGCGCTGGTGTTCCCGGTCGAGGCCGGGCCCTCGGGGTTCGACGCCTACGAGACCGCCTCGCTCCTGCTCGCGCTGCTGCTGGGCACGATGGGTCTACCGCACGTGCTGGTGCGCTTCTACACGAGTCCGACCGGGGTGTCCGCACGGCGCACGACGGTGATCGTGATCGGCATGGTCAGCGCGTTCTACGCCGTGTCGAGCACGATGGGGCTGCTCGCGCGCATCGCCGCTCCGGACCTGGCGGTGCCTGGAGTCGCGGACACGGCGGTGCTGCTGCTCCCCTCGCGCGTCTTCCCCGGGGCGTTCGGTGAACTGTTGACCGCGCTGATCGTCGCCGGAGCGTTCGCAGCGTTCCTGGCGACATCGGCCGGCCTCGTCGTGTCGCTCGCCGGCGTGATCAGCCAGGACGTGTTCTCCGGATCCGTACGGTCGTTCCGGCTGTCGGCGGTGCTCTGTGCCCTGGTGCCGCTCGCCGTGGCGCTGCTCACGGCCCCGGCGGGCCTCGGGTCGAGCGTGGGTGTCGTGTTCGTGGTTGCGGCGTCGACCCTCTCGCCGGTCGTGCTGCTCGGCGTGTGGTGGCGGGGGCTCACCGCACGAGGTGCGGTGGCCGGAATGGTGTCGGGTGGGTGCGCTGCGGGACTCGCCCTGCTGGTGCACGCGGCGGTCGGCGGCATCGGAGCAGCGGCGCCCTATCTCGCGCAGCCCGCCGCATGGACGATCCCGCTCGCCACAGCGGTCACGGTCGTCGTCTCGCTGCTGGATCCGCGGGGTCCGTCGCCGCGCACCGAGCGCTTCCTCGCGCGTGTGCACACCCCCGAGCGCGGCTGACCGCACGGCGTCTGGCGCTCCCGTCGCGATATGACAGCCCGGCTGGCGCAGCAAGCTGCCATATCGCGACCGGAGCAGCAGATGCGCGACCCGAGCGGATGTCAGAGCTTGCGGCTGCGGGGCATGAGCCGAACGGGAGGGAGTGGAGGGGCCGGGATGCGCACGTCGTGTCCGGCCACGATCCCGAAGCGGTCCGACGCCGCCTCCCACTGCTCGCGCGCCTCCACGATCTCGTCGTGCGAGCGGCCGGCGAAGTTCCACCACATCACGATGTCCGCTTCGAAGGGTTCGCCACCGAGTAGGAAGAGCAGTGCGCCGTCGTCGCTCGACACCTCGATCTCATCGCGCGAGTCGCCCACGTAAAGCAGGGCGTTGCGATCGAGCGGATGCTGCGCCACCACGGCATCGCCCTCGACGAGCATCAGCGCGTGCTCCCATTCCGAACGAAGTGGCAGGCGCACGCGGGAACCGGGGGCGAGCACGATCTCCGCTCCCACGATGGGGGTGTGCACGGTGGCGGGGGAGTGCGCCCCCGCGAAGTCGCCGAGCACGACGGTGGCCTCGGCCACGGCACCCTCGTCCGCCGGAAGCGTGACCCCCGGCAAGTCGGTGTGCCGTTCGAAGCCCGCATCGCCGTGTCGGCTCGACTCGGGCAGCACCACCCAGAACTGCAGGGCGTCGAGGGGCACCGGCTCGTCGCCGATCGAGTACTCCGAGTGCGAGATCCCGTTGCCGGCGGTCATCAGGTTCAGCTGCCCGCGGCGCAGGTCGGCGTCGCTGCCGAGCGAGTCGCGGTGACGGATCTCTCCCACGAGCGGCCAGGTCACGGTCTGCAGCCCGATGTGCGGGTGCGGCTCGACCCGCATCTTCGTGTCAGCGGGCCCGAACCGATCGAGGAAGCACCAGGCTCCGATGGTGGGGAGGTTGCGATGGGGAAGCGCTCGCAGCACGTTCATGCCGCGCACTCCGCCGAGGGGCACTTCGCGCGGCTCGATGAGCAGGCGGTGCTGTCCGATCATTCCGCCCGGCCCGTCGGGTCCTCGCCCGCGGAGCCGGCGGATCCGGACGGGGACTTCGGCCAGCGGATCTCGGCACCCGGCACGTCGTGCGTCTCGAGGTACTTCGCGATGTACGGGCACAGCGGGACGATCGCCTCACCGCGTCCGACAGCATCCGCCAAGGCCTCGGACGCGAGCTTGCCCGCCAGCCCCTGGCCCTGGAACGCCGGGTCGACCTCAGTGTGCAGGAAGCGGATGGATCCGGGGCGCAGGTCGAATGCCGCGAAGCCGGCGAGCACGTCGTCGGAGCGGATCTCGAAGCGCGAGTCTTCGTCGTTGCGGGTCACGGTGATGTCGGTCATCGGCTGCTCCTTCGAACGGATGCCTCCAACCTACGCCCCACGTGCGGGGTCGGGCCCGGCGGAAACCCAGACCGTCCGATGCCGCGCCGGCGCGTCGGAGCGCGACACTCCGCAGGGGCAGCGGGTGGTCTGGGTTTCGGCGGCAGGGGCGACCGCGCCTGTGGATGACACGCAGCTGCCGTCGGCGGGGGTCGTTACGCTGGAGGGATGCCGCAGACTCCCCGTGACCCGTACGCGGACCTGCCGTACGCCGACGAGCCCTACGACGACGGCTGGGAGTCCTCCTACCCGCCGGAGCCGATGGACTGGGAGCCGCAGGGGGCCGGGTTCGAGCCGCCGCTGGACTGGGGTCAGGGTCCGGTCACGCCGGTCACCTCTAGCGCCACCTCTTCCACCACCTCTTCTAGTACCGTGCGCCCGCCCGTCGAGCGCCGCGCGACGCCGAGCCGCTATGCCACGGCGCGCGACGCGCTGCACACGGTGTTCGGATACGACGACTTCCGCGGCGACCAGGCCGAGATCGTCGAACAGGTCATCGCGGGCGGAGACGCCGTGGTGCTGATGCCGACCGGAGGCGGAAAGAGCATCACGTACCAGGTGCCCGCGCTGGTGCGCGAGGGCACGGGTCTCGTCATCAGCCCGCTCATCGCGCTCATGCACGACCAGGTCGATGCGCTGCGCGCCAACGGCGTGAAGGCCGCCTATCTCAACTCCACCCAGGCTATCGACGAGCGTCGCGAGGTGGAACGGGCCTATGTCGCCGGCGAGCTCGACCTCATCTACGTGGCGCCAGAGCGTCTCTCCAACTCTCAGACCACGGCGCTGCTCCAGCGCGGAACGCTCAGCGTGATCGCGATCGACGAGGCGCACTGTGTGTCGCAGTGGGGTCATGACTTCCGCCCCGACTACCTGACCCTCGGCGACCTGGGCGAGCGGTTCCCCGGGGTGCCGCGCATGGCTCTCACGGCGACGGCCACCGCGGCGACGCACAAGGAGATCACCGAGCGCCTGCACCTCGACGGCGCAGCGCACTTCGTGGCGAGTTTCGACCGCCCGAACATCCAGTACCGCATCGTGCCGAAGGTCGATCCGCGCAAGCAGCTCGTCCAGTTCATCCGCTCGCAGCCGGAGGGCGCGGCGGGCATCGTGTACGCGCTCAGCCGGAAGTCGGTCGAGCAGACGGCTACCTATCTCGCCGCCCAGGGGTTCGACGCCCTGCCGTACCACGCGGGTCTGCCCGGCGAGGTGCGCGCCGCGAACCAGGCGCGCTTCCTCCGCGAGGACGGCGTCGTCATGGTCGCCACCATCGCATTCGGGATGGGCATCGACAAGCCGGATGTGCGCTTCGTCGCGCACGTCGATCTGCCGAAGTCCGTGGAGGGCTATTACCAGGAGACCGGGCGCGCCGGTCGAGACGGCGAACCCTCGGTGGCCTGGATGGCATACGGGCTCGGCGACGTCGTGCAGCAGCGCAGGCTCATCGACCAGAGCCCGGGTGATCGCACGTTCAAGATGCGCATGGGGCAGCACCTCGACGCCATGCTCGCGCTGTGCGAGACCGTGGAGTGTCGTCGGCAGAACCTGCTCGGCTACTTCGGCCAGGAGTCGCAGCCGTGCGGCAACTGCGACACCTGCCTCGACGACACCGAGACGTTCGACGGGCTCGTCCCGGCGCAGAAGCTGCTCTCGACGATCGTGCGGTTGAAGCGCGAGCGCAATCAGGCGTTCGGCGCCGGGCACCTGATCGACATCCTCCGCGGGGCCTCGACAGAGCGCATCAGGCAGCAGGGCCACGACAAGCTCGCGACCTACGGCATCGGAAACGACCTCTCGGATCAGGATTGGCGCAGCGTCGTCCGTCAGCTCCTGGCCCGCGGCATTCTCGTCGCGCAGGGTGACTACGGCACCCTCGCGCCCGGAGAGCAGGCGGCAGGAGTACTGCGTGGTGAGACCGCTGTGCCCCTGCGCAAGGACACGATCGGGCGTCCGACCTCGTCGGGCCGCGCCCGCAAGGCCAGCGCCGCCGATGCCCTGGACGCGGGGGATCGGCCACTGTTCGAGGCACTGCGTGCATGGCGTGCCGAGACCGCTCGCGAGCAGGGCGTGCCCGCGTACATCGTGTTCGGTGACGCGACGCTGCGCGCGCTCGCGGAGCGCCGCCCTGCTGCTCTCGCCGACCTCGACGGCATCACCGGCATCGGTGCGAAGAAGCGCGAGGCGTACGGCGAGGGCGTGCTCGCGGTGATCGCCGGCGCCTGACGCCGACGCCCGACGCCTCGCCTTCGGGCGTACTCCGGATCGTGGCGTCTTGAACACTTGCCCATATGGGTATATGTTGATCACATGGCGCGAGCGGCAACCACATCCGATGTCTTCAACGCGATCGCCGAACCGCGACGCCGGGACATCCTGACGCTGCTGCGCAGTGGCGACCGCCCCGTGACCGAGGTGTCCGAGGTGCTGGGGATGACTCAGCCGGGTGCCTCCAAGCACCTGCGTGTGCTGCGCGAGGTCGGTCTCGTGCGCGACCGCCGGGAGGGCAAGCAGCGGGTCTACGGGCTCGACGCCACGGGGCTCCGGGCCGTCCATGAGTGGACGGGCGGCTTCGAGCAGTTCTGGAACGAGAGCTTCGACCGGCTCGACGCCTACGTGCAGGACCTGAAAGCGGAAAGAAGGCAGGAGTAGTGGATGGATACGACGATTGATCGCGAGATCGTGATCTCGCGCGTGATCGACGCCGCGCCGGCGCTGGTGTTCGAGGCGTTCACCACGGTGCAGCACCTCTCGAGGTGGTGGGGCCCCGACGGTTTCACCACGACGACGCGATCGTTCGAGTTCCGTGTCGGGGGCGAATGGGAGTTCGTGATGCGCGGACCGGACGGCACCGACTACCCGGAGTGGATCGTGTGGACCGACATCGTCGCGCCGGAGCGGATCGTGATGCTCCATGGTGAGCACCGCGACGATCCTGAGGCATTCGAATCACACCTCACGTTCGTGCTGGACGGCGATCGGACCCGCATCGAGATGCGCACGGTGTTCCCGACACCGGAGCTGCGCGACCGGGCGATCGAGCGGCATGGCGCACTCGAGGGTGGCCGGCAGACACTGGACAACCTCGCCGTCCACGTCGCGGAGATGGCGATCGCGCGAGGGGAGCGCTGATGGCCGGAGCGGTGTTCTTCAGCGTCTCGATGTCTCTCGACGGGTTCATCGCCCCCGAGTCGCCGGACGAGTTGATGGGTCGGCAGTGGATGGAGCTGCAGAAGTGGGTGTTCCGGCTGCGGTCCTTCCGCGAGAATCTGCACCTGGGCGAAGGTGGGGACGAGGGACGCGACAACGACATCGTGCGCGAGACGTTCGAGCGCACCGGGGCGAGTGTGATGGGGAAGCGGATGTTCGACGCCGGCGAGCACGCGTGGCCGGAGGACCCGCCGTTCCATACGCCGGTCTTCGTCGTCACCCATGAGGAGCGCGAGCCGTGGGAGCGCCGCGGCGGCACCACGTTCCACTTCGTGACCGACGGCATCGAGTCGGCGCTCGACCAGGCGCGCGCTGCTGCCGGCGACCTCGACGTCCGCATCTCGGGCGGCGGTGAGACGATCGTCCAGTTCCTCAATGCCGGTCTGGTCGACGAGTTCCACATCGCTCTCTCACCTGTGCTGTTCGGGGCAGGAGTGCGCCTGTTCGACGGTGTGGACGGGGAACGCCTCTCGCTCGACCTGGTGGGCGCGGAGGATTCCCCGCAGACGACGCATCTGCGCTACGCCGTCCGTCTGCGCTGATCCGCGCGGCATCGTCTCAGTGCGGTGGCAGCACGTCGTCGAGATGAGCCCGCAGGTGCGTGGCGATGTCGACCCTGTCGCGGTCGTACAGCCACTGGTACTGCAGCCCGTCCCACATCGCGATGAGCCAAGTGGCCTCGTGCACGGGATCGCGGTGCGCTGGCAGGTCGCCGTCCACCTGGGCGAGGCGGAAGAGCTCAGCGAAGTAGTCGAGGGCGTTCGCGAACCGCATCGTGAAGTAGTCGTGTGCGGGGTGTGCGACGGGGACGGCCTCGCACGACAGCACCGCGTAGACCTCGATCAGTCCCGGTTCGTCCCGTGCGCTGAGCGCCGCGCCCTCGGGAATGCTGCGGAGCACCGTGGCAGCCGACGCGGTGCTCGTGAACATCTGGTTCTCGTTGATGGCGCTGTCGCGTTCCGTGAGCACGGCGCTCAGCAGCAGCTCCTTCGACGCGTAGTGGTGCAGCAGCGTCGACTTCGACACTCCGACCGCGGTGGCGATGTCCTGCAGGCTGGTGTCGCCGTAGCCGTCGCGGGCGAACAGGCGCATCGCATCGGAGACGATCTGTGCGCGCCTGCGGCGGCCGACCGCGTAGCCGGGGTCGGTGTCGGCGACACTGGTGGCGCGCAGTCGTGGGAGGGGGCCGGCGGCCGTCGCGGGCCCGGATGAGGGCTCGTCGTCGGGGTCCCGCCACGCGTGCGGCAGCGCCCACAGGTTCTCGCGCTCCTCGAGCATCTCGACGACGTCCACCCGATCGGGCAGGTACTGCGAGAGCAGCTGCAGCCCGTCCCACCCCGCCGTGTGCCGGACGGCCTCGCCGTCGACATCGCGGTCTGCCGCGACCACCCCGTGGTACTGGGCATCCTCGAGCACGTCGTTGCTGAGTGCGCGGATCCGGCAGTAGCGCTCGCGCATCCGCTCGTGCGCGGGGTGGTCCGGCGCCGAGGCCTCCCCGGTGAGGGCCGCGAACAGCTCGAGGTAGCCGGCGGTGCGCGCATTGCGCTCGGCGATGCCGGCGAAGACCAGCTCGCCCGGTTCGGATGCGGCCGAGATCGCGCTGAACACGGACTCGTTCTCGGCTTCGAGCCCGGCGACCACCTCTCCGAGCAGATCGTCCTTCGAGGCGAAGTGCCCGAGGAGCCCCGGGTGGCTGACGGAGGCGGCTGCGGCGATGTCGCGCAGCGACGTGGATCGGTAACCGCGGGTCACGAACAGATCGTGCGCGGCGGTGAGGATGCGCTGCCTCGTCGCGACGGCGCGCGAGTGACGGGTGCCGGTCGCCGTCATCGTCATCGCATCCTCCGTCATCACTCTATCCTCGCTCATTACCAATCGGTCTGGTTTGACTTACCAACCGGTCGAGATTGGTGTACTGTCATGCCAGAACCGCATCGCCCGAAGATGTGCGGTGAATCGAAAGGACTGTCATGACAGAGCTGTCATCCGCCGCCAACGCGGCCGCGGTGGGCACCACGGGATTCAAGGCCCCAGGGACCACGCCGCACAAGACCCCGCGCGGCTACACCCCCGGCCTCGCCGCGGTGAACTTCGGTGTCTTCCTGGCGCTTCTCACCCCGGTGATGGTGTCCATGGCGTTCAAGATCCAGCACATCGACCCCGTCAACACCGAGGGAAGCCTCGGACTCGTGATGGGCGTCGGTGCGATCTTCGCCCTCGTGGCGAACCCCCTCGTCGGCAGGCTCTCCGACCGCACGACCTCGCGCTGGGGCATGCGTCGTCCGTGGATCCTGGGCGGTGCCGTCGTCGGCCTCGGCGGGTTCTTCCTCATCGGGTCCGCGAACTCCGTCTGGATGGTCCTGCTCGCCTGGTGCCTCGTGCAGACCGCGATGAACGCCGTGCTCGCCGCGGCCAACGCCACGCTGCCCGATCAGGTGCCGGTGACGAGCCGTGGCAAGGTGTCGGGCATCATCGGCATCACGACCCCGATCGGCATCCTCGCCGGCAGCTTCCTGGTGAACTTCCTGCCCGGCGATTTCGAGCGCTTCGTCGTGCCCGGCGTGATCGCGCTGATCCTGGTGGTCGTCTTCGTCCTGATCCTGAAGGACCGCCGCCTCTCCGAGAAGCCCGCCGAGAAGTTCACGATCGGGATGTTCTTCGGCTCGTTCGTGTTCAACCCGCGCAAGCACCCCGACTTCGGCTGGACCTGGCTCACCAAGTTCTTCGTGATGTTCGGCTATGCCGGCATCGCCACCTTCCTGCCGCTGTACCTCGTCACCAAGTTCGGCCTCGACGAGCAGGGTGCGGTGGGCGTCATCCTCGCGGCCAATCTCGCCTCGATGGCGGCGATGGCGATCTCCTCCCCGCTCGGCGGCTTCCTCTCCGACAAGATCGGCAAGCGCCGTCCCTTCGTCGCCGTCGCCGGTGTGATCATGGTGGTCGGTCTGGTCATCCTCGCCATCGCCCCCGATGTCACGACCGTCATCATCGCCCAGGCCATCATCGGGCTCGGGGCCGGATCGTTCCTCTCGGTCGACCTCGCCCTCGCCACCGAGGTGCTGCCCAACCCGGACGACGTGGCGAAGGACCTCGGGGTGCTGAACATCGCCAACGCGCTGCCGCAGTCGATCGCCCCCGCGATCGCGCCGGGCATCATCGCCATCGGGGCGGCCACGCCGCTGGGCGGCTACACCACGTGGTACCTGTTCGGTGCGGTCGTCGCGCTGGCCGGTGCCGTGCTCGTCTACCGCATCAAGGGAGTCAAGTGACCATGACAGAGACCACCATCGCGCGCCCCTGGCTCGACACCGACCTCTCGGTCGACGAGCGGGTGCAGCTGCTGCTCGATGCCATGACCATCGAGGAGAAGGCAGGGCTCTTCTTCCACACCATGATCGCGATCGGCGACCTCGAGGAGCCCAACCCGGTGTTCGCGACGCCGTCGGCCCGCGAGTTCCTCGAGTCCAAGCAGATGACGCACTTCAACCTGCTGGGTGCCGCGCCCACCGGCCGGGAGATCGCCGCGTGGCAGAACGCCCTGCAGCAGCTCGCGGCGTCCACGCGCCTCGGCATCCCGGTCACGCTCTCCACCGACCCCCGGCACTCGTTCAGCGAGAATCCGGGAGCGTCGATCCTGGCAGGGCCCTTCTCGCAGTGGCCGGAGACGCTCGGCCTCGCGGCCACCCGCGACGAGGAGCTCGTCGAGCGCTTCGCCGACATCGCCCGCCAGGAGTACACGGCCGTCGGTCTGCGCGTGGCACTGCACCCGCAGGTCGACCTCGCGACCGAGCCGCGCTGGGCGCGCCAGACGGCGACGTTCGGCGAAGACGCCGAGCTGTCGGGAAAGCTCGGCGCGGCCTACATCCGCGGCTTCCAGGGGAAGTCGTTCGGGCCTGGCTCGGTATCGACCATGACGAAGCACTTCCCCGGCGGCGGCCCCCAGAAGGACGGCGAGGATCCGCACTTCCCGTACGGCCGCGAGCAGGTCTATCCTGGCGGCGAGTTCGAGCTTCACCTGAAGCCGTTCGAAGACGCGCTCGCCGCGGGTACCCGGCAGATGATGCCGTATTACGGGATGCCCGTCGGCACGGAGTACGAGGAGGTGGGTTTCGGCTTCAACAAGTCGGTGATCACGGGTCTGCTCCGCGAGCGCTACGGCTTCGACGGTCTGGTGTGCACGGACTGGGGTCTGATCAGCGATTCCGAGATATTCGGGCAGCCGTTCCCTGCACGTGCCTGGGGTGTGGAAGATCTCACCCCTCGCGAGCGGATCAAGAAGGTGCTCGATGCGGGCGCCGATCAGTTCGGCGGCGAGGCGAACCCGGAGCTGCTGCTCGAGCTCGTCGCCGACGGCGAGATCACCGAGGCCCGGCTGGACATCTCCGCACGACGCATCCTGCGCGAGAAGTTCGAGCTCGGACTGTTCGAGAACCCTTACGTCGACGAGGACGCCGCCGACGAGATCGTGGGTCGTGCCGACTTCCGTGCCGCGGGGGAGGATGCCCAGCGTGCGTCGATCACAGTGCTCGCGAACGACGGCGCGCTGCCCTTCGCCCGAGGGGCGAAGCTCTACGTCGAGGGCATCGACGTCGCCGTGGCTGAAAAGTTCGCCGACGTCGTCGAGACGCCGTCGGAAGCCGATCTGGCGATCATCCGGCTGCAGGCTCCGTTCGAGGAGCGCGCGACCATGTTCGAGAACTTCTTCCACGCCGGTTCCCTCGACTTCCCGGATGACGTGATCGCCCATGTCGGCGAGGTCGCGGCCGTCGTGCCCACAGTGGTCGACGTGCTCGCCGATCGCCCGCCGATCCTGACGCCGCTCGCCGAGGTGGCGGCTGCGATCACGGTGAACTGGGGCGCTTCCGGGACGGCGCTGCTGGACGTGCTCAGCGGTGCGTTCCCCGCGCAGGGTCGACTGCCCTTCGACCTGCCGCGATCGATGGCGGCTGTCGAGGCCTCGCGTCCCGACGTCCCGTTCGACACGACCGACCCGCTGTTCCGCTTCGGTCACGGGCTCTCGCTGTAACACCCGAGGGCATTCGCGAAACGCCTCGACGGCTTCGGCCGCGGGGCGTTTCGTCGTGCCGTCGACTCCTCGATCGCGGGTTCGATGTCGGCCGATGGCGAAGCGTCTCGGACGATGACGATGGCTGAAAAGTTCTCTGGACGAATGCTGGACAACGCGTCCCGTATCCCGTAGAACTGTCCTCAACATCGCTCGGCCGACTGACGTCGACCCGTGGGGGGGCCATGTGACGCGGAAGATCGCATCACACGGGAGTAGCGAATGGAATTGCAGGAGAGGACTCTGCGGCGACGCAGAGCAGCAGGAGGAAGCATCGCCGGCGTCACCGTCGGCGCGGTGATCCTCGCAAGTGCACTGGTGCCGACAGCGGCGAATGCGCTGGACGCGGCGAATCCGAACGATCCGTCCGTCGCGCAGGGGCAGATCATCCAGCTGCCGGCCGCACTGCTCGGCGGACTCGACATCGCCGCGCTCGGTCACACGCTGACGAGCAACCCGGCCGCCCCTGGCTCGGAGCTCGGCGGACTGAACCTCGGACTGCTCGAGGCGCTCAACATCGACGTGGGCACCCTCAACGTGCCGCTGCTGACCGACGGCACCACGCCGGGTCTGCTGCGGCTCGGCGACCTGGGCGCTGCGCAGAGCTTCAGCTCCTCGCCGACGCAGACCCAGTCGATCGCCTCGTCGGGCACGATCACCTCGGGTGGGGCTGTCGACACCGGCGCCATCGACGGCAGCGTGAACCCCGGCACCCTCGAGCTCACAGACCTCTTCGACCAGCTCGCCGTGGCGGGTCTGACCGATGCGGTCCTCGACCAGGCCTCCATCGGCATCGGCGTCCTCGCGTCGCGTGCCGAGTCGAACGCGGGAACGGTGACGTCCGAGTACCGCATCGCCGACCTGAACCTCGATCTGCACAGCAACCTGGTCGCCGGGCTCTCCGGCACCCTCGCCTCCGCGATCCAGGGCACCGTCACTCCCGTGAGCAACCTCGCCGGTCCCGGCGGCGCGCTGACCGCCCTCACCACCACGATCGTCAACACGATCAACGCGATCCCCGATGTGCCGCTCGTCGCCGCCTTCACCGCGACAGGGGGCACCGTCTCGATCGCGGGGCTCGACACGGTCGGGCAGACCGTGACGACGCAGGTGCTGCAGACCCCGGTCGAGAACACGACCGGTTCGGTTCTCGTCGACCTGAGCACCGGCACGGTCTCGGTCGATCTCGCCAAGATCCTCGTCGAGACCGGCGCGGGCGCGAACCTCAACACACTGCCGGCGAACACCCCGGTGCTCTCCGCCACGACGATCTCCGCCATCCAGCAGGGGATCACCTCCGCACTCACGGGCACGCACCCGAACAGCCTGAACGGCAAGGTCTCCACGATCCTGAAGTCGACGCTCGACGCCCTCCAGGTGACGATCACGGTCGGCGTCGACCTCACGGTGCCGCTCACCGGGACGCCGCTCGTGTCGGGCGACGTCACGGTCAAGGGTTCACTGGCGCAGTTCGCCGGCACCGCCACTCCCGTTCCCACGGTCGCGACCGACATCACCCTGGCCGGCCTCAACATCGGCGTGCTCCTGAACCCGGTGGTCGCGACGGTGACGAATGCGGTCGCCACGACGACGGGTCCGCTCGTGAACACCGCGTTGACCAGCGTGATCCCGCTCGTGCAGCCGGCACTCGCCACTCTCACGGGTCCCGTGCTGACGACGCTCGATCCCGTGCTCCAGGGCGTGCTGTCGGACATCGCGACCATCACCATCAACGAGCAGCCGGCGACGGGAGACATCCCGGGCGGCAGCTTCACGGTGCGTGCGCTCGGAGTGAACCTGCTCCCGGCCGTCGGAGGCGGGGTCGCTCTCGACCTCGGTTCCTCGACGGTCAAGGCTGCCGCGGCAGCTGTGGCGGCTATCGACGCGGCCCCGACCGTCCAGGCGGGGACGAACCTGCCCGTGACCGGCTCCGGCTGGCCCGCGAACACGCAGGTCTCCGTGCAGGTGACCGCACCCGGCGGGGGGATCGTGAACGACCCTGTTCCGGTCACGACCGACGGCAACGGTGCATTCACGGTCGATTACTTCGTCCCGACCGCGACGACGGTGGGCACCGGGTACACGGTCACCGCGACGGCAGGCGCCGTCTCGGCGACGGATACGACCGAGGTGACGGCCGCGGCGACGGTCGATGCCGCCCCCGCCGTGCAGGCGGGGACGGATCTCGCGGTCTCCGGTGCCAACTGGCCTGCGAACACCCAGGTCTCGGTGCAGCTGTCGGCTCCGGCTTCCGGCCCGAACGTGGGCGGCCCCGTACTGGTCACCACCGACGGTTCCGGCACCTTCACGGTCGCCTACCCTGTTCCGGCCGGCACACCCGCGGCCACCGGCTACACGGTGACGGCATCGGTGGGCACGCAGACGGCGACCGACACCACCGAGGTGACGGACGCCCCCGTGGCCGCCGTCGATGCCGCAGCCACCGTGCAGGCGGGCACCAGCCTTCCGGTCACGGGATCGAACTGGCCGGGGAACACCCAGGTGTCCGTGCAGCTGACAGCTCCGGGCGGCGGCGCGAACGTCGGCGGCCCTGTCACGGCGACCACGAACGCCTCGGGTGACTTCACGCTCGACTACCCGGTTCCCGCTTCTGCGGCTCCGGGTGCGGCATACACCGTCACGGCGACCGCAGGTGCCGTCACGGCGATCGACACCACGGAGGTCACGGCCGCCGCGGCTGTCGATGCCGCTGACACGGTGCAGGCGGGCACGAGCCTTCCGGTGACCGGTACGAACTGGCCGGCGAGCACGCAGGTCTCGGTGCAGCTGACGGCGCCGGGTGGCGGGAACGTCGGCGGTCCGGTGACGGCCACGACCGACGCGTCTGGCGGGTTCACGCTCGACTACCCGGTTCCGGCTTCGGCCACGCCCGGCGCGGGCTACACGGTGACGGCGACCGTCGGCACCCAGACCGCGACCGACACCACGGAGGTCACGGCCGCCGCGGCTGTCGATGCCGCTGACACGGTGCAGGCGGGCACGAGCCTTCCGGTGACCGGTACGAACTGGCCGGCGAGCACGCAGGTGTCCGTGCAGTTGACGGCGCCGGGTGGCGGAAACGTCGGTGGTCCGGTGACGGCCACGACCGACGCGTCTGGTGGGTTCACGCTCGACTACCCGGTTCCCGCTTCCGCGACGCCCGGCGCGGGCTACACGGTGACGGCGACCGTCGGCACCCAGACCGCGACCGACACGACCACCGTGACTGCGGCGGCCACGGTCGACGCGGCGGCGACGGTGCAGGCAGGGGACGATCTGCCCGTCACCGGAGCGAACTGGCCGGCGAACACGCAGGTTTCGGTGCAGCTGAGCGCACCCGGCGGCGCGGCCGTCGGTACCCCGCGCACGGCCACGACCGGCGCGCTCGGCGGCTTCGCGCTCGACTACCCGGTCCCGGCCGGCACCCCGGCAGGCACCGGCTACACGGTCACGGCCTCGGTCGGTGCGCAGACGGCGACGGACACGACGGAGGTCACCGCGGCTCCCGTCGTGGTCGACGCGGCCGCCCAGGTTCCGGCGGGCAGCAACCTCGCCGTGACCGGCTCTGGATGGCCCGTGAGCTCCTCGGTCTCGCTGCAGCTGACAGCTCCGGGCGGAGGCGCGAACGTCGGCGGCCCGGTGACGGCGACGACCGATGCTTCGGGAGCCTTCACTGCGAACTATCCCGTACCGGCGGGCACCACTCCCGGAACCGGATACACGCTGACCGCGACCGCCGGTGCCGTCACCGCGACGGACTCCACCGAGGTGACGGCGCCCGGCGGTCCCTCCGATGTCAACACCAACGCAGCCGCGTCGGCGTCGGCCTCGGCGGACGCGACCGCGGACGGCGACCCGTCGGCCCAGGCCGCTGCGGAGGCGGCTGCTCTGGCCGATGCCACCTCGTCCGCATCGGCAGCCGCCACCGCTGACGCGACCGCGGCCGCCGAGGCTGCGGCGACGACGACGGCATCGACGACAGCGTCGACCGACTCGACATCGACCGCCAACGCCTCCGCGGCCGTCGCCGCCCAGGCCGCGGCGCTGGCTGATGCCTCGACGAACGCGAACGCCGCAGCCTCGGCGGCAGCGGAAGCGAACTCCGCGGCCTCGTCGGAGTCCGCAGCGACCTCCGACTCCTCCACCGACGCATCCTCGGAAGCCTCGACCAACGCGAATGCGGCTGCCTCGGCATCCGCTTCGGCGAACGCCGACGCCACCACCGCGGCCGTCGCGGAAGCGTCCGCGCAGGCAGCGGCCTTCGCGGATGCGACAGCGCAGGGCTCGGCGGCGGCCGACCCGGCAGCGGACGCCGCATCGGAGTCGGCGGCGACGGCGACCTCGTCCACGGCGGCGACGGCTGATGCCACCTCGGCGGCGAACGCCGGCGCGGCAATCGCGGCCCAGGCCGCGGCCCTCGCCGACGCCACGACGAACACGGCGGCTGACGCCACCGCGACGTCGGATGCCAGCACGAGCGCTGCGGCGAACGCGAGCGCGGCGGCGATCGCGAACGCCTCGACCGATGCCTCGTCCGACGCGGTCGCCTCGGCTGACGCGTCGGCGGAGATCAACACCAACGCGTCCGCGTCGGCAGCGGCCTCCGCCCAGGCTGACGACGACAGCAACGCCTCGGCTGAGGCCGCGGCAGTGGCTGCGGCACTCGCGGACGCGACCAGCCAGGCATCCGCGGCGGCCGACGTGTCGGCCAACGCAGCGGCTCAGGCGGCGGCGACCACCGATGCCTCCACCGATGCCTCGACCACGGCCACCACGGCGGCGAACGCCTCCGCGGCTGCGGCGGCTCAGGCGGCGGCGCAGAACGATGCGACCTCGACGAGCGCGGCGGATGCCTCGGCTGCGGCCGATGCGGACCCGAACGCCTCTGCGGCCGCAGCGGCCAACGCGTCCTCGTCGGCGACGGCATCGGCATCGGCTGCGGCCGACGCCTCGGCCGAAGCCACCGCGGAGGCATCCGCATCCGCCACCGCGAGCGCTTCGGCGGACGCGGCAGCCGACCCGACCGGGAACATCGCGATCGCCCTCCGGTCGCCGGTCCTGGAACGCGGACAGCAGCAGACCGCCGTCGGCACCGGCTTCAAGCCCGGAGAGAAGGTCACCGGCGTGATGGCCTCCGATCCGGTCGCGCTGGGCAGCCAGGTCGCGAACGCGCAGGGCACGGTCACCTTCACCTGGACCGTGCCGACCGCCACCGACCTCGGATCGCACACCGTGACACTGACCGGGGCGACCTCGGGCAGCGTATCGGCCTCGTTCCAGGTGGTCGCCTCTGGCCTGGCCACGACCGGTGGACAGGTGCAGGGCGGCTGGATCGCCCTGGCCGCACTGCTCCTCGTCCTCGGCCTGGGGACGATGAGACTCGCGACATCCCGACGGCGACTGATCCGTACGGAGTGATCGCGATGCAGGAACGCTGAGTGGTCGGGACCGTTTCCCCACGGCGGTCCCGACCCCTCGGCGGTATGGAGGGAAGTGAATGAGCACCAGACTCGAGTCCGCACCGCACTCCGACGCGGCAGGTTCCGACGCGGTCGAGCCGGAACCCTCGGCAGCCGCGCGGCCACGGCCGACGTGGTGGGTGAAGCTCATCGCCTTCGCGGCCTGCCTCCTGACGCTGTGGCACATCGGCGCCTCGTTCCTGTGGATAGCGCCATACTCCGCGCTGCGGGAGATCCCCACCCAGCAGGTCCTCGCCGGGTACATGCTGCCGATGTTCGGTCAGTCCTGGAGCGTGTTCGCTCCGGAGCCCATCAACGGCGACTATCACTTCAACGTCCGCGCCCTCATCGAGAAGGACGGCGAACAGGTCGAGACCGGGTGGGTCAGCGCCACCGACGTGGAGCTCTCGATGATCCGGTACAACCTCTTCCCTCCTCGGGCTGGCATCCAGTCGAGTGAGGTGGCGAGCGGACAGATGAACGCCTACAACAAGCTGAACGCCGACCAGCAGGCCGTCATCGGCCTGGACTTCATGAAGGACGACTGGGAGGAGTGGATGGTGCGCTCCTTCGACGAACTGCAGGGTGAAGACAATCCATCGACCGAGGCCTACATGGCCGAGGAGCACCTCTCGACCGCGTACGCGACCCAGGTGGCCTACGCGATCTGGGGGGCGGATGCGGTGGTCGCGGTGCAGTACCGCGTGAGCCGCCAGAACGTGGTCCCCTACAAGGATCGCAACGACCCCGGCGCGCAGCGCCCCGACCCGACGTTCTCGACGACCGGATGGCGTCTGCCCATAGAAGAGGAAGGGCAGAGTCGCGAGAACTTCGCGAACACCTTCCGCGGCCAGTTCGAGAGGATCCAGCCGTGAGCGCGCCGGTCAAGACCGCGGACCGCCGGAAGGACGCGAAGAAGAAGGACTCCGCGCCACGGAGCACCATCACCGCTCCGGCCCCGGCGTCCGCGCCGCCCACCCCTCCTCGCGAACCCGCCCCGGCACCGGCTCCGGCGAGCACCGTGCCGCCGCGGTCGTTCGTCACACGGCTGCTGACCTTCGTGTCGTCGATGATCGGTGGTCTCTGGTCGATGGTGCTGTCGGCGATCGACCGCATCTCGGCGTTCGTCGGCGACTGGCTCTTCCACGGGAAGAAGGCGCTCTACGGACTCGCGGTCACGCGCATCCTCTTCGGACTCACCGCGATCGGCCTGCTGATCTCGAACTTCAGCACCCGGCTCTACACGTTCGGATCGGGGTCGGCCTGGAACGGCGAGCTCGCGGAGCCGGTGAGCGAGTTCCCCAGGATCTGGGTGTTCAGTGCGTTCCATGCCGCGATGGGGAACGATGCGCTCTACACGGCGCTCTACCTTCTGCTCGGAGTGCTCGCCGTGCTGTTCGTGCTCGGGTGGCGCTTCCGGATCGTGCTGCCGATCTTCTTCTGCCTCTGGGTGGGGTTCATCGAGGCGAACGACATGGTGGGCGATCAGGGCGACAACATGTTCCGCATCGCTCTGCTGCTGCTGTTCTTCGCCGACCCGGCGGCGCGCTGGTCGCTGGATGCCCGGCGTCGGGCGAAGTCGGGGGAGTGGTTCGCCCCGAACAGCCAGCCGGCGCTGCTGGGAACCATGTTCCACAACCTGGCGCTCGTGGCTCTCACGGCCCAGGTCTGCTTCGTCTACGCCTCCGGCGCTCTCTACAAGGCGGGCGGCGCGCCGTGGGAAGAGGGGTATGCGGTCTACAACCCGCTGCAGACCGCCCGGTTCGGCACCTGGCCGGTGCTGAGCGACCTCGTCACGACATGGGGACCGATGGTCACCGTCGCCAGCTGGGGTTCGATCATCCTGCAGGTGGCGTTCCCGCTCATGCTGCTCACCCGTCCCACGCGGTTGATCGGACTGCTGGGCATCCTGTCGTTCCACATCGGCATCGCCGTGCTCATGGGGCTGCCGTGGTTCTCGCTGACGATGATCGCGATCGATGCGATCTTCATCCGCGATCGCACGTGGGCGCGTCTGAGCGCGGGGACGAAGCGGCGTTGGCGGGAGGCAGGAGCGCCACCGCCTACCGTGCCGGAAGATGCGCCGCCGGTCCGGACTGTGGTCTGACGACAAGCCGACGGGGAGATGCCCCCGCAGCGCATTGGAGGAAGTGGACAGGGCAGTAGGACTCCCGTTGTGGCAGACCTACCATGGCAGTATTCCCACTTCCCTCTGAGAGGAACGCTCATGGTCGACGCCGCCGTCCGTCCGAAGACGACCCGCACCTCCCCCGACAACGCTGACGCCACCCCGCGTCTCGATGTCGCCCGCGTGAACGACGCCCTGATGGGCACGTGGGGTGACGTGCGTCGTCAGGCCCGCGAGATGATCAAGGACTCGGCGTTCTGGCGCAAGGACGAACTCGGCAAGGACGAGCACCGCGAGCGCGTGCTCAGCCAGCTGCACCTGCTGGTGGAGAACAAGGCCGTGCATCGCGCGTTCCCGAAGTCGCTCGGCGGCGAGGAGAACAACGGCGCGAACATCGCGGGCTTCGAGGAGCTCGTGGTGGCCGACCCCAGCCTGCAGATCAAGTCGGGTGTGCAGTGGGGTCTCTTCGGATCGGCGATCCTGCAGCTGGGTACGGAGGAGCACCACGCGAAGTGGCTCCCCGGAGTGATGGACCTCTCGATCCCCGGTGCCTTCGCGATGACCGAGATCGGCCACGGCTCCGACGTCGCTGCGGTCGGCACCACGGCCACGTACGACCCGGAGACGGAGGAGTTCGTCATCAACACCCCGTTCCGCGGGGCGACGAAGGAGTACCTCGGAAACGCCGCACTGCACGGCGTAGCGGCGACCGTCTTCGCGCAGCTGATCACGAACGGCGTGAACCACGGCGTGCACTGCTTCTATGTGCCGCTGCGCGGTGAGGACGGGGTGGACCTCCCCGGCATCGGCCGCGAGGACGACGGTCTCAAGGGCGGACTCAACGGCATCGACAACGGGCGCCTCTCCTTCGACCACGTGCGGATCCCGCGGACCAACCTGCTCAACCGCTACGGCGACGTCGCGGCTGACGGCACCTACTCCAGTGCGATCGACAGCCCTGGCCGCCGCTTCTTCACGATGCTCGGCACCCTCGTGCAGGGGCGGGTGTCCCTCGACGGCGCGGCCTCCTGGGCCTCCGCCCTCGGTCTGCACATCGCGATCACCTACGCCACCCAGCGCCGTCAGTTCGACGGTGCTGATGGGCAGGAGGTGGTGCTGATGGACTACGGCAAGCACCAGCGCCGTCTGCTGCCGCGCCTGGCGACCACCTACGCGCAGATCTTCGCGCACGACGAGTTCCTGCAGAAGTTCGACGGTGTCTTCTCCGGCCGGACCGACACCCCGGCGGACCGGGAAGACCTGGAGACCTTGGCCGCCGCCCTCAAGCCGCTGTCGACGTGGCATGCGCTCGACACCCTCCAGGAGGCCCGAGAGGCCACCGGCGGTGCCGGCTTCATGTTCGAGAACCGTCTGGTCGGGCTTCGTGCCGACCTCGACATCTACGTCACCTTCGAGGGCGACAACAACGTGCTGCTGCAGCTGGTGGGCAAGCGTCTGCTGACCGACTACGCGAAGCAGTTCCAGGGCAAGGATGCGGCGGCCCTCGCCAAGTTCGCCGTGGGCATGACCGCGGGCAAGCTGTTCCACGGTGCGGGCCTGCGTCAGCTCGGTCAGGCCGTCTCCGACTTCGGTCAGGTGAGCCGATCGGTCGAGCGGGGCCTGCGCGAGGAGCAGCAGCACGATCTGCTCGCCGGACGTGTGCAGCAGATGGTGGCCGACATCGCCTCGCGCCTCCGCCCCGGTGCGAAGGACAAGGCCCTCGGCGCTCGCCTGTTCAACGAGAACCAGGCCGAGCTCATCGAGGCCGCCCGTGCGCACGGAGAGCTGCTGCAGTGGGAGGCGTTCACCGACGCCGTGCACCAGATCGACGACGAGGACACCAAGAAGGTGCTCACCTGGCTGCGCGACCTGTTCGGCCTGCAGCTCATCGAGAAGCACCTCGCCTGGCATCTGATCCACGGACGTCTGTCGATGCAGCGCGGCGCGGCGGTGTCGAGCTACATCGACCGCCTGTGCGCCCGTCTGCGCCCGTACTCCCTCGACCTCGTGAACGCGTTCGGCTACGAGCCCGAGCACGTGCGCGCTCCCATCGCGAGCGGCCTGGAGAAGCGGCGGCAGGACGAGGCCCGTGCGTACTACGCCGACCTCGAGGCGAGCGGACAGGCCCCCATCCAGGAGAAGGCGCTCAAGAAGAAGCAGCGCTGACCCGCCCGCGGCTCGCTCTCCTCTCGACGACCGTCGACTCGCGCGGCACGGCTGATTCACCTCCCGCGCTGGGTAGTCTCGGCAGGTACCCGATCCGAGGAGTCCGAGATGCCTGCCGTGAACGCCTATGCCGCACCCCGTGAAGCAGCCCCGCTGGAGAAGACCGTCATCCAGCGACGCGAACTCGGCCCGCTCGACGTGCTGATCGACATCGCCTTCGCCGGGATCTGCCACTCGGACATCCACACCGTCCGCGGCGATTGGGGTCCGCAGCAGTATCCGCTCGCTCCCGGGCACGAGATCACCGGCACAGTCGCTGCGGTCGGCGAGGGCGTCACCCGGTATGCGGTCGGCGATCGTGTCGGCGTCGGATGCCTGGTGAACTCCTGCGGGGAGTGCCGCAACTGTCTGCGTGGTGAAGAGCAGTTCTGCACCCAGGGGGCCGTGCTCACCTACGGCGGCATCGATCGCGACGGCACCGTCACCCAGGGCGGCTACTCCGAGCAGGTGGTCGTGACCGAGGCCTTCGTGCTGCGCATCCCCGACGCTCTGCCGCTGGACGTCGCCGCACCGCTGTTGTGCGCGGGCATCACGACCTATTCGCCGCTGCGGCACTGGAACGTCGGACCCGGCACACGCGTCGCGGTCGTCGGGCTCGGCGGCCTCGGGCACATGGGAGTGCAGATCGCCCATGCTCTCGGCGCGGAGGTGACCGTGCTCTCGCAGACCCTGAGCAAGAAGGACGACGGTCTGCGGCTCGGCGCCGACCACTATCGCGCCACCAGCGACCGGGAGACCTTCCGCGAGCTGCGCTCATCGTTCGATGTGATCCTCAACACCGTGAGCGCCGTGATCGATCTGCGCTCCTACCTGAGCCTGCTCGACGTCGGCGGAGCCATGGTGTGCGTCGGCGCTCCCGGCGAACCCCTGGAGGTGGGCGTGATGTCGCTGATCGGTGGTCGGCGCTCGCTTGCCGGCAGCAACATCGGCGGCATCGGCGAGACGCAGGAGATGCTCGACTTCTGTGCCGAGCACGGCATCGCGGCAGAGATCGAGGTCATCCCCGCCTCCGACATCAACACCGCCTACGAGCGCGTGCTGGCCTCCGACGTGCGGTACCGGTTCGTGATCGACGCCGCCACCTTCGCCTGAGCGTTCGCCGTTCGCAGCCGCGAGGCGCGAGGGCATCCGGTGTCGGTCGCCGCGGATAGCCTGAGCGCATGACCTCTCTTCTCACGGGCCCCGACGCCCGCGACCGCTGCGCCTGGGTGGGCGACGACGACGAGTACCGCCGCTACCACGACGAGGAGTGGGGCACGCCGTTGCACGGCGACCGCGCGCTGTTCGAGAAGATGGCGCTGGAGGGGTTCCAGGCCGGGCTCTCCTGGATCACGATCCTGCGCAAGCGTCCGCGGTTCCGGGAGGTGTTCGAGGGGTTCGTGCCCGAGATCGTCTCGGAGTTCGACGAGTCCGATGTCGAACGTCTGATGGGGGATGCCGGCATCATCCGCAACCGCGCGAAGATCGAGGCCACGATCGGCAACGCCCGCATCGTCCGTGGCATGGCCGATGGCGAGTTCGACGAGCTGATGTGGTCGTTCGCTCCTGCGGTCTCCGGTGAGCGCCCGGCATCGTTCGCCGACGTCCCGGCCGTCACACCGGAATCGACCGCTCTGAGCAAAGAACTGCGCCGTCGCGGGTTCCGTTTCGTCGGGCCGACCACCATGTACGCCCTGATGCAGTCGGGTGGGATGGTCGACGACCACATCGCGGGGTGCTGGAGAGCGTGATGTCGGCTCCGTCGGCGCTCAGTGCCCGGCAGCCTCCCGGGTGAGCGCTGAGCGCGCGTCGGAGGTGTTCTCGACGGCGAAGGTGGCCATCGTCGGCAGGTAGCGGTCGTCCGCCACCTCGACGAGGGAACCGTCGGCCGCCCATCCCGTTCGTCGTACGCGCAGCAGCGGTGTGGACACGGACACCGCCAGTGCCGCCGCATCGATCTCGTCCGCCGGTACCGCGTCGAAGACATGACGTGCGCGAACGGGCGCCAGGCCATGCTCCTGCATCGCCTGGTAGATGCTCCCCGCGTCGAGGTCGGCGGCGAGCAGCAGTCTGCCGACGGGGAGAGGGAACGCCGAGCGTTCGAGCATCGCCGGTTCGTCGTCGAGCAGTCGCAGCCGTACGATCTCCACGATCGCGGCGCCCGTCTCGATTCCGAGGTCATCGGCGATCGCTTCCGAGGCGGGTCGGCGTGCGGCCTCGAGCACGCGTTGGCCGGGGCGTCGTCCGATCGAACGTGCCCAGTCGGTGAACGAGACGAAGGTCTGGAACGACTGCGTCGGCACGATTCGCCGCACCCGAGGCGGTGCGCCTCTCCCGCCGTCGACAGCACCTTCGGCTCGCAGCGTCGCGAGAGCCTGCCTGATCGGTCCGCGAGAGGTCCCGAACTCGGCGATCAGGGAGTGCTCACTCGGCACACGTTCGCCCTCCGGCCATTCGCCGCTTCTGATGCGATCGAGCATCCGCTCGTAGAGCTGCTCGTGCAGAGGTCTGGGCATTCTCGTTCGTGCTCCTGTTGTCGTGACTTCTCATCCCCGCGGCGACCGCGACATGTTCACTCTGACGCACATCGGTGAACAATCGGGGAATTTCCGTAGAAAAAGTTGTCATGACTACTTTCGCTCCTCATGCTCGGAAGAGACGGAATCCCCCTGCCTCGGCCGACATGAGCGGTCGACCAACCCCTAGGAAGAGACATGAGAACCAGACACGGAATCGGCGCCATCGCCGTGACGTGCGCCCTCACGCTGCTCGTCGGCGCGGCGGCGACGCCCGCCTTCGCTGCAGCCCCGCCGCTGACCGAAGGCTTCACCGACGCGACGGCCTCGCAGCCCCCTGCCGGATGGTCGATCGACAACACCAACGTGACCGGTATGCGGGCGGACTGGCAGGGCTGGTCGTTCCACACCTCGGCCGAGGTCGTGTCGACCTGGGGGAACAGCGGCGATCGCGGCTCCTTCACACGTGCGGACGGTGTCACCGCGGTCGTGCACTCCGACGCCAACCGGCCGACGGACGGGCGCTTCGGCTCCGTGCTGTGGGCACCCGCCGTCGACCTGCAGAGTCAGGACGGGGCGGTGCGGGTGCGCTTCGACAGCCACTACAAGCAGGGGCAGTCGCCGCAGACCGCGCAGCTCGTCGCTCGCTTCGACGACGCAGCGCCGGTGGTGGTCGAGTCGTTCGCCCGGAACCGTCTCGACGAGCAGGTGGACGTCTCGATCCCGGTGCCTGCGGGGACCGATGCCGTCACGGTGGGCTGGTCATACGCCGAGAGCAGCAACAACTGGTTCTGGATGATCGACGACGTGCAGATCAGCGAAGCCCCGCCGGCCGACGCAGCACCGCGCATCCTCTCCGCCGCGAAGCCCGTCGCCAGAGCAGGTGCGACGGTTCCGGTGAAGGTCGGCGGACTGCGCCCCGGTCAGCAGCTGACGGCGTCGTTCGGCGATGCCGGGGCGGCGGTTCCCGGTATCCCGGTCGCTGACGCCGCGGGGGAGACGTCGTTCTCGGTCGCGCTGCCCGCTGACCTCGCGCCCGGCTCGGTGACGCTGTCTCTCGGTGGCGCCGGCATCGTGTCGACCCGGCTCGTGATCACCGTGCTCGCCGCCGATGACCCGGACACCTCGACCACCGAGCAGCTGCTCTGGTTCGACGGTTTCGAGACGGACAGCTGGACGAGCGAGGGGGCGTGGACGCTGTCGAACCTCGACAGCGTGATCGCCCAGTACGGCACCGATCGCCGACACGCATTCACCCGCGCTTCGGGGCGGATCGCCGTGGCGGAGGCGACGAGCGGGGCATTCGCCGGCAGCCTCGCCTCCTCTCCGATCGCCGTGAAGGCGGGGGATGCGCTGGAGGTGCGCCTCGACAGCCACTACCGCAAGAGGGGCGGAACCCAACATGGCACCGTGACGGCGGTGTTCGACGAGGGAACGGAGACCGTGCTGCGCGAGCTCTCCGATGCCGACGAGGAGTCAGCGCAGCTCCGGTTGCCGGTCACGGTGCCGGCGGGCGCATCCGCGATGACCCTGCGGTTCGTCTTCGACGCCCCCGGCGCCGCGGGATCGTGGATGCTCGACGACGTGCAGGTGGTGCGCCCGCTCGCGGCACTCGCCGAAGGAGTCGAGGCCAACACCGTGGTCGACATCTTCAGCGACGTGCAGGGGGCGACGACGAGACTGAGCCAGAACGTGCTGCCGGGGTTCCGCGCGATGGCGCAGACGGCGGACGTGCTCGTGTCCAACGGCGACCTGGTCAGCAACGGATCGACCGCGAACTACACCTCCTATCTGTCGGCGCTCGCGGCGGGTGGCGGCGGCGAGTACGGCACGGTCGTCTCGACGATCGGCAATCACGAGTACTACGGCAGCGAGGGATCGGCGGTGTACCGGGAGCGCTTCCTCGATTCGACGGGGATGCGCGACATCGGTGGCCAGGGTGGGCTGTGGGGTGAGGTGCTCGTGGACGGTCAGCTTCCCCTGATCTGGATCGGCAGCGAGTTCTACGACTACACGGCGAAGACCGGCGCAGGCCCGTTCGTCGACTTCAGCGAGGAGCAGTTCACCTGGCTGCGTGATCGGCTCGCCCACTGGCGCGCCCAGGACCAGCCGGTGCTGCTCTTCTCGCACCACCTGCTGCCGTACTCGGTCTCCGGATCGTACGCGCGGTTCTACGAGAACGACTTCGGGCAGGAGGAGGCCCGGTTCGCCGCCCTGCTCGCACAGAACCCGAACGTCATCATGTTCAACAGCCACACGCACTGGTCGCCGACGTTGAACGACTGGAGTACAGAGCTGCGGCCGGATCCGACGCGCGCCAGCGGCCCCACGGTCGTGAACACCGGAGCCGTCACCACGATGTACGGACCGAGCGGGGACTGGGAGGAGAAGGCCGTCGGCGGTGCCGACCCCGTCGGGCTGCGCGCCGCACTGTACGACGACCGCGTGCGCGTCACGGTGTACTCCTTCTCGACGGCCGGAGCGACGGAGATCAAGCACGTCGACATCCCGCGTCCCACCGACGCCCCCGTGGATCCGGTGGACCCGGTGGACCCGGTCGATCCCGTCGACCCGGCTGTGGCGCTGAGCACGCAGACGGTCGCGGCCGGAGGCCGGGTCACGATCTCCGGAACCGGATTCCCCGAGGCTGCGGAGCTCGCGATCGAGTTGCGTTCCACACCGGTACGGGTGGGCGTCGCGACCGCCGATGCCGACGGGTCGTTCCGGACCGCTGTCACGATCCCCGCGAAGACGCCGGCCGGTGCGCACACACTGGCGGTGATCCTCCCCGACGGGACCGAGGCGACCGCGCCGATCACGGTCACCCGCGCCGGGGACGGCTCCGGCGGCGTCGCACCGGGAACGGGGACGGGCACAGCCCCCGGCTCGGGATCCAGTGGCGGAGCGGATGCATCGTCCACGGGCGGTGACCTCGCCACGACGGGCGGTGCACCCGGCTGGTACCTCGTCGGCGGCGCTCTGCTGTTTCTGAGCCTCGGTGGCGCGCTCGTCCTCCGACGGCGTCGAGGTCGCAGCTGACGCACGCGCCCTCATGCTCCATCGGCGGGGCGGCTTCGAGGTCTTCTCGACGTCGCCCCGCTCGATGGGCAAAACTCCCCATCGAGCGGTATTCCAGGACGCAGTTAGGATGAACGGGTGCTTCGTGGGCCCGTCGGGTCGCGATCGAGGAGAACAGAGAGTGTCACCCTGGGGGGGAACCGGGTATGAAGGCGTTGTCATGGATGCGCGCACGACCGAAGACGCTGGCGTCAGCGGCCGGTGTCACCGTCGGCGTGATCGCCATCACCACGATGGCCTTCACCTATGAGGGGTTCCCGACCACCAAGGTCGATCTGAACGACGGCGGCGTCTGGATCACCAAGACGTCGAGCCTTCTCGTGGGGCACTTCAACCACGAGTCGACGGTGCTCGACGGCGGGCTGCGCACCACGGGTGAGAACTACGACATCCTGCAGGACACGAACAACATCCTGGTCGTCGACGAGAACGCGTCGACACTCACAGCCGTCGATCCTGCACGCGTCTCGCTCGGCGATTCGGCGAAGGTCCCGTCCTCCTCGAAGGTCGCACTGGGCAACCGCACGGCTGCGATCCTCGATCAGAAGACCGGCGAGCTCTGGGTCGTGCCGGCGCAGGGCGTCGCGTCCTTCGAGGCCGAGGTCAACGAGCCGGTGGCCGAGTTGGGCGCTGGCGCCGATGTCGCCGTGGCCAAGGACGGCACCGTCTTCGGACTCGCCCCGGAGCGCGGCGAGGTGGTCACCGTCCCCGTCGACAACGAGGGGGAGGCGCTCGACGCCTCCGCCGCGTCGGTCGGCGAACTCGACGCGTCCGCCAAGCCCGCGATCACCGCCGTGGGTCGCACCCCGGTCGTGCTGGATCGCGCTGCCGGCGTCGTGACCTCCCCGGGCGGCGTCCGCACCGAGATCCCCGGCGCGGACAAGGCCGTTCTGCAGCAGGCCTCCGAGAACACCGACGCGGTGGCGGTCTCGACCGCGAACGCACTGGTGAGCGTTCCCCTCGACGGCGGCGAGCCGACAGAGGTCGAGGCGGGTGGCGACGGCGTGCCGGCGGCGCCGGTGTGGCTGCGCGGCTGCACCTACGGCGCATGGGCAGGAACGGCCACGTTCATCCGGGAATGCCCGGGGTCGGCGAACGACGTCAACGCGAACGTCGACGGTGCCGAGGATTCGAAGAGCCTCGTGTTCCGCGTCAACCGCGACGTCATCATCCTCAACGACGCGGTGGGCGGAGCGGCCTGGCTGGCGAACGAGAGCCTGCAGCGCGTCGACAACTGGAACGACCTCACCCCGCCGGAGGGCGAGACCGAGAACGAGGACGACTCGACCGAGGAGACCGTCGAGACCACGCTCCCCGAGCGCAAGGAGGAGAACACCCCTCCGATCGCCGAGGACGACACGTTCGGTGTGCGCCCCGGCGTGACGACGATGCTCCCCGTGCTCGACAACGACAACGATCCGGATGGCGACGTCCTGGTCGCGACCCTCGCCGAGGCCCAGCCCGCCCTCGGCACGATCCAGCAGGTGCAGAACGGCGGATCCCTGCAGATCGCGGTAGACGAGGACGCGACAGGGTCGACCACCTTCACCTACGAGGCCGATGACGGTCGCGGCGGGAAGGACACGGCAGCGGTCACGCTGACCGTGTACGACAAGAGCGTGAACACCGCTCCGGTGCCCAAACGGCACACCAGTCTCACCGTGGAGACCGGCGGAACGATCTCGTACAACATCCTCCCGGACTGGATCGACCCCGAGGGCGACGATGTCTACCTCAAGGAGGTCGTCCCCGCGCCGGGCGACGAGGTCGACTTCAGCACCGACGGCCAGATCACGTACAAGGCGACCGCGAGCCAGCAGGGACGCAAGGACGTGCAGGTCACCGTCGCCGACGGATACGGGGAGAGCGCCACCGCGACGGTGACCCTCGATGTCCGACCGGAGGGCTCGACCAAGCCCAAGACCAACGCCGATCACGTCGTGACCCGCGTCGGCGAGCAGGTCACCGTGGCACCGCTGGCCAACGACACCAGTTCGGGGCGCGAGCTGCTGCGACTCGGCCGCGTGAACGAGGTTCCCGGCGCGACCATCGTCACGGACGGGCCGAACAAGACCTTCTCCTTCACCGCTGATGCTCCCGGCACCTACTACGTGCTGTACCTGGCGACCGCCGGCCCCGAGAACGGCGAGGGGATCGTGCGCGTCGACGTGCTCGAGGCGAGCGAGACGGATCTCCCTCCGGTCGCCGTGCGCGACGTGGCGCTGCTGCCGACGGGCGGCGATGTGCTCATCGGCGTGCTCGCGAACGACGTCGACCCCGCCGGCGGCATCCTGGTGGTGCAGTCCGTCTCGATCGACGATGACTCGGGCATCTCCGTGTCGGTCATCAACCACGAGACGCTTCGCATCACCGATCAGGGCTCGCTCACCGACCAGGCGCGCATCAAGTACCGCATCTCCAACGGCTCCAAGTCGGCGGAGGGCGAGGTGGTGGTCATCCCGATCCCCGCGCCGGACAAGCTCCTGCAACCCGTCGTGAACGACGACACGGCGATCGTGCGTGCGGGCGATGTCGTGACCATCCCGGTGCTCGACAACGACACGCACCCGAACGACGACGTCATGCACGTCGTTCCCGAGCTGGTCGAGCCGCTGGTCGACCCGGAGGACGGCGAGGCGTTCGTCTCGCAGGACACGATCCGGTTCAAGGCCGGACCCGTCGCGAAGACCGTCTACCTCACCTACGAGGCGGTCGATTCGCGCCAGCAGAAGGACGCCGGCTACGTCACGATCCAGATCCTTCCGGTCGACGAGGAGACGAACGCCGCTCCGCGCCCGCAGGACCTGGTGGCCCGCGTGCTCGCCGGGTCGACCGCGAACATCGCCGTCCCTCTCGACGGCATCGACGCCGACGGCGACTCGGTCGAGCTGATCGATATCGCCTCCAGCCCGCAGAAGGGGCGCATCACCGAGACGGCGCAGAACTACTTCACGTACGAGGCGTTCGACGACTCCTCCGGTGTCGACGTGTTCCGCTATCGCGTGCGCGACCGCCTCGGCAAGGAGGGCATCGCCACGATCCGGGTGGGCATCGCACCGGGCGAGCAGATCAATCAGAGACCGTTCGCGGTGAAGGATGCCGTGGTCGTGCGGCCGGGTCGCGAGATCTCGGTGCCGGTGATGCTGAACGACTCCGACCCCGAGGGCGACAAGATCATCCTCGTGAAGGACGGCCTCGAAGTTCCGACCGAGACGGGCATCACGGCCCGCGTCTCGGGTGATCGGGTGCTGGTGCAGGCGCCGAACCGCGAGCTCGAGACGTCGCTGCAGTACACGATCCGTGACGCGAGGGGCGCCGAGGCGACCGCGGCGCTGCAGATCACCGTCGACGAGGACGTCCCGCTGCAGGCGCCCGTCGCGCGTGACGACCGTGTGCGGCCGACCGACCTCACCGACGGCACGATGAGTGCGGACCTCGACATCCTCAAGAACGACGAGGACCCGGACGGAACCACCGATCGCCTGAAGCTCGTGCTCGGAGAAGGCGCGACCCAGCTGGAGAACGGCAAGGTGCGGGTCACCGTCACCGAGCAGCTGCAGCTCATCCGCTACACGATCACCGATCAGGACGATCTGGCCGCATCCGCGTTCATCTTCGTGCCGGCCGAGTCCGACCTGCGGCCGATCCTGGATTCGACCAAGCCGCTCGAGGTCATGAGCGGCGAGACCAGGGAGATCCCGCTCTCGAAGTTCGTCACCGTCGCCGGCGGGGGGACCGCGCGGATCACCGAGCATGCCAAGGTGAACGCCGTGTACGCCAACGGCGACGACCTCGTGAAGGACGAGACCACCCTGGTGTACACGTCGGCCGAGGGATACTTCGGGCAGGACTCGCTCACGTTCGAGGTCACCGACGGCACGGGGCCGGACGACCCCGAGGGCCGCACGGCGACGCTGAGCATCCCGATCAACGTGCTGCCCCCGGAGAACCAGCAGCCGGTGTTCACGGGTGCAGAGGTCATCGTCGCTCCGGGCGAGAAGGCATCGACTCTCGACCTGGCCGCTCTCACGGCCGACCCCGATCCGGAGGACGAGGGCAAGCACAGGTACAAGTACGTCAGCGGCGCGGGCAAGGGCATCACCGCCAAGATCGACGGCTCGAAGCTGCTCGTCGAGGCCTCGTCCGACGTCGAGAAGGGCACGGTGTCCTCCCTGAAGCTGGAGATCACCGACGGGACGACGGAAGCCGTCGAAGGTACGGTGACCGTGCGCGTCGGCGCCTCGACCCGCCCGCTGCCGGCAGCCAACACCGACACGATCTCGGAAGCGGATCAGGGCAAGAGCATCACGGTGCCCGTGCTCGCGAACGACTACAACCCGTTCCCGGAGACGCCGCTCAAGCTGATGACTGCTGCCACGGAGTCGGGCTCCGGCGGCGCGGCCGTGAAGGGCGATCAGGTGGTCGTCACGCCCGACGCCAGCTTCGTCGGGACCATGGTCGTGCGCTACCGCATCCAGGATGCGACGAAGGACCCCGACCGCGAGGCCAACGGCCAGATCATCGTGACCGTGCAGGGCGTGCCGGAGGCACCGGGCACCCCGCTGGTGTCGAGCGTGCAGGACCGCACCGTCGTGGTCTCCTACGGCGCACCGTCGAACAACGGCGCCGAGATCACCAAGTACACGGTGAAGTCGGTCGGCGGCAGCCCGTACTCGAAGGAATGCCGCTCGACGACGTGCACGCTCGACGGCCTCACCAACAACGTGGAATACACCTTCCAGGTGACCGCGACCAACCGGGTGGGCGAGTCGAAGCCGTCCGGCACCTCGGCGGTCGCCCGTCCTGATGCCCGTCCCGACACCCCGACCCCGCCGACGCTGACCTTCGGCGACAAGTCGCTCAAGGTCGCGTGGGCCACCCCGACCACTCCCGGCTCTCCGGTGGAGAGCTACACGCTGGAGATCTCGCCGGCTCCGCCGTCCGGGGTCTCGCAGAAGCAGGCCACCGGGAACTCGATGACCTGGGAGGGCCTCGAGAACGGCGGCATCTACCAGGTGCGCGTGCAGGCCCACAACCGCGCGCCCGAGCCGTCGAGCTGGAGCGGCTGGTCGGCGTCCGAGGTTCCGGCGGGTCCGCCGATGCCCGCTGCGGCGCCCACCGTCACACAGCTGCAGGGCGTGGGCACCGAGGCGCAGATGCAGGTGAACTGGGTGCCGGGGAACGCGAACGGCGACCCGATCGACTCGTTCCAGCTGCAGGTGTGGGAGGGCGGCACGCTGCGGAACACCATCACGCCGGGAGCCGACGCCAGGTCGCAGGCGGTGAAGGTCCCGACCTCGGAGACGCCGTACACGTACCGCATCCGTGCGAACAACAAGGCGGGCTGGGGTGAATGGAGCCCGATGTCGGCACCGCGCCGCGGTGTGAACAAGCCGGGTGCGCCCTCGCTGTCGAACGTCGCCGAAGGCGATCGGTCGCTCACGCTCACCTGGTCTCCCGGCGCGCTCAACGGTGCGAGGTCGAACGAGGTGCAGTACCAGTACTCCATCGGGGGCAACTGGGCGGCGATGCCGGGCAACAACGTCATCACCGGCCTCTCGAACGGCACGAACTACAACGTGCGGGTCCGTGCCGTCTCGACGGTCGACGGCCAGACCTACTCGAGCGACGCCTCGAACCAGATGTCCGGCAATCCCTATGGACCGCTGAGGCAGCCCTCAGTGACGGTGAACTCGAACCCGAAGAGCGTGACGTTCGGATGGAACGCGAACGTCTCGGCCAACGGACGGGGGATCAAGGTCGTGCGCATCCGGATCGACGGCGGCGGGTGGACGCACGTCGGTGCGAACGGAAGCACCACCGTGGGCGACGGCTACAGCCAGCGCCACACGATCGACGTCGAGGTGACGGACGACGCGGGGCAGAAGATCACGCGGAGCGAAGCAGGCACGTCGGGCCCGAAGCCCAATCCGCGCGCCTGGATCACCTCGACCGGCAACGCGAACGGCCAGCCGAACTGCAACGACGGCACCTGCGCGTACTTCTACCTGAACGCTCAGGACTTCGATCCGGGGCAGACCATCTCCGTGCGGTGCAACAACAACGACGCGACGTACGGCGGAGTCTGGGGTGGACCGTACTCGATCACCATGGACGGCAACGGCAACTACGGCGGCCGGCTCAGTTGCTACCTCGGCAACCGCCGTGGCGTGATCGAGGCCTGGGTGATGGTCAACGGCACCGCTTTCGAGCACCGCCTCTGGCAATGACCCGTCTCCCCATCCGCGCTGTGAACACCGGTTCTGAACAACAACAAGGAACGACACACTCATGACAATGACCCCCGAGCAGGCCGCCTGGTTCCAGGGCACCTTCCAGCGCCTCGTCGAGAACATCGACAAGGCCGTGCAGGGCAAGCAGGAGATCGTCGGCCTCGTGCTGGCCTCGATGCTCGCCGAGGGGCACGTGCTCCTCGAGGACGCACCGGGTACGGGCAAGACCAGCCTCGCCAAGGCGCTGGCCGCGACCGTGCAGGGCACCAGCACGCGCATCCAGTTCACCCCCGACCTGCTGCCGTCCGACGTGACCGGTGTGACGATCTACGACCAGCAGTCGCACCGCTTCGAGTTCCACAAGGGCCCGATCTTCGCGTCGATCGTGCTCGCCGACGAGATCAACCGCGCGTCGCCGAAGACCCAGTCGGCACTGCTCGAGGTCATGGAGGAGTCGCGCGTCACGGTCGACGGCGTCACTCACGAGACCGGGCGCCCGTTCCTCGTGATCGCCACGCAGAACCCCATCGAGCAGGCGGGAACCTACAAGCTGCCCGAGGCGCAGCTCGACCGCTTCCTGATCAAGACCTCGATCGGATACCCCGACCTCGCGGTGACCGAGAGCATCCTCGCCGGCGCCTCCGACCGCAACCCGTCGGCAGGTCTGTCCGCGATCATCACGACCAGTGCCGTCGCCGACATGGCCGACCTCGCGGCGACGGTGCACGTCGAGCCCGCCGTGCTCCGCTACGTGGCAGAGCTCGCCGAGGCGACTCGCGAAGACGGCGCCATCCGCCTCGGCGTCTCGGTGCGCGGTGCGATCGCGATGATCCGCATCGCCAAGGTCTGGGCCGCAGCTCAGGGACGCCACTTCGTGCTCCCGGACGACATCAAGGTGCTCGCCCGCCCGGTGTGGCAGCACCGTCTGCTGCTCGACGCCGAGGCAGAGTTCGCCGGCACCAGCAGCGACACCGTCATCGCCCGCGTGCTCGACGCCGTTGCGGCCCCCCAGGCCCGAGCGGCGGCCTGATGACCGCGGAGGCCCTTCCGGCGTCGACGCCGCAGACGGAGCGCGACGCCGGATGGCGTGACATCGCGGCCGTCCTCGGTGCGCGCGCCCTGACGCGCCTCCGCAAGATCACCTCCGCCATCCGTCCGCTGGCGTGGGTGCTGATGGCGCTCGCGGTCGGCTTCTGGGTGCTCGGGCAGATCGCCGGGTGGTCGGAGTTCACGATCGCCGCGGTCGTCATCGCGATCGCCGTCGCCCTGTGCGCGCTGTTCCTCATCGGCCGCACCGCCTACGACGTCGCCCTCGACCTCGCCCGCACCCGCGTCGTCGTGGGAGAGCGCGCGGTCGGCGCCCTGACCCTCGCGAACCGCGGCAGCAGGGCCATCCTGCCGTCGCGAGTGGTGCTCCCTGTCGGTTCGGGGCGCGGCGAGTTCGGCATCCAGCGGCTCGCGCCGGGGGAGGAGGCGGAGGAGCTCTTCGCGATCCCGACCCAGAAGCGTGGTGTGGTCAAGGTGGGCCCTGTGAGCGTCGTGCGCGGCGACCCCCTCGGCCTGTTCGAGCGGGCGCACCGTCGCGACGACCCCGTCGACCTCTTCGTGCACCCGCGCACGGTGCTGTTCGACGGCCAGTCCCTCGGATACCTGCGTGACCTCGAGGGTCTTCCCGCCGCCGACCTGTCCCGCGACGACGTGTCGTTCCACGCCCTGCTCGAGTACCAGCCGGGCGACGACCTCCGCCACGTGCACTGGCGCTCGACGGCCCGCACCGGCACCATGATGGTCCGGCAGTACGAGGAGACCCGGCGCTCGCACTTCGTGATCGGTCTGTCGCGCTCCCTCGCCGACTACGCCACCCCCGACGACTTCGAGCTGGGAGTCTCGGCCGCAGGGTCGATCGGCCTGCGTGCTCTCCGCGACTCGCAGCGCGTCGACATGCGGGTGCAGGGGCGCGAGCTGCCGGCAGGCACGGGCAAGCAGCTGCTCGATTCCCTCTCGGCCGTCGAGAACAGCAAGCCCAAGGAGGGCGGCATCGCCGAGCTCGCCGGAGTGGTGTCGGCGACGATGCCGCTCGCGAGCGTCGTGGTGCTCGTGTGCGGGGCGCGGGTCAAGCCCGACGACCTCCGTCTCGCCTGTGCGCGTCTTCCGTTCGGCGCCCGCGTGCTCGTGGTCGTCGCCGACACCACCGCCTCCGCTCCGGCCCTGCGCCGCATCGGCGATGCCGACGTCGTGACGGTCGGTGCGCTGGAGCAGATCCCCCTCGCCCTGCAGAAGGTGCTCGCATGACCGCATCCTCCGCCGCGTTCGCCGGTCTTCCCGTGCGTCGCTGGATCCTCGATCTCGGTGCCTCCGCTCTCCTGGTGGTCACCGCACTGGTCGGCTTCTGGCCGACGTTCGCCGGTCCGTCCTGCCTCCCCGCCGTGATCGGCGGCGTCGTGCTCGGCCTCGCGATCGCGGCGGTCACGACCTGGCGCCGTTGGGGCATCCTGATCATCGCGGGCCTCACGCTCGCCGCCTACTTCGTGTTCGGCGGCGCGTTCGCCCTGCCGCAGACCTCGATCCTCGGCTTCATCCCGACGCTGGAGACGCTGCAGAAGCTCGCGCTCGGGACGGTCACCGCGTGGAAGCAGATGCTCACCACGGTGGCGCCCGTGGCCGCGGCGGACGGTCACCTCGTGGTCCCCTTCCTCCTGGCGCTGGTGTTCACGACGGTGACCGCGTCGCTCGCGCTGCGCCTGTCGCAGGTGGCCTGGGCGCTGATCCCGGCCGGCGTGCTGCTCATGCTCGTGATCGCCCTCGGCACCCCTGAACCCGCGTTCCCGCTGGTGCAGGGACTCGTGTTCGCGGTCGTGAGCATGTCCTGGCTCGCGCTTCGCCAGCTGTGGGCGCCGCAGAACACGGCGATCTCCGTCAGCGAGGTCGACCCCTCCAGGGCCTCGCACATGCGCACGCGTCGTCTGCTCGCGGGCGTGGCCGTGCTGGCGATCGCCGGTGGTGCGGGGGTGGCCACGAGCGCGGTCGCGAACCCGGCGCAGCCGCGGCACGTGTTCCGCGACGTGATCATCCCGCCGTTCGACATCCGGGACTACCCGAGCCCCCTGCAGGCGTTCCGCAAGAACGTGCGCGATGAGGCGGACGAGACGCTCTTCACGGTGCAGGGACTGCCCAAGGGCGCGCGGATCCGCACGGCCGTCATGGATCAGTTCGACGGCATGGTCTACAACGTCACCGACCGCGGACCCACCTCGTCGAGCGCCTTCAGCCCGCTGCGCTCGAACATGTCACCGGATGCCGAGGGCGTCCCGGTGACGCTCAACGTCGAGATCGGTGCCTATCGCGGTGTGTGGATGCCGACCGCGGGCGAGCTGTCCGAGATCAGGTTCTCCGGCGATGACGCCGAGCAGCTGCGCCGCGGCACCTACGTGAACACCGAGACGGGCACTGCCGTCTCCACCACGAAGCTGACGAAGGGCGACGAGTACACGGTGGACGCCGTGATGCCGAACATTCCCGACGACGAGCAGCTCGCCGAGGTGCCGTTCGGCAAGGTCTCGATGCCCAAGCCGAGCAACGTGCCGGAGGAGCTCACAGCCCTCGCCGCCGAGACGGTGGTCGGCGCGGAGACGCCCATCGAGCGGGTGCGCGCCCTCGAGAACTTCCTGGCGAAGGAGGGCTTCTTCAGCCACGGGCTCGAGGGGGAGGTCATCTCCCGGGCTGGACACACCGCCGAGCGCATCTCGACCCTCGTCGGCGGCGAGCAGATGATCGGCGACGACGAGCAGTACGCCGTGGCGATGGCCCTGCTCGCCGGACAGGTCGACATCCCCGCTCGTGTGGTCATGGGCTACTACCCCGACGAGGAGAACGCGGGAGAAGCCACGTTCGCTGCCACCGGCGACGACGTGCATGCCTGGGTCGAGGTCAACTTCGAGGGGCTCGGGTGGATCGCCTTCAACCCCACCCCTCCCGAAGACCAGGTGCCGAACGATCAGAACACCAAGCCGCGCGTCGACCCGAAGCCGCAGGTGCTGCAGCCCCCGCCTCCGCCGCAGGAGCCCGTCGACCTGCCGCCCACGCTGCCCGACGACCGCGAGGGCGAGGACGAGAGTCTCAACATCGCGGGCATCATCGGCGCGATCCTCGTGATCGGTGGCATCTCCCTCGGAGTGATCGCACTCCTGGCATCGCCGTTCATCGTGATCGGTGCGTGGAAGGCGGCGAAGCGTCGTTCCCGACGCGCGGCCGCACGCACCGCCGACCGCATCAGCGGGGGATGGGACGAGCTCACCGACCGTGCCGTGGACTACGGCGCGCGCATCCCTCCCGGCGGCACGCGGATCGAGGAGGCGGTGGTCGTGGCGTCTTCGTTGACGGTTCCGCAGGTCACCGCCCTCGCCGAGCGGGCCGATGCCGACGTGTTCGGTCCCGCCGAGCCGAGCCAGGAGGACGTCGATTCCTTCTGGCACGAGGTCGATGACATCGTGGGCGGCCTCGGCAAGGAAGCCGGCTTCTGGAAGCGTCTTCAGGCGCGACTGAGCATCCGCTCGCTGGTCGGCGGCACGGCCATCTCGAACGGATTCCAGAATCTGAAGGAAGCGGCGGCCGTGCGCGTCCGCCGTGAACCTGGCACCATCAAGAACAGCACGACGCCCCCGTCCTCCGAGAGCGAGACCTCATGACGCAGCCCGCGACCGACCAGATCGCGCCGGTCTCCCGTCGCGCCGTCGCCTACCTCATCGACGCCCTGATCGCCGGGGGCCTCGCGATCGTGCTCGGCGG